>JAKDRW010000023.1 GCA_030454225.1 Vreelandella subglaciescola | reverse complement strand
AGCATCGCCTTGCCAAGGCGAGGGTCGGGAGTTCGAATCTCCTTTCCCGCTCCAAGCGCATCAAACGGTCAATATCGGGCCGCCTATTTCAAACGTTCAGCCCCGAACGCTCTATCCAAAACCTGCAGTTTATCCGCTGTTATCCCGACATTAGCCTTGCTAACGGTCGTTTTTTTGCGTGCCTGACCGGTCGTCTTTGGCGTCTGGTCGCCTTGGCATCGGGCGCGCCCGGCGCCTTGAAAATCGCGCTAATGCCCTAATATTTACCCGTTATTATACGCCTTGCTCAAGGCGTACCATTCTTGCTGACAGGACATTTTCATGGCCGAACCGGCATTGTCGATCCGTGGCCTCACCAAGGTCTATGGCAACGGCTTTAACGCGTTGAAAGGTATTGATCTGGACGTGGAGCAGGGCGATTTCTTTGCGCTGCTGGGCCCCAACGGCGCGGGCAAATCGACCACGCTGGGCGTGGTGTGCTCGCTGGTGCAAAAAACTGCCGGGCGCGTATCGCTGTTCGGCATTGATATCGACAAGGACTTTTCCCGCGCCAAGTACCAGCTTGGCGTGGTGCCCCAGGAGTTCAACTTCAACCAGTTCGAACGGGTGATCGATATCGTTATCGCTCAGGCGGGCTATTACGGTATGCCCCGCCGCGAAGCGCTGCCGCGCGCCAAGGAGCTACTCACCGACCTGGGACTGTGGGACAAACGTAACGGCAGCGCGCGCATGCTTTCCGGCGGGATGAAGCGCCGCCTGATGATCGCCCGGGCGCTGATGCACCGCCCTAAGCTATTGATTCTTGATGAGCCCACCGCCGGGGTTGATATCGAGCTGCGCCGCAGCATGTGGGAATACATGCGCCGCATCAACCGCGATGAAGGCACCACGATCATTCTTACCACGCACTACCTGGAAGAAGCCGAAAGCCTGTGTCGCAATATCGCCATTATCAACCACGGCGACATCGTCCGTAATACCAGCGTGCGCGAGCTGCTGGCAGAGTTGAGTACCGAAACCTTCCTGTTTGATTTGGCGCACGGGCTTGACCACGCGCCGTCCATCGAAGGCTTTGAGGCTTTTCTGACCGAGCCCTCGCAGCTGGCGGTGGTGATACATCGCGGTCAGCGGATAAACGATGTGTTTGACGCTCTGAACGCCGAGGGTATTCAGGTGGTTTCCATGCGTAACCGCAGCAACCGGCTGGAAGAGATGTTCCTCTCCATGGTGCACGGCAGCGAGCCTGCGACCACGACTCGCGAACAGGAGGACAAGGCATGAATGCCACGCAAACGCTGGTCGCGCTTTTGACGCTGGTGATCAAGGAAATCAAGCGGTTTACCCGCATCTGGCCGCAAACGCTTTTGCCGCCGTCGATTACCATGGCCATGTACTTCATTATTTTCGGCAACCTGATCGGCTCGCGCATCGGCACCATGGATAATTTCAGCTACATGGACTTTATCGTCCCCGGGCTGATCATGATGGCGGTCATCACCAACAGCTACTCCAACGTGGCGTCGAGCTTTTTTTCCAACAAGTTTCAGCGCAGCGTCGAAGAAATGATGGTCTCGCCGATGCCCAGCTGGGTCATTCTGAGCGGCTTCATTTTGGGCGGCATGGCGCGTGGGCTCGGCGTTGGCGCTATCGTGACGGTGGTGTCGCTGTTCTTTACCCAGCTGACGGTGGAGCACCCGCTGTTAACCGTGCTGGTGGTAGTGCTGACCTCGGCGCTGTTTTCCATCGGCGGCTTCATCAACGCGCTGCTGGCCAAAAAATTTGACGATGTCTCCATCGTGCCGACGTTTATTCTCACGCCGCTGACGTATCTGGGTGGGGTGTTTTATTCTATCTCGATGCTGCCGGACTTCTGGCAGGGCGTGTCGATGCTTAACCCGATCTTGTATATGGTCAACGTTTTTCGCTACGGCATTCTGGGCGTCTCGGACATTCCCGCAGGCTGGGCGCTCGCCGCCGTTTTTGGCTTTATCATCGTGCTTTATACGCTGGCGCTGACGATGCTGGAGCGCGGCTACGGCATCCGCAGCTAAGCAAGGAGATACACTGATGGCAACCACGCACACAGACCTTGAGCACTCCCCGCTGGGGCGTGCGTCAACGTACCCCGAGCACTACGACGCCACGCTGCTGTTTCCGCTGCTGCGCGCCGAAAACCGCGTAGCGCTGGGTATTGAGGCCGACGCGGCGCTGCCGTTTGTAGGCGAAGACGAATGGCACGGTTTTGAGCTTTCGTGGCTCAACGCGCGCGGCAAACCGGTGGTCGCGGTAGGGCGCTTTCGCCTGCCCGCCGAGGCGCCCCACCTGATCGAATCCAAGTCGTTCAAGCTGTATCTCAATAGCTTCAACCAAAGCCGTTTTGCCACGACGGAAGACGTTGCCGCGACCCTTGAGCACGATCTGTCCCGGGTGGCGGGCGGCCGCGTGGGTGTTGACCTGCTGGACGTTGACGATCCAGCGCTTACGCCGCGCACGCTGCCGGGCGAGTGCATCGACGCGCTGGATATCGAGGTCAACGACTATACGCCCAGCCCCGACTACCTGCGCGTTGACGCCGAGGATGCCGCCATCGTTGAAGAAACGCTGCATTCGCACCTGCTCAAATCCAACTGCCCGGTGACCGGTCAGCCTGACTGGGGCAGCGTGATGGTGCGCTACAAGGGCCCCCGGCTCGACCGCGAAGGGCTGCTGCGCTACCTGATCGGCTTCCGGCTGCAGCAGGGGTTTCACGAACACTGCGTCGAGCAGATATTTACCGACCTGATGCGCCAGACGGCTCCCAGCGAGCTTTTGGTGCTGGCCCGCTACGTACGCCGGGGTGGGCTCGATATCAGCCCGTGGCGCGCCACGCCGGGGCTACAGCCGCCCCGCCCGCTGCGGCTGGCCAGGCAGTAAGACGCGCGCTAGAGTAGCGCCTCCACTGATGTGAAACGGAGCCACCGATGGACGCACTGACGCTTCTGCACGACCGCAGCTCGATGGGTAAACTTGGCGCGCCGGCCCCCGATGCCGGCCAGCTTGAAGTCATCTACCAGGCCGCGCTGCGCGCCCCGGATCACAAGGAGCTGCGCCCCTGGCGGTTTATCGAGTTCAGCGGAGAAGGGCGCGAACGGCTGGGCGAGCTCTACGCCGAAGCCGAGTTCCAGGCCGACCCCGACGCCACGGATGCCACGCTGAATAGTGCGCGCAAAAAGCCCCTGCGCGCGCCGATGATCATTGCCGTTATCGCCAAAGTCAGCCCCGACGTGCCGGGCGTGCCCAAGCTCGAGCAGGTGCTGTCCGCGGGCTGCGCGGCCCATGGTATTTTGCTGGCGGCCCACGCGCAGGGCCTGGGCGCGATGTGGCGCACCGGTAAATATGCCTTCGATAAGGTGGTGCACAAAGGGCTTGGCCTTAGCGAGAACGACGAGCTGGTCGGCTTTCTTTATCTGGGCACGCTGGGCGGGCGACACAAGCCCGTGGCTGTGCACGCCACCGCCGATTTCGTCGAACGCTGGGGCTGAGTTGATGGGGTTAAGCCAGTGAGCCTGAACTGATGACATTGCGCGCGCCGGGCGCGGCGTATCCAGCGCTTGACCTGCCGCAGGGGGACGACGACCTGGCGGCGTTTCAGGCGTGGCTATACAACGCCATTCCGCTGGCCGGCGAGCTGGGCATTACCGCTATGCACTGGCAGGGCGAACGCCTGGTGTGGGAGCTGGCGGTTGCCCCCAGCCTGAACGACAAAGGCACCGGTTTTGGCGGTGCGCTGGCCGCCCAGACCACGCTTGCCGGCTGGTGCTGGCTAACGCTCTGGCTGCGCCGCCGGGGGGTTGCCCGCAGTGTCGTCATTGCGGAGTCCAGCCAGCGATTTCTAGCACCGGTTACCGGCGACTATCGGCTGGAGTGCGGCCCGACGGAGGCGCAGGCGACCGCAAGCCTGAGCGACTATCTGCGCACTCGCGGCAAAGGCCGCATTACGCTGACTCAGACGGTTGACTGCGGTGCCACCCGTTGTTTGGAAGCCAGCGGGCGCTATGTGGTACTCCCTGCTGCCGGTTCATAGCGCAAGGTGTCGAAAAAGCTTGCTATTGCGCGCATCGATCGTTAACATACGCGCCGTTCTAACGCATAAAAGCGATGCGCTAAATGCTTGGAACGACAGTTTGCGGAGGAGTGTCCGAGTGGTCGAAGGAGCTCGCCTGGAAAGTGAGTAAGCCGAAAGGCTTCGAGAGTTCGAATCTCTCCTCCTCCGCCAGAATATAACGAAGAAGCCCGCCTCGAGCGGGCTTTTTTGTGTCCGTGTGTTTCTCCCGCAACGTTTAGCGACACATGTTTAAAGGCACTTCCGGCCTATATGTCCATGTCTTTTGGGTACCGTCCCGTCTGAATGGAGGGGGACGCAGAAGCCGAGCCCGGATAGGCTGTGCCGATACCCTGAGAGCGCCAGAGGGCGTTTATCAGACCGATACCGACACAGAGGACGCCGCCATGCAATTTACCAAGCCATCAATCGGTGACCGGGTCTCGCAGCTTGGCTACCTTGTCAAGAATACGTTTACGATAGTCGGGCGTGATAAGGACATTTTGGTTCCCGTCGTCAAGATGAGCCTTTATGCGTCGCTGGTTGTCGTGCTTTTCTTTGGCGGGATTGCCGCCGTTATTATAGGACGTGGCGGTACCGCGGCCTGGATGTTTCTGTTCAGCATTATCCTGTTCGTTTATAAATTTTTCTTTTATAACCGTTTGGAACTAAGGCTGAGCCGGCTCGTCTTCGATACGGCGTGCGGTAAAGATGCGACTGTGAAAGCGGCGAAGGCAGAGCTTACCGGGATGAAACGGCAGGTATTTATTCTTGGCCTGGTCGATATGCTGCGCGCATGGATTACACGTCAGCAAGACGGCAGCAAGGGGTTTATGTCGCTGCTGCTTGGAGCACTCGGTGAGCTTGGGGACCTCGTTACCCATTTTTTGCTGCCGGTCTTTGCCATCGACAAGCTGGGGGTCAAGGACGGCTGCATGCGTCTCGGCGTGCTTAAGGATCACGTCCCCGAAACCTTGGGCGGCGTGTTTGGGGTCGATATCATGGGGGGTGTGCTGCGCACCATTATGTCGCCTCTGTACCTGATCGCCGGCATAATTGGCGTATTGGCCGGGCTGTTCTTTGGCGATTTTCTGCCGGCGGCTTTTTCTGCCGGCCCTCTGGGTGACCTGTTCAGCACGATTCCGGCTTGGCTGCCGGTGGATACAGCAACCGTGTTCAGCTGGTTTCCGCTTTTCGTGCTGATTTTTCTCTCTTGCATCGGCAACGCGATTTTTGCGCGGCTCGTTGCCACCATTAAAGTCATCTACTTCACGCTTTTTTACGCGCGCATCGCTCACGCAGAAAAACTGACCCCCGATCTGCGTCAGGCGCTCGATGGCTACCTGCAAGTGGAGGCCTCTGACGACAGCGAAAGTGCGGCACAGCTGCAGGACAGCTGACGAGCGCTGTATGCTTTCTATCCATTTACCTGAACGCCTCTTTATGGAAAGCGATCAGCTCTTGGACATCGTGCATGCCGGGCTCTTCGCTTTCCTGCGCGGAGCCGCCGGCAAGCACTTGAAGTACCGTGTGTACGCCGCGTGACAGGGACTCAAGGTGGTAGCCGCCTTCGAGTATCATGGCAAGGCGCCCGTTGCAGTGCTGGTCAGCCAACTCCTGCACGATACGGGTCAGCATGCCAAAGCCGTTGAAGCTGAGGTTCATACACAGGTCGAGGCGGTGCATGTCGAACCCTGCGGAGACGAGGATCACGTCCGGTTGAAACCATTCCACGGCGGGAACCAGTATTTCGCGGTAGGCATGCACCAGGGCTAGATCGCCGCAGCCGGCGGGCAGAGGGACGTTAACCGTCAAGCCTTCGCCCAGGCCTTCGCCGATTTCTTCCTTGTTGCCGGTGCCGGGATAAAAAGGCGCTGCGCGGTGGGTATCAAAAAACATTACGTTGGGAGAGGTCCAGAAAATATCCTGTGTCCCGTTGCCGTGGTGAACGTCCCAGTCAATGATCAGCACGCGCTCGCAGCCCAGCACGGTATGCGCGTGCGCGGCGGCCACGGCGACGTTGTTGAACAGACAGAAGCCCCGCGCCCTGACCGAGCCCGCATGGTGACCAGGCGGCCGGCACAGGGCAAAAGCGCTGCCGGCGCGCCCGTTGACAGCCGCATCCACGGCGGCAATCGCCGAACCCGCCGCGACCTCGGCGGCGTCGATGCTGCCGGGAGACACCGCGGTGGTATCCACATCGAGCCAGGTTTGCTTGCCGCGCAGCGCATAGATAGTTTCAAGGTAGGAGGTGGCATGTACACGCCCCAGCTGCTCCTGAGTGGCCGCATGGGCGGTTTCGTAGCGAACCCCCGGCACGGGCTCAAGCGTCAATAAATCGGTAATGGCCGAGAGTCGTCCCGGATGTTCCGGATAGCTCCACGGGATAGCGGCGCCATCAAATAGCCTGCCAAGTATCGCTTGTATTCGGCTGTCCAGTTTGCCGGGCTGAAAAGGGGTTTTGACATCCGGCCGGTGGGCCAGCATGCGGTCATCATGGATGACCAGTACATCGCGTTCGCCGATCAATGGGAAATCCTCCCTGGTACAGCCGGTTGCCTTGAAGGGCAGCAGGTTGGCGAAATGCAAAACGAGAGGCCAACGCAGCGTGCCGAGCGCATCTGCGTTCATACGTTGTAGCACATGGGCGATGACGCTGCCGTGTGTACGTTTATTCGATGGTGATGCCTTCAAGCAAACTCTCAAGGCCGACGGGCTCGGCGGGCAGTTCAAATGTGGCTGCGGGAGGATCGGAGCGATTGATCGAGTCAATCCGGAATTGATCTTCCATGCTCAGCAGGCCGCGGTTATCGTCCGGTAGACTGCTCTCGAAGGCTTGGGTTAACGCCGGACCGGCCATGGCGGTTATTGATGTCAGGTAGGCTTGGGTCATCTCTATGACTAACGGATCGTCGGTTAAAACGGCGTCAACGGTCTCGGGGCTGCTGTTCGCGTTGATCGAGGTGATGCGATACACCTGCCCTGCGATGCCTGCCACGTTAGCGGTTGCGCCGGTGGCTTCTATCGACTCGATGCTACCGAACGGGTTGTCGTCATTTATTCCCGAGCTTGCCATCGCCTGAACCATGGCGCTCATGCCGGACAGGTCCATGACGTTTATCTCGCCCTCGCTCTCGCTGACCATATACATCTTGCCGTCGCGTACGAGCATGTAATCAGTGTCGTCGCCTATATCCATGCGTAGAGTTTCGGCGTCGCGCCAGGTAATGGTCGTTGTTTCGCTTGTCTTGTCGGTGGGCGTACTTTGGCCGGGCTGCACCGGCTGCTGGTTCGTACTGATAGTGGCCTTGCCGCCGGCTAACGTAGCGCTGGGCAGCGATAACAACACGATAGCGCCCAGCGACCCTAGTCGAGTTAAAACTGGCATTAGTCGGGTCATATAATGTTCCTTGTGTTGGTGGTCGTTAAATATGCAGTGTATATGCCGTTTTCAAGTGTTGCCCCGTCTGAGTAGAGGGGGAGAAAAAGGGCGCATGGAGGATGTGTCGTGTACCAGCGTTGCAGCTAATACCCCGTAAGGTTAGGCTTTTGAGCAGCGCGGTGGGGCGGTTGGTGCCGCCACAATGCCCGTCGTTTTGGCTATTGGGCACAGCTATCCGGTGAATCTGCCGGGGTGAAGGGAGGCAATGACCCGTGCAGAGGCAGGTTGATTCAAACAAGCCAGATGATGACGTTATCGAAGACCCGGTGCGCTGGCGTATTCTGGTGGTGTTGCTGGCCGCTATCTCGATGTCGCTGATCAGCGTGAGTATTGTCAACGTAGCGTTGCCCGCCATTCAGGAAGGCCTGGCTGCGTCGCAGTCGGACCTGCAGTGGGTGCTCTCGGGCTATGCGCTAACCTTCGGGGTGGTGCTGGTCGCGGCGGGGCGCGCCGGTGATCTCATGGGGCGTGGCGGCATTTTTATTATCGGCGTGGCGGTGTTTACCGCGGCGTCGGTGGCCTCCGGATTTGCCCCCGATGCCACCTCGCTCAATGTGGCCCGGTTTATCCAGGGGGTTGGCTCGGGGCTTTTAAATCCGCAGGGCGTGGGTATGATCCAGCAGTATTTTCGTGGCGGTGAGCGCGGGCGCGCGTTTGGCTTTTTTGGCAGCGCGGTGGGCGTCTCGGTGGGCATTGGCCCGGTGATTGGCGGGCTTTTGATCGAGCTTGGCGGCGTTAACATCGGCTGGCGGCTGACATTTTTGGTCAACGTGCCCATCGGTATCGCGACGCTCATCATGGCGTTTGCCTGGTTTCCCAAACCGCTATTTCATCGCGGCCCACGCGGCGCCACCAGCTTCTCGCAGCGCGTGCTGCATATGCTACGCGCGCTGGACCCGATGGGCTCGGTGCTGCTGGGGCTGGCGGTGTTTGCCATTTTGTTTCCGTTCATGGAGTCGCGCGCCTCCGCGCTCACCTGGCTGTGGCTCTTGGTGGGCCTGGCGCTGGTGATTGCCTGGGTGTGGTGGGAACGACGCTATGCGCGGCTGGGCCACAGCCCGATGGTCGATTTGGCTATCTTTTCGACCCGCAGCTTCACCAACGGCTCGTTGATCATGACGCTCTATTTTATGGGCATGACCAGTATCTGGGTGTTGGTGGCTCTCTATATGCAGCAGGGCGTGGGTAAGTCTGCACTTGAGGCGGGTATGGTGGGGATTCCCTCGGCTTTTATGTCGGCGGTGGCGGCGAACTGGGCGGGTAAGCGGGTGATGAAGTATGGCCGCAAGGTAGTGATTGGCGGGCTGTGTTGCGCTTTGGCCGGCCTTGCGCTATGCATTGGGGTTATTCTGCTGCAGGCGAACGGCTACCTCAGCGTTTGGTGGCTGATGCCGTCTTTGGTGCTGATTGGGCTGGCGCAGGGGGCAGTTATCAGCCCCAATCAGACGCTAACCCTGGCCGAGGTGCCGCTGGCGTATGCGGGCAGTTCGGGCGCTATCATGCAGACCGGTCAACGGATTGGCACCTCGGTGGGGATTGCTATCGTCACCGCGGCCGTCTTTGCCTTGTTGGATGTAACGTCGTGGCCGGTTGCCGTGGCCAGCGGGTTTGGGCTGATTGGCCTGGTGATATGTGGTGCACTAGGGGTTGCCGTCAAAGATCAGCATGATCGGGGGCGATTGCCACACTAGCGGGACACTTAAGGGAGATGGGCATGGCCTTTCGTTTTCAGCGTCGTATTACGCTTGCGCCGGGCGCGTGGTTAAACCAGAGCCAGCTCGACGTCAGAGTGGCTGTTTCGGGGCTCGAGGCGCATTTGCGCGCGGGCGAAACGCTGCCCCTGAAGCTGAGCGTCGATGCACAGGGCTACGTCAGCTATTTTTATGCGGACGGCACGCCGATCAACGAGGCTAACGCCCGCGCCGTACGCTGCCACGGCGAAGACGCCATACGCCAGCAGCTGTGGGCACTGTGCGAGCAGCGCAATGCGGAGCTTGAGCATTTGGGCAATCTGCACCATGAAACGCCCGCACCGGCGCTTATCGGCTATACCCCGCAGCCGTTTGCCGAGCTGCCTCCCGCAACGCCAGCGCTCAGACCACTGGCGCTGTGGCACTGCCTCTGGCCGCCGGGCAGGCGGCGTCTGGTACGGGACAACGCTCGTCGCCAGGCCGAGTTTGAACATGCTTACCGTCGCTGGGAGTGGCGCAAGGCCGAATTCGATGCCGCTGAGTTCGCCCGCGAGCAGCGCGAGGCACAGGGCGTCTGGGATGACTTCAATGCCATGGCGCAAACCCTGCACGAGCGTCTTGACGAAAGTGCATGGCCGCGCGAAACGATGATCGACTTCGACCTGGGCGCCGACGAGCGCACCATCGCGGTGGATATCGAGCTGCCCGGTGAAGACGAAATGCCCGATCGCGAATGGACAATGCCCGCCAAGCGGTTAAAGCTCACGCCGAAAAAAATCAGTGCGACGCGCCAGCGCAAGCTGTACCGCGATCACGTTCATGGCGTCGCCTTTCGCGTGCTGGGTGCGGTGTTCGCCCGTCTGCCGGCAGTTCAGGAAGCGCGGGTTTCCGGCTATCGTCAGGTCACCGACGTGGACACCGGCGCCCCGCGCGATCAATACCTGTACAGCATCAAGGTTACCCGCGAGCGCTGGGAGCGTATCCACTTTGACGCTCTGGAGCAGGTGGATCCGGTCGAGGCGGTCGAGGCGTTTAGCCTGCGCCGCGACATGACCAAAACCGGTATTTTTCGCGATATCGAGCCGTTCAAGCTGGTGTAAGACGCTTACTCCAGGAGCTTTGCAAGATCCGAGATCAGCGCGGCGTCGGAATCCGTATCGCGGGTGAGAAAGCTCGGTTCGCCGTGGCGGTCAAAGGCGAGCACGGCGCTCGAGTGGGTCACGGTGTAGTTGCCGCTTTCATTCTTGTCGCCGTAGCGATAATTCACGCGGTAGCGGTTGGTCACGGCGTCAATCTCCGCTTTGCTCCCCGTCAGTCCGATGAACTGGGGGCCAAAGGCGTCGGTGTATTCTTTGAGCACGCCGGGGCTGTCGCGGGCCGGGTCCACCGAAATAAACAGCACCTGGAGGTCATCGCGCACGTCTTCATTCAGCTGGCGGGTGACAGAGGCCAGCCGCGCCAGCGTCACCGGGCAAATGTCGGGGCAGTGGGTGTAGCCGAAAAATACCAGGGCAGGCTTGCCGAGATAGTCATTTTCATCAACAGTTTGGCCGTTTTCGTCGGTTAACGACAAGTCCAGCGGCGGCATTCGATCGGCAATATCGGTGGTGCGCCAGTGTTCATCGCTGCAGCCGGCAAGCCCGAGGGTCAGAGTGAAGGCGGCGAGTAACGGTAAAAGCCACTTGAGCATGGAAAGATCCCTCAGCACGGCTTACTGAGCGACTGGTGAGACGACGTCAAACGTCGCGGGCAGCGGGTCGTGGGCCTTGAACGCCAACGTAACGTCCACGCTGTCGCCCACCGCCAGCGCCTTGGTGCGCTGCATGAACATCAGGTGATGCCCTTTGGGCGCAAAGGTAAACGCTTTCCCCGGGGCAATATCGACCTCGTCCACCTCGTGCATCTGCGCCATGCCGTCTTCTTTGACGCTGACGTGCATCATCACGTTATCGAACGCCTCGCTGTCGGCGCCCGTCAGGGTAATCGCCGAGTCGCCCCCGTTGTGCAGGGTAAAATAGCCCGCGCCCGGGAGGTCGCCGGGTAATAGCCGTAGCCGAGCGTCGGTTACGCTCAGGTCGGCGGCGACGGCGCCGCCGGCGGAAAGTAGTAGAGCCGTAAAGCTCCAGGAAAGCGTGCGTTTTAGCCTAAACATAGGGTTTTTACCTGTGTGTCCGAAGCGGCGTGCGTCGCTAATTTAAAAACGTGGTGAGTGACGGCGCTTACTGGGTATCCCGGCAAATGGCCGACAGGCTACAGTGCGAGGTAAAGGCTTGGGCGTTTACGTCGCGGACCACCTTGTGGTTGACCGTATCGTAGAAAAACGAGGCGTACCCGGCCTTGGCGTCTAGTGCACGGTAAGAGCCGCAAATCCCGTAGCCATACTGGACTTCCTGCAGGTTTCTCAGCTCGAACAGGCTGGCGGTGGCTATTTGGTCGGCTAGCGCGCGCTGAATATCGGCCTCAACGCCGCTATCTGACAGGGCTTCTCCACCAAAGATCACAGCGCCAAGTGCCACGCTGGCAACGACGGGGAGTACCAGCAAAAACATCAGGGGGCGGGAGGTTTTCATGGGATAAATTTTACGCCTGGCACGCAGCGAGAGCAATGGCAGTGCGCTATGCGACCGCATAATGTCGCAAACGACCATCGCCATGCTGGTGGGGAGCCTGCGTGAAGATTCGCTGAACGCGCGCCTGGCGCGGGCGATCGAGAAACTCTCGCCGGAAACGACCGCCTTCGAATGGGTGGAGATAGGCGATATGCCGTTTTACAACGGCGATCTGGAAGGCCAGCGCCCCGAGTCGGTGACGGCATTCACCGCGGCCATCAAGCGTGCCGACGGCGTGTGCATGGTAACGCCCGAGTACAACCGTTCAATTTCGGCGGTGCTGAAAAACGCCATCGACTGGGGCTCCAAGCCGATGGAAAATAACGTCTGGCGCGATAAGCCGGTGGGTATAACGGGCACCTCGCCCGGCGCGCTGGGAACCGCGCTGGCGCAGCAGCATCTGCGCCAGATCATGGCGATTCAGGGCGCGCATGTCCTGCCGGGCGAAGTCTATTTAAGCTTTCAGCCCGATACGCTGATTACCCCCGCCGGCGAGATTACCCAGGATAGCGCAAAAGGTTTTCTTGATGATTTTGCCCGGCGTCTTGCTGCCTATGTCGAAAATCACGCTGCTTTTTTAGCCAGCCGCGTCGAAAGTGATTCGGTTAGCGCCTGAGAAGAACTGGCGAAAGCGCTGAGATGAACGTTCAGGAGAAAACATGATGAGCCAACGTATTTTAATCGTACTGACGTCCCACGATCAGCTGGGAGATACGGGCAAGAAAACCGGTTTCTGGCTGGAAGAACTGGCGGCACCTTACTATGTGTTCCAGCAGGCCGGTGCTGAGATAACGCTGGCCTCGCCCGCCGGCGGCCAGCCGCCGCTCGACCCGGCAAGCGA
Organism: Vreelandella subglaciescola; assembly: GCA_030454225.1. GTDB lineage: Bacteria > Pseudomonadota > Gammaproteobacteria > Pseudomonadales > Halomonadaceae > Vreelandella > Vreelandella subglaciescola_A. The sequence goes on along the minus strand of JAKDRW010000023.1, from coordinate 15,391 downwards.
CGCCGAAGATGGCCAAACCGACGCGACGCGCCGCTTCAAGCAGGATGCGCAGGCGCAGGCAGCACTTGGCGCCACGCACCGTCTGGCCGAGATGCAGGCGGACGACTTTGACGGCGTGTTTTATCCCGGCGGCCACGGCCCGCTGTGGGACCTGGCCAACGACGCCGATTCCCGCCGCTTGATTGAAGCGTTTATTGCGCGTGGTAAGCCGGTAGCAAGCGTCTGCCACGCGCCGATCGTGCTGGTCAACGCGCGGGGCGCCGCCGGCGAGCCGCTGGTGAGAAACCGCGATGTCACGGGCTTTACCAACGGCGAAGAAGACGCCGTGGGTCTGACCGACGTAGTGCCGCAGAGGGTGGAAGACGCGCTTGTAGAGCAGGGCGCCAACTACAGTAAAACCGACGATTTTATGACTTACGTGCGCGTCGACGGCCAGCTGATTACCGGCCAGAACCCGCCGTCTTCCGCGGCCACCGCCGAGGCGCTGATGGCCTGGTTCTAAAAAAACGCTGGGAGCAGGGGCTTAATAACAGGGCCTGTCTGTCTTCAGGCCCGTGTAGGTTTAGTGCGGATGGCGCAGCGCATAGAGCTTGTGCTCGAAGCGTTTAAACGCGCGGGTAATGGCCGCGCTACTGTTGCGTGCAATCGGCGTGCACAGCACCCAGGGCAGCAGTAGCAAGACGATTGACAGTGAGCCGACAAGGACGTCGCTCAGCCAGTGCGCGCCCACCATGACCCGTGGCGCGACGGCGCAGGTCACCAATATCAGGCTGGCAATGCGGGTAATGCGGTCGCCGAAGCTCAGCATAAAGGCGGCGAAAATCATCGCCATCACGCCATGGTCGCCGGGGAAGCTGTTGCCGGCCTGGTCCTTGGTGGAAAAATGGACGAACTGCGAGAGCAAATTGGCGTCATCGAAAAACTTCGTTGGGCTGGGGTGCGAATAGGTAATCAGGTTGCGCACCAGCTCGTTCATCAGCCCCGCGGTGAGCAACATGGTAATGCCAATACCCAGCCAGCGGCGAAACCCTCCTGCTTTATCGCGGTAGCTGGCAGAGATCATGATGGCCAGCATGCCAAACATGATGACCATGTCGTATTTGCGGTTGTTGAGCGCGCCAAGAGCTACGTTCCAGCGCGGGTTGTTATCGCTGATGGTGTGGTTGAAAAACCAGAAGACGCCGTCGTCAAGGTAGGTCCAGAGCGTAAACGAGGGCATTACCCAGCTAAGCAGCAGGGCAATGCCAGTGGCGTTGAGGAGCAGGATACGTCGCGACGACATCGGGAATCTCCGTAATAACGAAAACCGCGCCGCTCATTGGCTAGGTGTTGCCAGGGTGAGCCGCGCAGGGCGAAAGCTATGTTTAAAAACAGCGTTTTATAACTAGGGGAAAATTTTACCACATCTTTCATTATGCCGCTAACGACTTTCCCCGCCGCGCAACAAAAAGCCGCCAACAGTCCTTGCCGACGGCTTCCTGTGTTAACCACTCTAGGCGTTTGGGCGCAGGAGCGCCCTCATTGTTATAGCGTCTTAGGCATTATGCCGACTTGGTTTTTTCTGCGTCGGGCTTGTCGCTGCCCTGGTGGGTCAGCGGCACGGCGTTATCGAGCCGCGGGTGATTGTCGAGGAACTCGCGCCCAAGGTCGGGGATTTTATCCAGCGCCTGAATCGTGTAGGTCAGCGCGTGAATCGCGGCGAGCACGTCCTGGGTGTTGCCGGTTTCCGAAATGGTATGCATGTTGCGGATGGGGAAACCGATGGACGTAGCCGCGCAGTCAACGCTTGCCAGCACGCCGGCCATACCGTCGGTGCCGGTGTCCACGCCGACGATGTCGCGCTGTAGCGGGATATCGTGCGTTTTGGCCGCTTGGGTAATCACGCGGTTGAGCTGCTCGCTGGCAATCGAGCCGACGGACATGGTCAGGCCTTTGCCCATTTCCAGCGGCTGCATGCGCTTGTCGCCAATGCCCGGCGCGGCCACGTAGTCGTGGTTGACGTCGATGCCGATCAGCGCGTCGGGCTTTAATTCGCCGGCCAGTACGCGGCTGCCAAAACGGCCGATTTCTTCGTAACTGGCGATGGCAAACATCACCCGTACCTGCTCGGTGCCGCCGGCCTCGGCGATCAAGCGGGCGATTTCGGCGGTAACAAAGCAGCCCAGCCCGTTATCCAGGTAGGCGCCGTAGAACGTATCCGGGCTGAAGCCTTTGCGGATGGGGCGGTCGAAAATAACCGAGTCGCCCGGGCGCACGCCCAGATTCAGCACCTGCTGTTTCTTGTTCTCGCCGTGAATCTGCAGGTCCAGATAGATCTGCTCTTTTTTGAGGCCTTTGTCGCCTGAGCGCATGGCCGGGTCGGAAAAGTGAATCGCCCCCAGCGCTTCCACCGTGCCGCCTTCGAGGCAGCGGTACTGGCCAGGCTGCTCGGGGTCTTCGCTGAACAGCTTAACTTCGTGGCCAATCAGCACCGTGGGTAAAAAGGAGTCGGTGTTGATCCAGATCTTGCCGTCGTCGCCGACGGAGCGTACCTGCATGCGGATCTTGTCGGCGTGACCGATCAGCATCAGCTTGAACATGTCATCGCGCCCCGGGTGGGTGTCGAGCACCACGCCGGCGTTGCCCTTGAACTGGTGCAGGTGCCAGCTTTCAGGCGCAAAACGCTCAAACTGTGGCTTGAGCACGCCGTAAGTCATGGCCGCTTCCATACCCACCGGGCTGGGCGCGGCTAGAATGTCGCGCATCAGCGAAAACTGCGCGTCGGGCATGGGATGTTTCCAGGGGGCTTGTGTCTCGCTCATGAGGCTACCTTCTTTCATCGGGGCTGTTTGTGTAGGTATCTTTGACGCCGGTACTTTTGACGTATGTACCCAGTGCAGGTGTGCGTCTTGTCAGTATCTGGTCGAGCCAAAGACGACACCATTATCGCGATAATGGTCTGACACCAGTTTGCCAGAGATTATGCCATGATGCTGAAAGCCGATAGATAGACCTGATAGATAGAGCCGATAGATAGGCACGATGGGCGGGGCCGGTAGGCAGCACAATGAGTCGGGCTGATGAACAGCGCAGACGCGTCGAGCCGATGAATCGCGTATGGGTATGCCGCAGCGGTACGCGTAGCGTAAAGTTGCTTATAATGGCGGGTTAAATAAGTTAAACGGGATAGGGTGCCAATGACATCTTCACAACAACCTCGGGTGCAGTGGCTGGGCCGCTGGGGATTTTTGCTGGCAGCAACGGGGTCGGCGGTGGGTCTGGGTAACATCTGGAAGTTTCCCTATATTACCGGCGAATTTGGCGGCGGCGCCTTTGTACTGGTTTATCTGGTATGCATTTTTGCCGTAGGCGTGCCGGTGATGATGACCGAAATTGCCCTGGGGAGGCGCGGGCGGGGGAGCCCGGTGGATGCCATTCGCCGTGTGGTGAACGAGTCTGATCGCAGCTCGGCGTGGTCGCTGGTGGGTTGGATGGGCATGCTCTGCGGCTTTATGGTGCTGTCGTTTTACGTGGTGGTGGCCGGCTGGTCGTTTTCCTACGTGTGGAAAATGCTCAGCGGCGGCCTTGGCGGGTCAAGCGTGGGCGACATGGTGGCGGTGTTTGAAGCCAACAACGCAAACCCGCTCAACCTGGGGATGTGGAGCACGCTGGTCACCGTGGCAACGATGTTTATTGTGGGCAAGGGCGTACAGAAAGGCATCGAGAAAAGCGTGGGCTGGATGATGCCGGGGCTGGTGCTGATGCTGCTGGTGCTGATTATCTACGGGGCGTTTTCCGGCGGCTTTGGCGAGGCGTTTACGTTTCTGTTTGCCTTTGATGCCGGCAGTCTCTCAAGCGCGGGGATGCTGGCCGCCCTGGGGCACGCTTTTTTCACCCTGTCGCTTGCCTCCGGCGCGATTCTCACCTACGGCAGCTACCTGCCCAAAAGCGCATCGATCGGGCGCACGGCGATTGGCGTCGCCATTGCCGATACCATCGTTGCGCTGATGGCGGGACTGGCGATCTTTCCGGCTATTTTTGCCAACGGCATGGACCCGGGCGAAGGGCCGGGGCTGATTTTCATGAGCCTGCCGCTGGCGTTTCAATCGATGCCCATGGGCACGTTGTTCGGCCTGCTGTTTTTCATCATGCTGTCGATGGCGGCGCTAACCTCGTCGATCTCAATGATCGAGGCGACGCTTTCGTGGCTGTGCGATAACAAAGGCTTGTCGCGTCCGCAGGCGGCCTGGGCCGCGGGTGTTGCGCTGTGGCTGGTGAGTACGCTTGCCATGCTGTCGTTCAACGTCGGTGCCGAGTGGACGCTGGGGGGCAAAAACTTCTTTGACTGGCTGGATTACCTGACTTCGCGTTTTTTGATGCCGTTAGGCGGACTGGGCATGGTACTGCTGGCGGGCTTTGTGCTCAAAAGCGCGACCTTTCGCGACGAGCTGGCGCTGTCGCCGCTGGCGTATGCCCTGTGGGTAGGCATGGTGCGCTACGTAAGCCCGCTGGGTATCGTGGTGATCTTTATCGATGCGCTGGGGCTTTATCAGGTGTCGTTTGCCGCCCACTGGCCGTGGCTGCTGGTCATTTTGGTCGCGATGGCCGTCGTGGGCGAGGGGATTAGCCCGCGGCTTTTTCGCCCCAATGAAGCGCTAACGCGCTAACCATAAGCCAACGGCGAGCGCGGCAATTACGGCAATGAAAAAGACCCGGTTGCGCGCGGCGGTATCACGGCGTGGTTTCATGGCGGCTTCCTTGACGGTTTGTGAGCGAGGGGTGATAGCACAATGCAACACAATGAGGCCGGCATGGTAGCGCCTGACGCGCCGGACGTCACTTTGCTGACGCTTGCCGGAGGGCGGCTGGCAGCGCTTGCTTGGGGCCGCGTAGACGCGCCGGTGTGGCTTGCGCTACACGGCTGGCTGGATAACGCCGCGAGCTTTTCGCGCCTTGCGCCGCGGCTGGCCAAGGCGCTGGATATTCGTATTGTGGCGCTGGATTTTCGCGGCCACGGGCACTCCACCACGAGTACGGACGCCAAGGTCGACTACGCGCTGTGGGATTATTGCCACGACGTGCTCGATGCCATGGACGCGCTGGGGCTTAGCCGGGCGGCGCTAATGGGGCACTCGATGGGCGCGGCGGTCGCCTGCCTGCTGGCCGCTGCGTTTCCCGACAAGGTCAGCCAGCTGTCTTTGATCGACGGGCTGGGCATGCTCACCACCCCCGCCGAAAAAACCGCTGATCAGCTGCGTCGTGGGCTTTTGGCCCACCGTATGCGGCCGTCGCGGATGCCCAGCTACGCCGATGTAGAAAGCGCCGTTGCCGCGCGGGTGGCGGGCGGCGTTACGCCAATCGACGCCGATACCGCCGCACCGCTGGTAGCGCGCAATAGTCGTATATGCGATGACGGGCGGGTGACGCTGCGTACCGATAGCCGGCTGCTTAAAGCTTCGCTGGTGCGCTTGACGATGGCGCAAGTGCTCGCGCTGCTGGCCGACATCCGCTGTCCGGTGCAGCTGGTCGAAGGCGAACAGGGCATTTTGGGCGAGCGCGCGTGGGCGATAAAAGCGCGCGCCGCGATGCCGCAGTTAAGCCGCTGCGTGCTGCCCGGCGGACATCATCTGCACCTGCAGCGCGGCTGCGTCGACGGTGTGGTTGAGGCGCTGGTAAGCGCCCAGCGAGCCAGGCAGACGCCGGCGGATCAGGAGAACGCATGACACAGGGTGCGCAACAGGACAGGTGTAAAGTCGCGCTGGTATTGGGCAGCGGCGGGGCGCGGGGCTACGCGCATATCGGCGTGATCGAGGCGATGGAAGCGCGCGGCTTCGAGATCATCTCGATCTCGGGGTGCTCCATGGGTGCGGTAGTCGGGGGGATTTACGCGGCGGGAAAACTGTCCGAGTACCGCGACTGGGTCTGCTCGCTCGACTATCTGGACGTGCTCAGGCTGGTCGACGTGACCTGGAGCCCGATGGGCGCGATGCGCGCCAACAAGGTGATGGAGAAGCTCGATGCGCTGATCCACGATATTCAGCTGGAAGACCTGTCGATTCCGCTGACTACGGTGGCCACCGACATGATTCGCCAGCGCGAAGTGTGGTTTCAACACGGCCCGCTGCTGCGCGCCATTCGCGCTTCCATCGCCGTACCCGGCGTGATTACCCCGGTGACGCTGGGAGATCAGGTGCTGGTAGACGGCGGCCTGTTGAACCCGCTGCCGATCATGCCGGTGCTGGCCGCCCATAAGGCGGATATCGTGATGGCCGTCAACGCCACCGCCCATAGCCCGCAACCGGTGAGCCTGGAAGAGATGCTGCCCGCCGCCGAGGTGTCAGTCGAGCAGGAAGTGGCCGGCGAAAGTGGCGAAACCGTCGGCCGCTGGATGCGCGATGTGAGGCGTGCCACGCAGCGTCTGTGGCACGGGCTTGGCAGCCTGGCCGACGACAAGGACGCCGACGCCACGTCGGACGCGGAAGCGCGCGGCAAGCGCGAGTGGGGCAAGCTGGACATGATTCTGCAGTCGTTTGATATTACCCAGGCGGCGCTGGCCAAATACAAGATTGCCGGCTATCCGCCGGATATCCTGGTCGAAGTGCCCAAAACCGTATGCAGCGCCTACGAATTTCATCGCGCCAGCGAGCTGATCCGGCTGGGCCGCCACTTAGCTGACGAAGCGCTTGAGCGTCATCTGGGCGTTGAGGCTCGCCGCACGCTACCCGGCGCTGAAACGCCGGGTAGCGCGGATGATTATTACAATGATAATGACGATACGGTGAGCTAAATGCTGTTCATCCGACGCCTAGATTCGACCGGCCTTGCGCAGCAGTATATACACCGCGCCGGTGCCGCCGTCGGCATCGGTAGCCGAGCAAAATGCCAGTACTCCCGGCCATTCGCGCAGCCAGGCGTTGGTGTGGCTTTTGAGGATGGGAAAATCCGCCGTTGCGCCCCAGGCCTTGCCGTGTACCACGATAACGCAGCGCATGCGCTGGGCGGCGGCGTCGCGCAGAAAGCTTTCCAGCTCGACGCGGGCTTCTTCCAGGGTATAGCCGTGTAAATCGAGCCCCGCCTGCCAAGCGGTCTGGCCGCGCTTTAGCTGGCTGAGCTTGCGCCACGGCAGATCCGGCAGCGAAAACTCCAGGTATTCGGACGGGCGCACCGCCTCAACGCGGCCATCCGAGGTGCGCCCGGTAGTGTTGAGCGTCTGGCTTTCTACCGCTGCCTTGCGCCGCGCCGCCTTGTCGATTATTTGCGGCCGGGGCTTACCGGTGTCCGCGCGGTTGGTGGTGATGCGCCGTACGCCGGCGGTCTCAAGCGCCTGGCGGAAAGCGCTGATGTCTTCGTCGGGTAAATGGCGGCGGCGGTTCATGGCGAGCTCGGCGTCAAGGAAAGAAAAAATCAGGAATAATACGGCAAAGTGCACAGTATAGCGGTCTTGGCGCCGCTGTGAACCGGCGGGCGCGAAAGGTACAATCAGCATTGGCCGCGCTGCGGCACTTTTTCTCTTACCGTTAGCTCGAGGAGCCACCGTGACCCCATTGTCACCTGCTGCCTGCCCTACGCCCCGTTCTGCCTCGACGCTTGCGCTGCCTGACGCCGAACTTGTCGCCGAGCTGCCCTGCCTGCGCGACTGCATTCGCTGGGTGACCAGCGAGTTTCATCTGGCCGGCCTGCATTTCGGTCACGGCACCGCCTCGGCGTGGGACGAAGCCGTAGCGCTGACGCTCGGCGCGGTGCACCTGCCCTGGGACGTTGATCCGGCGGTGCTCGATGCGCGCCTGCTGCCAGTGGAACGCGCGCGTATTGTGGCCTTCGCGCGGGCGCGCATTACCCGGCGCCAGCCGCTGCCTTATCTGCTGGGCGAAGCATTTTTTGCCGGCGTAGCGTTTAACGTCGATGAGCGTGTGCTGATTCCGCGCTCGCCCATCGCCGAGCTGGTAGAAGACGGCTTTGGCGCCTGGTTTGCCGACGAGCCGCCGGCGCGGGTGCTGGATCTATGCACGGGATCGGGCTGCATCGGCATTGCCACCGCGCTGCATTTGCCCGCCTGCGAAGTGACGCTTGCCGACTTAAGCCAGGATGCGCTGGCGGTGGCGCGGGAAAACATCACCCGCCACGACGTGGGCGAGCGGGTGCGGGCAGTGGCTTCGGACGTCTTTGACGGCCTGGCCGGGCAGCGCTTTGACTTAATCGTGTCCAACCCGCCCTATGTCGATGCGCGCGACCTTGCCACCATGCCGGCGGAGTTTCGCCACGAGCCAACGCTTGCGCTGGGCGCCGGCAATGACGGCCTGGATATCGTGCGGCGCATGCTGCGCGAAGCGCGCGAGCATTTGACCGATGACGGCTGGCTGATTGTCGAAGTCGGCAACTCTGATCGCCACCTGGAAGCCGCCTTTCCCGAGGTGGCGTTCATGTGGCTGGAATTCGAGCGCGGCGGGCAGGGCGTTTTTGCCCTGTCTGCCGCTGAACTCGACGCCCATGCGGCGTCTTTCGAGTGAGGAAATAACGCCCATGTCTGGCAATACGTTTGGCAAACTGTTTACTCTGACCACCTTTGGCGAAAGCCACGGTGAAGCGCTGGGAGCCATTGTGGACGGCTGCCCGCCGGGGGTTGAACTGTGCGAGGAGGACCTGCAGCGCGACCTTGATCGCCGCCGCCCGGGCAGCTCGCGCCATACCACCCAGCGCCGCGAAGCCGACCGCGTGCAGATCCTTTCCGGTGTGTTTGAAGGCCAAACTACCGGCACGCCGATTGGCCTTCTGATCGAGAATACCGACCAGCGCTCCAAGGACTATTCCAAGATCAAGGACCAGTTTCGCCCGGCCCACGCCGACTATACCTATCATCACAAGTACGGCCGCCGCGACTACCGCGGTGGCGGGCGTTCAAGCGCGCGGGAAACCGCCATGCGCGTGGCCGCCGGCGCTATTGCCAAGCAGTATTTGGCCGCGCAGGGGGTAACGGTGCGGGGCTACATGAGCCAGCTGGGGCCGTTCAAAATGACCTTTAAAGACTGGGGCGCCGTCGGCCAGAACGCCTTCTTCTGCCCCGACGCCGCCCAGGTGCCCGAGCTTGAGGCGTACATGGACCAGCTGCGCCGCGACCAGGATTCGGTCGGCGCGGAAATCACGGTGATTGCCGAAGGCGTGCCGGTGGGGCTGGGGGAGCCGGTATTTGACCGCCTTGACGCCGAACTGGCTCACGGCCTGATGAGCATTAACGCGGTGAAGGGTATCGAGATTGGCGCAGGCTTTGCCGCCGTGTCCCAGCGCGGCAGCGAGCATCGCGATGAAATGCGTCCCGAGGGCTTTCTCTCCAACAACGCCGGTGGCGTGCTGGGCGGGATTTCCAGCGGCCAGCCGATTGTGGCGCGGCTGGCGCTCAAGCCGACCTCCAGCATTACTACGCCGGGGCGCTCGGTAGATGTTAACGGCGAGCCGGTTGAAGTCATTACCAAAGGCCGCCACGACCCCTGCGTGGGCATTCGCGCCACGCCCATTGCCGAGGCCATGATGGCGCTTACGCTGGTCGACCACTGGCTGCGCCAGCGCGGCCAGAACGGCGCGGTCAGCGTGACTACGCCGCCACTGGCCTAATGCGTTAGCGGCTGCGCTTAGCCGGGCGTTGCCGGGCGCGCACCAGCCCCGGCAGCACCAGCACGCCGGCCAGCAGCCAGGCCGGCCAGCTGCCCAGCCGGGTGAACGGCGTTAGCCCCTCCATGGCATAAAACTCGCCGGTGAGCGTCGCGGTTTCAAACTGCGGCGTGCGGGCGTCAACGTGGCCCCGGGGATCGATGATAGCGGTAATCCCGTTGCTGGTAGCGCGCAGTACGTAGCGGCCGTTTTCCAGCGCGCGCAGCCGCGCCATTTGCAAATGCTGGTGCGGGCCGATTGAGCCGCCAAACCAGGTGTCATTGGACACGGTAATCAGCGCGCCGCTGTGCCGCGCACGCTGGGCGACCAGCTGGGGATAAATAATTTCGTAGCAAATGGCGTTGCCCATCGCGATGCCCGCTGCCTGCATCGGCGTTTGTTGCTGCTCACCCTGGGTAAACGTCGACATGGGCAGGTCGAAAAAGTCGATGGCGCCGCGCAGCACGCTTTCAAGCGGCAGGTATTCGCCAAACGGTACCAGATGCTCTTTCTGGTAATTGCCCTCGACGTTGCCGACTCCCACGACGCTATTGAAATACTGCCCGGCGCTGTTGCGCTGGACGATGCCGGTCATCAGAGCGGTGTCGGGCGCAAGATTCGCCTGCACGCGGGAAAGCACCGCGCGGGCATTGCCCTCGGCCATGGGCAGCGCCGTTTCCGGCCAGATGATCAGATCAACGTCGCCTTCGACGCGCTGGGTCAGGGTGGCATAGGTGTTGGCCGCCTGGCGCTGGCCCTCTGGCGTCCACTTGGTCAGCTGGGATAGATTGCCCTGCAGCAGGGCGACGCGGGTGGGGGTGTCGCTTGCAGGCTTTGTCCACTGCGCGGGCAAGGCCAGGGGCACAAGCCAGATGGCCGCCAGCGGCGCCAGCGCCCAGACGCGGCGCCGTAGCAGCGCCTCGGCAAGCAAGGTGCCGCTTAGCGCGACGAGCAGCGAGAGCAGATAAACGCCGCCCACCGGCGCCCAGTCGGCCAGCGGTGAATCCACATAGCCGCTGCCCAGCAGCAGCCAGGGAAAGCCGGTAAACAGGTAGGTACGCAGCACCTCGCCCAGCACCCACACGCCGGCAAACGATAAACACGCCAGCCGCGGCGTGATAAAACGCCGGTACAGCCACAGCGTAAGGGCAAAAAATAACGCCAGCACGCCCACGAAAAGCGCGGTTAAAAAGACCGCCAGCGGCATGCCGGTATAGCCATAATCGTGGATCGAGACATACACCCAGGAGGTGCCGCTGGCAAACAGCCCAACGCCGTAAAGCCAGCCTTTGAGCGCGGCCTGGCCGGGGGTAAGCGCATGCACGCCGGCGTACATCAGTCCCGCCGCAACGGGCCCAAGCCACCAGAGTTCAAACGGTGAAGCGGTCAGCGTGGTCAATACGCCGGCGATAAGCGCGGCCAATAGCTGACCGAAAAGCGGCACATTGTGCCGCGAGAAAAGTGATCCCAGCATCAAACGGTATCCTGTACCTGTAAACGTCTATCTGGCCTGCCGGCCCGTCGTTACTTCCATCGCGACACGGCCGGCAGGCTTATGCCCGCGGGCTTTATAACAGAGAACGTATAACGCTGCGTTAAGCGTCGGCGGGGGAGGCGGTGCCATGATTGGCGTCGGAGACGACTTCCAGCAGGCGGATACGGCGGTTGTCGGCATTCAGCACGGTGAAGCGAAAGCCGCCAATGCGGGTTTGCTCGCCGCGCCGTGGCAGGTGGCCGAACTGCTGCATGACCAGCCCGCCGAGGGTGTCGAACTCGTCATCGGCAAAGCGGGTATGAAAACGCGCGTTGAAGTCGTCGATCGGGGTGAGCGCGCGCACGGCAAAGCGGCCGTCTTCCAGCGTGCGTATGTCGTCGTCGCCATCGGAATCGTGCTCGTCTTCGATGTCGCCAACGATCTGCTCAAGAATATCTTCGATGGTAATGATGCCCGCGGTGCCGCCGTATTCATCGACCACCACGGCCATGTGGTTGTGAGTATCGCGAAATTCTTTCAGCAGGCTGTTCAAGCGCTTGGACTCGGGGATGAACATGGCCGGGCGCAGCACGTCATCCAGTTTGAAGGCATCGCGCTGCGCTTGAGAGCGCGACAGCAGCGGCAGCAGATCCTTGGCCAGCAAAAGTCCTTTGACGTCGTCGAGGTTGTCGCCAATAACGGGGTAGCGCGAATGGCCGGTTTCTTCGATCAGCGGCAGGTAGCCATCGGCCGGCTGGTCAAGCGTAATAGCCACTATCTGCGAGCGGGAAATCAACACCTCGCGTACCTGCTGGTCGCTGATGTGCAACGCGCCTTCGATAATGCTCAGCGCGTCCTGATCGAGCTTTAGCTGCCCGGCGGAGTCGCGCAAAAACGCCATTAATTCGTCGCGCGAATGGGGTTCTTCGTTGCCACCGGACAGGGCGCCAAAGAGCTTTTCAATCCAGTTTTTGGCTGCAGGCGTGCTCGATCGGTCTTCGCTCATGCGCTGGGTCTCGTGTTTTTACGTAAGCGTTAACGTAACGTTAGCCGTCTTGGCAGTAGGGGTCGTCGATGCCGAATGCGGCAAGAATGTCGCGCTCCAGCTGCTCCATGATCTCCGCTTCGTCATCCTCGATATGATCGAGGCCCAGCAGGTGCAGCGTGCCGTGTACGACCATGTGGGCGTAATGGTTGGCGAGCGATTTTTGCTGCTGCTGGGCTTCGTTGGCCACCACGTCATGGCAGATGACCAGGTCGCCCAAGAGCGGCAGCGCCACCTCGGGCGGCGCTTCAAACGGGAACGACAGCACGTTGGTGGGCTTGTCGCGGCCGCGATAGTCGCGGTTGAGCGTCTGGCTTTCCTCAGGCGTGACAAAGCGCACGGTCAGCTCGAACCCGGCCTTCTTCGGATAGCGCGCCAGTACGCCGTCCACCCAGCGGTTCAGCTGGGTGTCATTGGGCAGGCCGGTGGCCTCGACGGCGACCTGACGGTCGACGTTGGCACCATACGCAGGGCCAGAATCGTTATCGAGTGGGCTCATTGCTGGCTTTCGCGCGCCCTGAGGCGTTCTTCGCGCTCCTGTTTGCGTTCTTCGTGGCGCTGGCGTTCGTCGGACTCTTGCTGCGATTCAAAGGCGTCGTAGGCCTCGATAATGCGCTGCACGAGCGGGTGGCGCACTACGTCTTTGGCCGCAAAGTGGGTCACGCCGATGCCCGGGGTGCCTTTCAGCACGTCGAGCACCTGAATCAGCCCCGAGCGCTGGCCGCGGGGCAGGTCGACCTGGGTTACGTCGCCGGTGATCACCGCGGTCGAACCAAAGCCGATGCGGGTCAGAAACATCTTCATCTGCTCGGGCGTGGTGTTCTGGCTTTCGTCCAGAATAATGTAGGCGTTGTTCAGCGTACGCCCGCGCATGTAGGCCAGCGGGGCGATTTCGATAATCTGGCGTTCGATCAGCTTGGCCACCTGCTCGAAGCCGACCATTTCATACAGCGCGTCGTATAGTGGGCGCAGGTAGGGGTCGATTTTTTGCGCCAGGTCGCCGGGCAGAAAGCCGAGCTTCTCGCCGGCCTCGACCGCCGGGCGCACCAGCAGAATACGCCGCACTTCCTGCTGGTTGAGCGCCTCGACGGCGGCCGCCACGGCAAGGTAGGTTTTGCCGGTGCCGGCGGGGCCGATGCCGAAGTTGATATCGTGCTCGCGCACGCTGGTCACGTAGCGCTGCTGGTTGACGCCGCGCGGCTTGATCATGATGCGCGGGGTGCGCAGCGTCACGTCGTCATCGGGGTTGCTATCGTCTTCGTCTGCCAGCGCCTCGAGGCCGGATTCCTGCAGGAACAGGTGCACCGTTTCCGCTTCCAGCTCGTCGGACGCGGTTTCGCGGTAGAGGTGCTCAAGCACGTTAGCCGCGGCCTTGATGCGGCTGGCCGCACCGGCCAGCTGAAAGACGTTGCCGCGGTTGCGCAGCGTCACGTCGAGGCGGCTTTCGATAAGTTTCAGGTGCTCATCCCGCTGACCGCAAAGGCTCGCGAGCCGCTTGGGGTCGTTGGGTTCGAGGCTTAAGGTAATGATGCGGTTGGCCTGAGATGATGGCTGGCTCAAGAGAAGAAGACCCGTCGGTTGATGGCTTTAGCCCCCAGCTTACTGCCCCGAGCGGTGTCGGGGCAATCGTGCCGGAGCAGGAGGGGCGGGCGGCGCTTAGAAGCGTTCGGCCGAGGCGAGCTCGCCACGCAGCGAGTTGGGCAAGGCGGAGACGATGTCCACGTCGACAAAGTAGCCAATCATCTCGGTGGGATTTTCCGCGCGGAAGTTGACCACGCGGTTGTTCTCGGTACGTCCGGAAAGTTCGCCGGGGTCTTTGGGCGAAAATCCGGTGACCAGAATGCGCTGACTAGAGCCGACCATGCGCCGGCTAATCTGGCCGGCCTGCTGCAAAACGCGCTGCTGCAAGAGCGCCAGGCGCTCTTTTTTTACGCTTTCGGGGGTTTCATCCTCAAGCGAGGCGGCCGGCGTACCCGGGCGCGCGGAATAGACAAAGCTGAACGAGTGATCAAAGCCGATGCGATGGATCAGGTTCATGGTGTCTTCGAAGTCCTGCTCGGTTTCGCCGGGAAAGCCGATAATGAAGTCCGAAGAAAAGCTGATGTCCGGGCGGTGGGCGCGGATACGCTCCATCTTGGCAACGTATTCTTCCGCGGTGTGGCCGCGCTTCATGGCGCCCAAAATGCGGTCGGAGCCCGACTGCACGGGCAGGTGCAGGTGGCTGACAAGCTCTGGAATTTCGGCGTAGGCGTCGATCAGGCTGTCGGTGAACTCGACCGGATGCGAGGTGGTAAAGCGGATGCGGTCGATGCCGTCGATCGTTGCGATGCTGGCGATCAGCTCGGCCAGGTCGATTTCATCGCCCAGGTCGTCCTCGCCGCGGAAGGCGTTGACGTTTTGGCCGAGCAGGTTGACTTCGCGCACGCCCTGATCGGCCAGGTGCGCGACTTCGTCCATCACCGACTCAAAGGGGCGCGAAATTTCTTCGCCGCGGGTGTAGGGCACCACGCAGAAGGTGCAGTATTTGGAGCAGCCTTCCATGATCGAGACGAACGCCGTGGCGCCGTCGGCGTGGGGCTTGGGCAGGTGATCGAACTTCTCGATCTCGGGAAAGGTCACGTCGACCGCGGCAATCTGGTTGTCGCGGTACTTGTCGAGCATCGACGGCACGCGGTGCAGCGTCTGCGGGCCAAACACCATGTCGACGTAGGGCGCGCGCTTGCGCAGCGCCTCGCCTTCCTGGCTGGCCACGCAGCCGCCGACGCCGATCACCAGATCGGGATTGGCATCCTTGAGCTTTTTCCAGCGTCCCAGCTGATGAAATACCTTCTCCTGGGCCTTTTCGCGGATCGAGCAGGTGTTGAGCAGAATGACGTCGGCGTCCTGCTCGCTGTCGGTGAGTTCGAGCCGGTGCGATTCGCCGAGCATATCGGCCATGCGCGCCGAATCGTACTCGTTCATTTGGCAGCCGTGCGTTTTGATGAAAAGTTTCTTCGCCATCGGTACCTGTGGTCTATGGTTCGCCAACGCCGCTATAGCGGCGTTGGCGAGAATGAATGGTGGCGCGGCGCGGCCGCGTTTGGCTGGCGCGCATTATACGGCTACAGCACGGGCACGGCCAATCTTCGTCAGGCATCCGGGGCAAAACGATGCTTGACCCACCCGGCGTTATCCGTATACTACGCAGCGTGTTTAGGCGGATCCCCGATAGCTCAGTTGGTAGAGCAAATGACTGTTAATCATTGGGTCAC
>JAKDRW010000065.1 GCA_030454225.1 Vreelandella subglaciescola | reverse complement strand
GGGTAAAGAGCCCCGTGCACTCCAGCACCAGGTCCACACTCAAGCGCTTCCAGGGCAAATCGCCGGGATCGCGCTTTGCGAGCATCTCGATAGGATCACCGTCAACGCTCAAGTGGGTGTCGCTGTGCTCTACCGGCGTGGCGAAACGCCCGTGGGTGGTATCGAAGCGCAGCAGGTGCGCGTTGATGGATGACTCACCCAAATCGTTGATGGCAACGACCTGGATATGCTCGCGATAACCGCCTTCGTACAGAGCGCGAAGGATATTGCGTCCGATGCGGCCAAAGCCGTTGATAGCGATTCTGAGAGGCATGATGATTACCTTGCAACGCGGTGATGTTTGGAGTGGCATCAAGCCACAGGTGAGGGACTGGGCTATTTTCCGAGGCAAAATCGATATGCAAATAGCGGGTCGCTAGCTTGCTTTGAGTTAATGTGACGCAAGGCCATGAGGGGTACAAGTCATTGCGGTAAGTTTACTACGAAGGTGGGATTCGATAATGGCGCGGGAGCGGGCGGTAACGTAGACGGCCCCGCGCTGCGTATCTGCCGGCGGCTTGAAAAGGGTCAGGGCGGCTCGTATGTTATCGAAGCGGCGCGCTACGCTCGCCTACATCTCTCTGCACTTTGACTCTTCAGGAGCGTTGCATGCGCACCGTCAAGGATCGCATTCGTCATGCGATTTCGTTTGAAATTATCGGCCTGCTGCTGGTGATTCCGTTAGGCACTTGGCTGTTTGCTCAGCCAATGGACGCGATTGGCGTGGTGGCCGTGGTGGGGGCAACCATCGCCACCTGCTGGAACTACGCCTACAATCTGGGGTTTGACCACGCCATGAAGCGCCTGCGCGGCAGCGTGCGCAAAACCGTCCCCATCCGGGTGTTTCACGCCATTTTGTTTGAAGTAGGCCTGCTGGTGGCGCTGCTGCCGTTTATTGCCTGGTATCTCGATATGTCCATCGTGCATGCCTTCCAGATGGATATTTCCCTTTCGCTGTTCTATGTCATTTATGCTTTCATCTTCAACTGGGCCTACGACGTGGCGTTTCCGGTGAAAGAAATGCCGCTTGACCTGTGCCAGTGACTCACGCTGCGCCTGTCACAAGATGGCAGAGCGCTCAGAGGTTTCCCTGGCGTAGCTCGGCAAAATATCGCGCCGGCGGCTGGCCCAGCGCCTTTTTGAACATGGTGATAAAGGCGGTCACCGAGTCGTAGCCAAGCTGGCCGGCAACCTGCTGTACCGTGGCGCCGCCGGCAAGTTCGCTCAGGGCGACAATCAAATGCAGCTGCTGGCGCCAGCGGCCGAAGGTCAGGCCTGTTTCCCGCTGCACTAGCCGGGCCAGCGAGCGCTCGCTCACGGCTAGCCTGCTGGCCCATTGGGCGGCGGTGCTGCGGTTGGCGGGGTCTTGTTCGAGGGCATCGGCCAGCCGGCGGATTTTGGGATGTGCCGATACCGGAAAGTGCAGCTGCTGGACAGGGGCGAGGGGCAGCTGCTCGAGCAATACCGCTGCCAGACGTGCCGTCGGGCCATCTTGGGGGTAGTCAGGAAACTGTGCAAGGTGCTGGATAAGCTCGCGTACCAGCGGGTTGATGGCCAGCGTGCAGCACTTGTCGGGCAAGCTGGTGGCGCCTCGCTCGATGAACAAAAAGTAGATATGCGCGTTTTCCGTGGCGCGGTTGCTATGGGGCACGCCGCCGGGGATCCACACCGCATGATGCGGCGGCACCATCCAGCGTGCCTGGGGCACGTCGCAAGTGACGCCGCCGCGCAGCGCCAGCACCAGCTGTCCCTTGCGGTGTCGGTGTATCGGCTGTTCGGCGTCGTTCTGGCCGATTTCGACCTGCAGTGCCACGATCGGCCGTTCGTCAGGGTCTGGCTTGAAGTGCCCCAGCAGGTCTTTCAGTAGACTGGTTGTTGTCATGATTTAGCGATTGAGTGGCATTGTTGCGATATTAAAGCACGGGCAGGCTGGCTAGAATATAGCCCCATCATTTCCACAGAGCGTTTCATGAGCACTACCATCACCCGTACTACCGCCGGCAAGGCCCTTTTGCTGGTGGGCATCCTGTTGATCGCTGCCAATCTGCGCGCGCCGTTTACCGGCCTGCCGCCGCTGCTGAGCTACCTCGACGAGGCGTTCAAATTGAGCACCACGGCCGCCAGTGCACTAACGACGCTGCCGCTGCTGGCCTTCGCGGTGGTGTCGCCCTTCAGCGCCCGCGTAGCGCGCGCGCTGGGGCTTGAGCGCGCACTTTTTGTGGCGCTGGTGCTCGTGACGGCTGGCATTGGGCTGCGCTCGGCCGGCCCGCTCTGGGGGCTATACGTCGGTACCGGCTTGATCGGCGTGGGCATCGCCGTGGGCAACGTGCTGCTGCCCAGCCTGCTCAAACGCGACTTTCCCCACCACATCGCCATGCTGACCGGCGCCTATGCGCTATCCATGGGCGTGGCGGCCGCGCTGCTTTCCGGCATGGCCGTCCCGCTGGCAGAGCAGTGGGGTTGGAGCGGCGCGCTGTTGACATTCATCGTGCTGCCGGTGGCGGCGCTTGCCGTCTGGGCCCTCCAGCTGAAAGCCCCAGTACCGCAGCCGGCCGCCACTCGGCAGGCCTCGCCAAGCCGCGGCGGCTCCATCTGGCGCGTTGGCTTGGCGTGGCAAGTCACGCTGTTCTTCGGGCTCAATTCGACCATTTACTACGTCGGCATTGGCTGGCTGCCGTCAATTCTTGCCGAGGCGGGCATGTCGCCGGAACGCGCCGGTACCGTGCACGGCGTGCTGCAGTTTGCCACCGCAGTGCCCGGGCTGGTGCTGGGGCTTTTGTTGCGCCACATCCACGATCAGCGCCTGCCCGCCGCCGGCTCGGCGCTGATGTCCGCCGTGGCCATGCTGGGGTTGGTGCTGGCGCCGCAGCAGGCGCTGTGGTGGTCGGCGCTGTTCGGCCTGGGTACGGGAGCGGGCATTATCATGGGGCTTTCGTTTATCGGCCTGCGCACCGGCAGCGCCCGGCAGGCGGCGTCGCTTTCGGGTATGGCTCAGGGCGTTGGATATTCGCTGGCCGCCGCCGGGCCGCCGCTTATGGGTATGCTGCACGATATTCAGGGCAGCTGGCAGGCGCCGCTGGGCATATGCGCCGTGCTGGCGCTGGTGATCGCCGTTATGGGCATGCTCGCCGGGCGCGATCGGCGCATTGAGCTGAATGAAAAAGCGGTGTGAGGCAAAAGGAATGACGTGGGGCAATACTTCAGCAAAACACTCGGGAACTGCCTTCGGCCTTTGCAGGCAACGCGCTACCATGCAGGCTCCCGCAGCTCCAGCAAATTGCCGATACGGAAAACTTCACTAATCTCAAGGCGCAGGTATACGACATCAGCACCGCCGCGCTCGACGCCGACTACGGCTTTATCGCCTGCACCGTCACGCTGATGTTTTTGCACCCGGCAAGCGTCCCCGCGGTGCTGGCCGACATGCAGGCCCACACCGAGCCCGGCGGCCACAACCTCATCGTCTGCGCCATGAGCACCGCGCAATACCCCTGCCCGATGCCGTTTCCGTTCACTTTGGAAGAAGGCCAGCTGCGCGACGCCTATGCCGGCTGGGAATTGATCAAATACAACGAGGATCTGGGCACCATGCACAACGGCGCCCGGCTGCAGTTTGCCACCATGCTCGCGCGCAAGCCGGAGTAGGCATTTACCGGGTGGACGTCGCCGATAGGCAACGGGCGTTGCGCGGTACGAGTTTCGTGTGGGCACGACCGCGCTAACGGCGCTAATCTCGCTGATGTTGGGAATCGGCCTGCCGGCTATGACTAGCGATATCGTGATGGCAGCGCTGCTGGCACTGATCTTTGTCTATCATCGCCATCGCTCGATGGCCGGCCGTCTTCGCTGTTTGGTCAGGGAAGCTGCTTCGCCGCCCCGGCCACGCACCAGAAAAGCCACCAGGGCAATGATGGCGCCACAGAACATGACCGAATTTGAACCGATGACCTTCGGGCTATGAGGCGGATGCCGGCCGCGTAGCTAGCTTGACGTTATGCGACGTAAAATGGCGTTAAGCCGCATGGTGTAAGGGTTTTGAGCATTTTTAAAAAATAGAATAACGTCATTTAGCGCCAAAAGATGGCCGATGGTGTGTCACAAAATAAAAAGTCATTTGTCCGGCAAAATTTGACCTTAAGGAGACTGTCTTCATCCCGGCTTATTCATGAGGCCGGCCCGAAAACGAAGATTGAATCGCCCCTGGTTTTGTAGACACCTCCAGGCCTTATACTGAAGGCACCTAGGAGGACGCATGAGCCGAGTACGATACACCGAAGAATTCAAGATCGAAGCCGTTAAACAGGTGGTAAACCGAGGTCACCGTGTTGCTGACGTGGCTATCCGACTGGGGATTTCCAGTCACAGCCTGTACCAGTGGATAAAGCTTCACTCCAAGCCCGCCGAAACGCGCCAACAGGATGCTGACTTGCAGGCCGAGAACCGTCGATTGAAGGCAGAACTGAAGCGCGTGTCAGAAGAGCGAGATATTTTAAAAAAGGCCACCGCGTACTTCGCCAGAGAGTCCGACTGAGGTACGCGTTCATTGAAGCTCATTCGGATCAGTATCCGGTACGTCGGCTGTGCAGGGTGATGTCTGTTCATCCAAGTGGTTATTACGCCTGGTGCCAGAACAAGCTGTCGCAGCGTGCTCAGGAAGACCAACGTCTTCTCGGCCGGATAAAACACGCGTGGCTGGAAAGCGGCGGGGTGTATGGGTACCGCAAGATCCATCAGGATTTGCGTGAAGAAGGCGTTCGCTGCGGTAAGCATCGAGTCGCCCGCCTCATGCGTAGCGAAGGGCTGCGGTCCCAGACCGGCTATCGACGCCGTCCAGGGCACTACAATGGCAAACCGGCGGTTGTTTCCCCCAATCATCTTGATAGGCAGTTTGACGCGCCTGCACCCAATGTGGCCTGGGTTACCGATATCACCTACATCCGCACCTATGAAGGCTGGCTCTACCTGGCAGTCGTTATCGATCTGTTCTCTCGGCAGGTTGTCGGCTGGTCGATGAAACCCCGGATGACTTCCGATCTGGCGTTGGACGCGCTCTTGGCTGCCGTGTGGCGACGAAAGCCGTCAGGCCAGGTCATGGTTCATTCTGATCAGGGGAGCCAGTTCAGCAGCAGCGACTGGTAAAGCTTCTTGAAAGCCAATCGTCTTGTAGGGAGCATGAGCCGGCGTGGCAACTGCCATGATAATGCTGTGGCCGAAAGCTTCTTTCAGCTCCTCAAACGTGAGCGAATTAAACGGCAGATATACCCAACACGGGAGGCTGCCAGGCGCGATGTGTTCAATTACATCGAAATGTTTTATAACCCGAGACGGCGCCATGGCACGACCGACAACCTGTCGCCGGTCGAATATGAACGTCGCTATTCCAGAGCCTGACGGGTGTCTAGAATACTCGGGGCGATTCACTTGACCGTACGGAACAACGCCTCCGAGTAAGGGTTGTCGTTGCTGACCCGAGG
>JAKDRW010000022.1 GCA_030454225.1 Vreelandella subglaciescola | reverse complement strand
TGCGTCGTGGGCAGCGGATGCGTACTTTACGACCTGAGCGCCGCGTTGGCAAGGGGCACGAGAAAATAAATTAAGCACGCCCCTCAAACGTGCGAAAAAGCATTTCTGCTCGGGGCGTGGGGGCGAGTAAACTATCTGGCAGCTCGACACTCTACTTCACCTGCCTGCACCTTAAGGGAGCCCTTCGATGAATCCGCACCTGCTTTCCGTTGACGCGCTTGACCGCGACCGCGTCGATCACCTGATGCGCGTGGCCGCGCGCATGGAGCCTATCGCCAGTCGCCGCGAAACGACTCGTGTCTTAGAAGGAGCGGTGCTCGGTAATTTGTTTTTTGAGGCCAGTACACGTACACGAGCGAGTTTTCATACCGCCTTTTGTCGCCTGGGGGGAAGCGTATGCGATACCACCGGCTTTACCTTTTCGTCGATGGCCAAAGGCGAGTCGTTGTACGACACCAGCCGGGTAATGAGCGGCTACTGCGATGCCATCGTGC
Source organism: Vreelandella subglaciescola (assembly GCA_030454225.1). Classification (GTDB taxonomy): domain Bacteria; phylum Pseudomonadota; class Gammaproteobacteria; order Pseudomonadales; family Halomonadaceae; genus Vreelandella; species Vreelandella subglaciescola_A. The sequence continues at coordinate 28,199 of JAKDRW010000022.1, read as the reverse complement.
TGCGTCACCCCGAGCAGGGCTCGGTGGCCGAATTTGCCAGCGCCACCAACGTGCCGGTGATCAACGGCGGCGACGGCCCGGGCGAGCACCCCAGCCAGGCGTTGCTGGATCTGTATACCATCGACAAAGAGTTTACGCGGCTGGGTAAAACGCTGGCCGGGGCGCATATCCTGCTTACCGGCGACTTACGCCACGGGCGCACCGTGCATTCGCTGATCAAGCTACTGTCGCTTTATGACCCCATGCGCATCACGCTCGTTGCCCCACCCAGCTTAGAAATGCCCGCCGTGCTGGTGGACCTGGTGGCATCGCGCGGGCACCGCGTGGAGCGCCGCGATAGCCTGAGCTCGGACTTCAGCGATCTCGACGTGGTGTACACCACGCGCATTCAAAAAGAGCGCTTCACCAGCGAACTGAGCGAAGCCTTTAACGGCGTATCGGAAGATTTTGTGGTCAACAAGCGCTTCATGGATCAGCGTTGCACGCCGGATACTATCGTGATGCACCCGCTACCCCGGGATAGCCGCCCCGATGCCAACGACCTGGACGTGGATTTGAACGGCGACCCGCGGCTGGCGATCTTCCGCCAGACCGATAACGGCATTCCCGTGCGCATGGCCATTTTTGCCACGCTGCTGCAGGTTGAGGAGTTGATCGAAAAGGATAGGCGGCCGGTACGCTGGTTTGTGCCCGAAAGGCTCGGCACGCTGGATGCTTAACCCACAGTACGCCCGCCGGGTAAACCTTCCCGGTGGGCAAACCAGCCTTCTAAAATAAGCACAGCGGCAATGCCGTCAACGCTGTTGGCGCGATAGTCGCCGCTATGGCCCGCCGCGTGGGCGATCTGTTTGGCTTCGCGGGTTGAGCCACGCTCATCGACCATATAGCACGGCTTGCCGTAGCGTCCGTGCAGCCGGTTGCCGAACTTTCGCGCGCGCACGCTCATCTCGGATTCGCTGCCGTCCATATGCAGCGGCAAGCCCACGACCAGAAGGTCAGGTTGCCACTCGGCCAATAGTTGCGTCACGACTTTCCAGTCGGGGATACCGTCACGCGCGGTGAGCGGCACAAGCTCGCGCGCACTTTGCAGCATCTCGTTGCCCACCGCGACGCCGATACGCTTGGCGCCAAAATCAAAAGCCAGTACCAGCCGCTGCCCCTCGGCTGCCATCAGGCGTGCCCTGCATCGCGGGTCATCAGGTTAAGATCGACGCCGAGAATACCCGCCGCGGCTGTTAGCCGCTCAGCGGGAGGCGTTTCAAACAACACGCTCGAATTACCTTCAACGGTCAGCCAGGCGTTATCCTTGATTTCATCTTCCAGCTGACCTACATCCCAGCCGGCGCAGCCCAGACAAACGATAAAGCGTTCGGGGCCTTCGTTGGACGCCAGCGCCTGGAGCATATCCATCGATGTCGTGAGCGTCAGCTCGTCGGTGACCTGGACACTCGAGTCCCACTCGTCGCTTTTGCCGCGGTGGAGAATAAAGCCGCGATCTTTGTGCATGGGGCCACCGTAGTACACCGGCGCGTCGCGGTGCAGGCTTTGGCTACCGCCCAGCTCCAACTGCTCGAACAGAGCATCGAGGGTAATGTCCAACGGCCGGTTGGCAATCACTCCCATGCTGCCGTTGTCGTCGTGGTCGCACAAATAGATCAGACTTCCAGCGAAGTTCGTCTCTTCCATGTGCGGCATTGCCAACAGGAAATGATTTTTCAAGCTTTGCATGCGTCTCCTAGCGCCGTCGACATTTCGTCGGCGGCTGATTGTCGGTGACCGTGGTCAATTAACGTTGCCCGGGCGATACGGCATCAGCGCATTGTGCTCAGGCGACGCGCCACCGCGTCAAGCAGCTGTTCGGCAATGCGGGTGCCGCGCTGGTCGTCTATTTCGCGTATGCAGGTCGGGCTGGTGACGTTGATTTCGGTGATATAGTCGCCAATGACGTCGAGCCCCACGAATAGCAGCCCCAGCGCGCGCAGCGTTGGCTGCACCTGGGCGATTAGCCAATAGTCGCGCTCTGTTAGCTCGCGGCTCACGCCGCGTCCGCCGGCGGCCAGGTTACCCCGGGTCTCACCGGCAAGCGGCACCCGGGCAAGCCCATAGGGCACCGGCTCGCCGTCGATCAGCAAAATACGCGTATCGCCCTCTTTGATAGCCGGCAGATAGCGTTGCGCCATCACCTGGCGCGTGCCGTCGAGCGTCAGCTGCTCGATCACCGCACCAATATTACGTCCGTCTGGGGCGATGTGGAAAATGCCGCTGCCGCCCATGCCGTCGAGCGGCTTGAAAATCACGTCACCGTGTTCGGCGTGAAAGGCGCGCAGTACGTCATCGCGCGCCGACACCAGCGTCGGCGCACAGCATTGGGGAAACTGCTGGGCAAACAGCTTCTCATTGCACGTCAGAAGCGCCTGCGTAGGATTGACGATGAGCACCCCTTCGCGCTCGGCAAAGCCCAGCAAATGCACGGCGTTGATAAAGTCGGCATCGACCGGCGGGTCCTTGCGCATCAGAATGACGTCGAGCTCGGCCAACGGCCTGGCGTCGGCTTCGCCCAGGTCAAACCAGTGCTCGGGATCACGGTGCACGGTAAGCGGGTGCATCCGCGCGTAGGCTTGCCCTGCGTTCAGAAACAGGTCTTCCTGCTCCATATAGTGCAGCGTATAGCCGCGATCCTGGGCGGCCCACAGCATTGCCATGGTCGAATCTTTTTTATAGGCAACCGCGGTAATGGGATCCATCACCACACCCAAATGCAGGCCTGATTGGCTCATCGCAATACCCCTTCAGTAACGAGCGCACCAAAGCAGCGCGCCCAGGGTGAATAACAGGCGGGCAGTATGCCTGACACCGCGCATCGCACCAAACGCTGGCGACGCGTCAGCCCAGCGTTTCCAGCGCGCCCGGCACCAGCCGCACGGCGTAAGGCTCAAGCGTTATCAGCTGGCGCTTGAACAGTCGGCCAATGGCTTGTTTGTAGGCGCTCTTGCTCACGCCCAGCCTTGCCTTAATGTCGTCGGCCGCGCTTTTGTCGCCTAACGGCAGATAGCCGCCGCTTTCGCGCAGGGCTTTAAGCACTTTATCGCCCACCACGTCCAGCCGCGCGCTACCGGGCGGCAGCAACGAGATATCCAGCCGGCCATCGTCGCGGCGCTGCTTGACGAAGCCCGACAGCGTCTGGCCACGGCGCAGCGGCTGGCTGATATCGTCGGCGTAGACCAGTCCCCAGTAGCGGTGATTAACCACGACTTTCATGCCCAGGTCGGTGCGCTCGGCGACGACCAGAGATACCGCCTCACCGCCCTTCAGCGCCCAGGCATCATCGCTCAAGAAGCGCTCAAGGCGCATCGAGGCGACCGGCCGCCCCTGATCGTCTTCGTACAGTTTGACCAGCACACGCTTGCCGGGATCGGGGCGAAACAGCTGCTCGCTGTACGGCAGCAGCACGTCCTTGGGCAGCCCCCAGCGCAAAAATGCGCCGGTATCATTGACCGCCGCTACCGACAGATAGGCCACCTCGCCTATTTGCGCGGCAGCATCTGTCGCGGCAAAGCGCGTATTGTGAGTGTCGCGAGTCATAAAAAGGCCATCCTTAACGAAATAGAGGTAAGCACGGGTGGCGGTAAGCAAAGGTCCGGGAGAACGAAAGCGTAAACGGTATGACGAAAGCGTAAACGGTATGATAGCGCGCAACATAGCGGCGACGGAGGCACCCGACGCGCTACATATCGCCCCACAGGTGCTGGAGCAGCGTCAACGCCACCAGCGGTGCGGTTTCAGTGCGCAACACCCGTGGACCCAGCGTCAGCGGGGTGAACTGCGACGCGCGGGCCGCTTCGATATCCTCCGGCGCAAGGCCGCCTTCGGGACCAATCAACAGCGCCGCCGCGTCCGGCTTACACGCCGTTTTCAGCCCGTTTTCCGTTGCCGGGTGGAGCATTAAGCGTAGCGGCTCGTCGCGCTGCAAAAGCCACTCATCGAGGCTTAACGGCGGATGCACGGGCGGCACCGTTGCCCGCCCGCTCTGCTCGCAGGCGCTAGCCGCTACCGCCTGCCAGTGCGCCAGTTTTTTGGCCTCGCGCTCGCCTTTCAAGCGCACGTCGCCGCGGCGAGTATACAGCGGGGTAATCGCCGCGACGCCCAGTTCTACGGCTTTCTGGACGGCGTAGTCCATGCGATCGCCCTTGGAGATCGCCTGCCCGAGGTGTACCCGTAGCGGCGACTCAAAGCGCCCTGTCCATACGGCCTCCACGCTGACCGTAGTGTGCTTGCGCGACACCTCCGCCAGGCGTACGCCGGCCTCACTGCCCTGACCGTCAAACACCACCAGTGGGGCGCCAACGGCAAGGCGCAAAACCCGCGTGACGTGGCGCGCCACGCCGTCGGGCAGCGTTATACTGCCCCCCACGCTTAGCGTAGCGGGCACGTAAGAACGCGGCATTTTGCCGTTAGCGGCGTACCAGTCGGCGGCCTGCATGGCTTACTCGGCGCTTTCGGCGGCCTGCGCTTCGCGCTGCTTGCGCTGGGCGTACATGGCATCAAAGTTGACCGGCGCCAGCATCAGCGGCGGGAAACCACCGCGGTTCACCAGGCTGTCGACGCACTCGCGGGCGTAGGGAAACAGCAGGTTGGGGCAGAAGGCGCCCAGCGTTTGTTCCAGCTGCTCGCCGTCGATGCCGCCAATGCGGAACAGGCCGGCCTGCTCGACTTCAACCAGAAACGAGGTGGTGCCGGTTTCGCTATCGTTCACCTGAGCAGTCACCTTGATTACGATCTCGTACTGATCCTCGGAAATCTTCGTGTTGCTGGTACTCAGATCCAGGTTGACCTTGGGCTTGAACGGCTGCTTGAACACGCCGGGTGAATTGGGCGCTTCGAAAGAAATATCTTTGACATAGATACGCTGCAGCGAAAAGGTCAGCTTGGGCTTCTCGTCAGTGGCACCGGCCTGCGGGGTGTTGTTGTCTTCTTCTGCCATGGGGAACTCCTTGAAAGATTCAATCTACGGGGGTAGCGCACCGCGTTATACATGGCGCTACGGTTATTCTATACGTCCGATCAAGAAAGCCAGACTCGGACAGCCCGATTTAAAAATCCGGCTCGCAACGCCTGGCTCGAAAGCACTAATGCCAGAACGCTTATTTTCTCACCATCGGTAGGCTGTCGGCCTGCCACTGCCCCATACCGCCCTTGAGCTTTAGCGCCCGCTCAAAGCCGGCTTTGGCCAATTTTGCCTGAGCGACGCCCGAGCTCTGGCCGTGTTTGCAAACGATAATAACCGGCTTGTCTTTGACTTTGTCCAGCTCGTTTATCCGGTCATCGAGCTTGCTTTGGGGAATGTGACGCGCACCGGCAATATGCCCGGTCTTGAACTCCTTGTCTTCGCGAATATCCAGTATCACGGCATCTTCACGGTTAATGAGATGTGTGGCCTCGCCGGAGGTCACGCTGTGCTTTTCCGCACTTCGCGTTTCGTAGAAAAGCCAAACCAGCAGCGCCAATACAAAGGCCCCCACCAGCAACATATGATTCTGTGCAAATTCCAATAACTGATCGATCATCGCGCGCCCAATCTCTTTGTCAATATACTATAAGACACTACCCGCAGCGGCCGTACCGCCGTTAAGCGCACCAGTATACACACCGCAACCCGCTGCGAGCAGACCCCGCCATGACGACAAGGGACTGCCTGCGTTATGATGCGAACAACTTGCATCCGCCGCAACGTTGAGTCACGCCTGCGCTTCGGCCTAATGACGAGAGGTTTTCATGGATACTACAACCACGCCGCGCCCGGTGGCGCTGATCATCCTCGACGGCTACGGCCACAACCCCGATAGCCAGCACAACGCCATTGCCGGCGCGCACACGCCGGTGATGGACCGCCTATGGACCGAGCGCCCACGCGCGTTTGTGCATACCGACGGCCATCACGTGGGGTTGCCCGACGGTCAGATGGGCAACTCCGAAGTTGGCCATATGAACCTCGGCGCCGGGCGCATCGTCTTTCAGGACTTTACGCGGATTACCCAGGCGGTGGAAAACGGCGACCTTGATCTCACCCCGGCACTCACCGACCCCATTGACGACGCCGTCGATCACGGCCGCGCCGTGCACCTGTTCGGGCTGCTGTCCCCCGGCGGAGTGCACAGCCACGAAGACCACTTTATTGCGCTGGCCGAACTGGCCGCTCGCCGCGGCGCCCAGTATATCTACGTACATGCGTTTCTCGACGGCCGCGACACGGCGCCCAAAAGTGCGATGCACTCGCTCGAACGCGTCAATGCCAGGCTCGCCGAACTGGTGGGTGCCGATAACGGCTTTATTGCCTCGGTGATTGGACGCTTTTACGCGCTTGACCGCGATAACCGCTGGGAGCGCGTCGCAAAGGCCTACGAGCTTTTGACCGAAGGCAAAGCCGATTTCGAGGCCATCAGCGCCTGCGCTGCGCTTCGCGCCGCCTACGATCGCGGCGAAACCGACGAATTTGTCGCCGCTACCAGCATGCACGTCAACCAGACGTCAGTGGTCATCGAAGACGGCGACGCGGCGATCTTTGCCAACTTTCGTGCCGACCGTGCCCGCGAGCTGACGCGTGCGTTCACCGAGCCCGACTTCAGCGGCTTTGCGCGCACCTCGCGCCCGGTGCTGGCCGGTGAAGGCTTGGTAACGATGACCCAGTACGCCGCCGACATTCCCGCCTCGGTCGCGTTTCCGCCGACCAATCTGACCGACACCCTCGGCGAGGTCGTCTCCCGGCGGGGGCTCAAACAGCTGCGTATTGCCGAGACGGAAAAATACCCGCACGTGACGTTTTTCTTCTCCGGCGGATGCGAAGACGAGTTCGAAGGCGAAACGCGCATTCTGCTGCCCTCGCCGCAGGACGTTCGCACCTACGACGAAAAACCCGAAATGAGCGCCCATGAGCTCACCGACAGCCTGGTCGAGGCGATCGACGGCGGCACCTTCGATTTGATCATCTGCAACTACGCCAACGGCGACATGGTCGGCCACACCGGCGACTACCAGGCCGCGGTCAAGGCGATCGAAACCGTCGATCGCTGCGTCGGCCGCGTGGTCGAAGCCATCGAGCGCGCCGGCGGCGCCTGCCTGATTACCGCCGACCACGGCAACGCCGAGCAGATGGTGCATCCGGTTACCGGCGCGCCGCAAACCGCACACACGGTCTTTCCCGTACCGCTGGTCTACGTCGGCAAACGCGACGCTACGCTTGAAGAAGGCCGGCTGTGCGACCTGGCACCAACGCTTTTGACCCTGATGGACCAGGAGATTCCCCCGGCAATGAGCGGCAACACGCTGATCCGGCTAGGTTGATCCGCCTGACGATGCGGCCAATCGTGCGCTACCGCCTCGTGGGCGCCCTGCTGCTGTCGCTTGCCGCATTACCGGCAAGCGGACACGCCGACGAAGCCTCGGCCAAGCACAAGCTCGACGCGCTGGGTCAGGAAATCAGCGCAGCCTCGGAGCGTCTGGGAACCACCGCGGAAGAGCGCAGCGATGCCGAACGCAAGCTGAAGAAAGTGGAAAGCGCGCTGGCCGATATTCACCAGCGCCTGGATGACGTGCAAACGCAGCGGCGCGAACTCACTCAAGAAAGCGAAGCGCTAAAGAAGCGTCGCACACGGTTGGAAAAAACGCGCCAGGCACAGCTCAACGCACTGGGCACCCAATTGGCCGCGCTCTATCGCCTGGGCGACTCGCCCCAGCTAAAGCTGCTACTCAATCAGGGTAACCCTGCCGAACTCGACCGCATGCAGGCCTACCTTAACCGCCTGAGCCGAGCACGCCATAAGCGCCTGGCCGATATCGCCCGGCTGGACGAGGCGCTGAGTAAAAACGCTGCCGAGCTGGCCGACCGCCGCCAGCGCCTCGACGACGCCAACCAGACGCTGAAAAAAGAGAGCGCCACGCTTGCCCAGCGCACCGACAAACGCCGCAAACTGTTGGCCACGCTTGGCCAGCGCGAACAAAGCCAGGCTGAACATCTGGCCGAGCTCAAGCAGAACCACGAACAGGCCGAGCAGCGATTGCGCGAGATTCGCGAACAGATGGCGCGGCTTTCGAGCCCCACCCCCAGCACACAAATGGCCCAAACCCGCGGCGACCTGCCCTGGCCGGTGCAAGGCACCATCAGCGCCGGCTACCAGCGCCAGAAAGGCGTGCACCATAACGGCATTACCATCGGCGCCAGCGCCGGCACCTCGGTCAAGGCTGTCCACCAGGGGCGGGTGGTGTTTGCCGACTGGATCCGCGGCTTTGGTAACCTGCTGATCATCGATCACGGCGACCACATCATGACGCTTTATGCCCACTTGCAGCGCTTTACCCACAGCGCCGGCGAAAAAGTCGCCACCGGCGACGTGATTGGCCACGTCGGCGATAGCGGCGGCCAGCCGCGCGCGGCGCTGTACTTCGAGGTTCGTCAAAACGGCAAGCCGATCAATCCCAAGCGTTGGATTGCACGCCGCTGACGGGCTAAGCTTGCGCCATTCACGTTTTTTCGGCGGCGGCTCGTCGCCTCTCGCCCTGCGGAGACACAATGACGTCATCTGTTACCCAGGTATTGTCCAAGGTACCGTCCAACGTACTGGCTCCTGCCCGGCGGTGCCTGGCCACTCTGCTACCGGTCACGGTACTGGCCCTGTCGCCGGCGGCATTGGCCGCACCCAGCACGGCAGAACCCGATATCGACGAGCTGCCCCTGGAAGAAATACAAACCTTTGCCGAGGTGTTTGAACACATCAAGCGCGCCTACGTTGACGACGTCGATGACCGCACGCTGCTGCGCAACGCAATGCGCGGCATGCTCAGCGAACTTGACCCCCACTCTGCCTACCTCGACGAGGAAGAGTATCGCAACCTGCGCGAATCTACCGAGGGTGAGTTTGGCGGCATCGGCATCGAAGTCGGCATGAAGAATAACCAACTGACGATCATTACCCCCATCGACGACACGCCTGCCTCGCGCGCGGGGCTAAAGTCGCGCGACATTATTATCCGCATCGACGATACCTCGACCGATGGCATTTCGATGCACGAGGCCGTCAACCTGATGCGCGGCGAGCCGGGCTCCGAGCTGGAAATATCCGTTTTACGCTCAGGCGAAGACAGCCCCCGCGAGCTGACCCTGACCCGCGAAGCGATACACAGCGAAAGCGTCAAACACGAGCTGTTGTCAAAAGGCTATGGCTACCTGCGCATCAGCCAGTTTCAAACGCGCACCGCCGAGCAGGCACAAAACGCCATCGAAGAGATGGTGGATAACGCCGAAGGCGGTCATCTCGACGGCCTGGTGCTCGACCTGCGTAATAACCCCGGCGGCGTCTTGCAGTCCGCCGTGGATATCGCCGATCTGTTTTTGGATCACGGCCGCGTGGTGTATACCGAAGGGCGCCTTAACAATAGCGAGATGTCGTTTTCCGCCACTCCGACAACACCCGCCGGCGATGTGCCTCTGGTCGTGCTGGTCAACGGCGGCAGCGCCTCAGCGGCGGAAATTGTCGCCGGCGCCCTGCAGGATCAGCGCCGCGGGGTGATCATGGGCACCGAAAGCTTTGGCAAAGGCTCGGTACAGCAAGTGATGCCGCTGGGCGACAATGAAGGCCTCAAGCTCACCACCGCGCTGTACTACACCCCTAACGGCCGCTCGATTCAGGCACAGGGCATCAAGCCCGACGTCAAGGTCGTACGCGGCCGGCTCGAAATCGACGACAGCCGCTTCGAACTGCGCGAATCCGACCTCGAAGGACACCTGCGCTCGCAGGATCAGGCGGCAGAGGAGAGCGAAGTGACAACCTCAGAGCGTCTGCGCGACGACTACCAGCTGAGCGAGGCGCTTAACCTGCTCAAGGCGCTCAACGTGGTCGGCCGCCGCGGCCGCTAACGACAGCTATCCGGCAGGCGGCCGCGCTCTCCGGTCGCCTGGCGCATGATCGCACGCTTGATCGGCACCAGCCGGTGTAGACCGCTCATCCCGACGTTACGTGCGAGCAAGACGCCGGGGTGATGCGTACTAAAGAGCGTTTTGAAGCCCTTCATCAACGCAAGCATCGCGGCATTATCCGTTCGGCGACGGCGCTCATAGCGACGCAGCAGCCGCACGTCGCCCCAAGGCGCGCCGCGCTTGAAGGCGGTGACCACCTCTTCGGCCAACACCGCTGCGTCCATCAACCCCAGATTAACGCCCTGCCCGGCCAGCGGATGAACGCTGTGCGCCGCGTCGCCAATCAGTGCAAAATGCGGCGCTACATAGCGCGTCGCATGGCGCTGAATCAGCGGAAAAGCATACGCTTTATCGCGCACGGCGACGGCCCCCAAACGGTATTCCAGCGCCTCACCCAACGCCGCGCCCAGTGACTCGGGCGACATCGCCTCAAGAGTTTGCGCGCGCGCCGGCGTCACCGACCAGACAATCGAGCAATAGTGCTCGTCGCCGTCGACCGTCAACGGCAAAAACGCCAGCGGCTGACCATCAACAAACGCCTGCCGTGCGGTCGCGCCGTGGGGGCGTTCGCAGTGCACTGTGGTCACCACCGCGTGCTGCTGCATGTCGTCTTCTACCGCGTCGATGTCTGCCATATCGCGAAGTGCGCTGCGCGCGCCGTCCGCTGCTACCACCAGCGGCGCGCCAAGCTGGCGGCCGTCGTCAAGCCTCAGCCAGCGGCCAGTGGTTGATGTTTGCAAGGCGTCAACGCGCGCGCCATAAAACGACGTGACATTGGGGTGGTCCAGAATCTGCTCGTTCAGCGCAGCAAGCGTAACGTTGTTTTCCACGATATGCCCCAGACTGGCCACCCCGGCCTCGTCGGCGCTAAAGGCAATATCGCCGCTGCCCTCGGCGTCCCATACCTGCATAAAACGGTACGGCGTCACACGCGTGTCCGCCATCGCCTGCCAGGCGTTCAGCCGCGTCAGCAACCGGACGGAGACCGGCGATAGCGCGCTGACCCGGGGCGCGACCCGCGTGCTATCCAGCGTGTCCAGCGTCAACGGCTTGGGCTGCGCTTCGATAAGGGCAACGCGCATGCCGGCGTTGGCCAGCAACGCACAAAGCGTCGCGCCAACCATGGCACCGCCCACAATCAGCGCGTCAAAATCGGTCGGCGGCGTTGGCCGCCGGGTATGCGTTTTCGTCGACGTATCTGTCACCAGAGACTGCCTCTTGGTCGGAGCGCTCGCGTAGTTAAGACGCATAAATAACGGAGCGCAGGGTGTATGCCGGTTTTGATTCAAGCTGGGGCTTAACGCTGAAAAAAGCAGACCTCAGCGCTCAAGCCCCATGGCGCGGCGGATAACATCGCGGCGCAGCGGACCGGCCAGATTCAAGCCAATCAGCCCCGCCGCGCGCGCCTGGGGCAACAGTGGAAATCGGGTGCCAAACAGGCGAATCAGTCCGTCGCTGAAGCGCACTACGCCGCGCTGGTCGCGGGCACGGCGCTGGTCAAACGCGCCAAGTGTTGCCATATCCCCGATAGCCTCGCCCGCCGCCAAGCTGTCGTCGAGCGTTTCGACGAGATCCATCACCCCGCGCAGCGCCAGATTAAAGCCCTGCCCGGCCACCGGATGCAGCGCGTGAGCGGCATTGCCCAACACCGCAAGCCCCGGGCGCACCGCCTCGCGGGCCGTGACCAGTGACAGCGGATAGGCGTAGCGCTTGCCCACCCGGGTAAAGCGCCCCGCGCGGTCGCCAAAGGCGTGCTGCAACGCGGCCAAAAAGTCGCTGTCGCTCATCGCCATGCGCGTGTTTTCCTCACCGGCCGAGTGTGTCCACACCAGCTCCATGGCGTTACCCGGCAACGGCAGCAACGCCATCGGTCCCTCGGCGGTAAAGCGCTCGTAGGCCACACCGCGATGGGGTTCGCTGACCCCCACGTTGGCAATCAAGGCAGTTTGCTCGTAGGCCGCGCGGTGATTATCGATGCCTAGCTGCTCTTTCAGCCCCGAACGACCGCCGTCCGCCAGCACCGTAAGCCCCGTGCTCAGCGTACTGCCGTCCGACAGTTCAAGCCGGTGCCCGCCGGTTAGCGGCGCAATGCGCTCGACTTTGGCGGGGCAGTGCCACTCAAGGTCAAGCTCCGCCAAGCGCTGGTGCAGCACCCTGCCCATCCAGGCATTGGGAATCACATGACCCAACGCCTCAACGCTGACTTCTTCAGCGCTCAGCCGCGTGGCGCCAAAGCGTCCGCGCTCGCTGATGTGGATACGCTTGATTGGCGATGCTTCGCGGCGCATGGCCTGCCATACCCCCAGCCGGCGAAAGCGTTCCGCCGAGCCTTCGGCAATGGCGCTGGCGCGGGCGTCGAAGCTGGGTTGCCAGTCGAGCTGCTGTGGGGATGCCGGCAGCGGCGCGGCTTCGATAATGGCCACTTTCAGCGCGTAGTGTTCAATCAACGGTGCAAGCGCACAGCCGAGGCTGGCGCCGACCAGGCCACCGCCCACAATCACGATGTCATGCGTCATTGTATGCGCGGGCTCATCCATAGCTAACTCCCTAACCGGCTGTTTTAAAAGCATTTTAAAAATCAGGGGAAAATTATCCATAACGTAAATTACGTAATAACCTTTACCCGGATAAAAGTCGCTCACTTATTAGCCATTAACATCTCGATTTCAGCTACCCGCTTGGGCACACCGGCGGTCAGCACGTCGTGGCCCGTGGCAGTGACCACCACGTCGTCTTCGATACGAATCCCCATGCCGCGATAAGGTTCGGGAATGTCTTCTGCGTCGGGAATGTATAACCCCGGCTCCACGGTCAGCACCATGCCGACTTCGAGCGGGACCGGCGTATCCGCATCAAGGCGATACGCACCGACGTCGTGAACATCGAGCCCTAGCCAGTGCGACGTGGAATGCAGATAAAAGCGCCGATAGCTGTTATCGGCCATGCGCTCATCCACCTCACCGTCAAGCAGCCCCAGCTTAACCAGCCCGGCCGTCAGATCGCGCACCACGCCGGCGTGGATCTGGTTCAGCGTAGCACCGGGCTTGATGGCCGCCACGGCGCCTTCCTGCGCCGCCAGCACTGTTTCATACACCTCGCGCTGAGCTTCGCTAAAGGTGCCGGACACCGGGAAAGTACGGGTAATGTCACCGGCGTAAAGGTCGAACTCGGCACCGGCATCGATAAGCACCAGATCGCCTTCGCCAAGTGGCGAACAATTTTCCACATAGTGGAGCACGCAGCCGTTATCGCCGCCGCCAACGATAGTGCTGTACGCCGGGCCACTGCCGCCTTGCCAGACAAATTCGTGCTCAATTTCGGCTTGCAGGTGGTACTCGCTAAGCCCCGCCTTGCTGGCCCGCATTGCGCGGCAATGGGCGCGGGCAGATATCTCGGCGGCGTGGCGCATCAGGGTGATTTCATCGTCCGACTTGATCAGGCGCATGGCGTGAATCAACGGGTTAACGTCGTGAAAGCCGCTGACGGGGGGCATGCCCCGGCGGCGCCCCGCCTCAGTCTCGGCGTAAACCTGCTCGGCCAGCGCCAGCGCCTCGGGGTCGTCAAACGGCACAAACAGCTGCTCACGGCCGGCCAACAGCGCGCTTAGCCGCGCGTCGCGCTCGGCGTTTTCATAGGCATCGTCGACCTCGTGTTCGGCTTCCATCCCTACCGCGCCCAGCCGGCGGCCGGTCCAGGCCTCCCACAGCGGATCGCGGTTCTGGCAGAACACCACGGACTGGCCCTCCGCACGGCCGGGCAGCAGTACCAGCAGCGCATCGGGTTCAACGATGCCGGTCAGGTAGTAGAAATCGCTGTTCTGGCGAAACGGGTACTCGCTATCCCGCGAGCGCGTCGCCAGCGAAGCGCCGGGGATCAGCACCGCGGCATTGGCGGGCAGCTCGGCCATCAGGGCAGCGCGGCGTTTAGCGTAGGCATCGGGGGTAATCGCCGCGGGGCGCGGCATCAGGTCGGGTAGCATTAAGGCTCCTGTGTACAAAAATATATGTGACGCACTGGCGGCAACATCAGTGCACCGGCGCATCCACCTGCTCTACCTGGGGCTTGCCGGGGTGCTGCTCGGTGTAGAGCATCATGGCCGTCATCCGCGCGTGCTCGGTCAGCGCGAACAGATCATTTTCATTCTCGGCGCTGGTATCGATATCGGTGTCAATCCGGGTCAATGCTGGCAGGTCCTCCATGGCTTCGCGAAGCGTTGGCGACCAGGCTTCACGCTGGGCGTCATCCACCGTTTCTTCGCTCACTTCCACAAAGCCCAACACCCATTCCTTGAGGCTTTGCGCCTGTTCGGCCAGCGAAAAAAGCTCATCGGGCAGCAGCGGCTCATAGTTCATTTCACTGGCGCTGAGCGCTTCCGAGGTTTGCCGGCGCCAGCCCAGCAACCGCTCGGCGCTGGCCGCATCCCGCGGCTGCTCGACGCCCAGGCTTTGGCAGACTTCGTCAAGCCAGGTTTCCGCGCTGAGATCTTTAAGCGCCAGCAGCGCACACAGCCTGCCGTCAAGAAAAGCCGGCGACTGCATACTGCCGTGAAGCAAGAACACATCGGCAATGTCGGAAAAATCCTGACGTTCATCAATCAAAGACATAAAAACGCTTCCTTTAGCGGTGGTAATCAAATCAATCGGTACGCGCAGCGCATGCCCGGCGCTTCGCGTTGACCCTGACACAGCGGCTCTCTTATAGTGAAGCCGCTTGTATCGCTCAGCGGCGCTTAACCCGGCGACCTGAGCCAAGCCGTTTTGTTCTTGCCTGTGCAAGACGTTCCTGTGCGAGAATGTTAACGCATAGATCCTTTGATGGCCTGCGCTGGAGCAACCGATGAGTGACGCCAAGCGTCCGACAACAGAAATTTCCCTGCTGGGCAAGCAATACACCATTGCCTGCGACCCGGGGGCAGAAGACAAATTAGTGCGCGCCGCGCGCTACCTGGACCGCGCGATGCACGGCATTCAGTCGAAAAGTGCCGCGCTCAGCAACGACCGCGTGACCGTGATGGCCGCGCTTAACATCGCCAATGAGCTCCTGGAAGCGCTCGACGAACGGCGCGGCTATGAAGCCGAACTTACCCGCCTGGGCGAGCGCCTCGACGGCGCGCTGAAAAACCGCTCGGAGTGAAAACCGCCGGCGGGCGCCCCCGGCTTTGGCCTGGGTGCTCAGGCTCTGGTAGGATGGCGGTGTTCTCTGGGGTGTGCGCCAGTCGTTTATCGTCCCTCGAGCCTATGCGTAATACCCAGGGGGCCTAATGCTAGCCAGACCCGTGTGCATGTCCGCGCGACGGAAAGCCTGACGGTCTGGCTGCGGCCACCCACCTGAACCTTTAGGTTCAGGGCCAGAACGACAGCGGCACCTTGGAGAACTCTCACCGATCAACGCCTCGCGCATGCTCATCATAAGGCCATGCCCACGCCGTGACTGCTTCTAGCGCTCCGACTTCCTCGCCTTCACAGGCCAAAACTGCCCTGCGCCGCGAGCTTAAACGCCGCCGCCGCTCCCTCTCTCCGCGCCAGCAGCGCGTTGCTGCCGCGCAGCTTTGCCATCGCCTAAGAAGCCTGCCCGAACTGCTCCGTGCCCGTCGCGTCAGCCTGTATTTTCCCTTGGGCGGCGAAATCGATCCCCAGCCGCTGCTACACTGGCTGTATCGCCGAGGGGTAAGCGTTTACTTACCCGTGCTGCGCCCGTTTGCCGCCAATTCGCTGTGGTTTGTGGCCTACCGGCCGGACACACCCATGGTCAAAAATCGCTTTGGCATCCGCGAGCCCGCCGCCGCGTTTAGCGCTCGTCGCCAGAATCGCCTGCCGGCCTGGGCGCTGGACACTTTGATTGTGCCACTGGTGGGGTTTGATCAACACGCCAACCGCATGGGCATGGGCGGCGGCTTTTACGACCGTACGTTGGCCTTCATGCGCCACCGGCGCCCCGCGCCGGCGCTGATCGGCGTGGCGCACGCCTGCCAGCAGGTCACGCAGCTGCCCGTGGAACCCTGGGACATCCCGCTGAGCGCGATTGTCACCGATACCGGCAGCGTGCGCCCTTAAACGTACCCAGCGCCCAGGCAACAAAAACGGGCTGTGCCACAATGGCACAGCCCGTTTTTGATCCGCCGCCTACTGATGATTCAATGCTATCCATTCAATGAAAACGTCAAGCTGGTTGTTAACACCGGGCGGGCAAATACAAGCACTTGTCAGACAGCCGCCTAACTACCCGAGAGTGCCTGCGCATACCCCGTGGCGAGGACTCCCAAAGCAAACACGAGGGCCAGTGCCATAATTAAATCCGGCTTCTTGCGACGCATACCGCTTCTCCAAGGTGACAACCCCGGGGGGGCCCCGGGTGATAGAACGCCAAGATCTGAAAGTGTCGCATCAGTGTTATTAATGACGCTTCTCATTATTAGTCCGGTGACTATAAAGCGCCAAGCTAGCCACTGACAATGGAAAAAGAGGTCTTTTAAGCGCTTTTTCCTCGCGGATAGCGAAAAATCGCTCAGGCCATGAACAATTGATACGCCGGATTATCGCTTTCTCTCCAATAGCGGTAACCAATCGTATCGAGATGTTTTTCAATGTGTGCACTATCGCCATTGGGCACCTGCATCCCCACCAGCACGCGCCCGTAGGCGGCACCATGGTTACGGTAGTGGAACAGCGAAATATTCCAGTCGTGGGGCAGCTGCGTGAGAAAGTTCATCAGCGCGCCCGGGCGCTCGGGGAACTCGAAGCGGTAAAGCTCTTCGGCCACGTTGGCGCTGGGGCGCCCGCCGCTCAAATGGCGGATATGCAGCTTGGCCAGCTCGTTATCGGTCAGATCTTCCACCGCATAGTCCGCTTCAAGCAGCTTGGCGATGACCGCCTGACGGTCATCGCCGCCGGGTTTGACCTGCACGCCGACAAAGATATGCGCAGCGCTGTCATCGGCATAGCGGTAGCTGAATTCGGTCACCATGCGCTTGCCCAGGGCACGGCAGAATTTTTTGAAACTGCCGGGCGCCTCGTTAATGGTAACGGCCAGAATCGCTTCGCGCTGCTCGCCAAGCGAGGTCCTCTCGGCAATATGTTGCAGGCGATCAAAGTTGGTATTGGCGCCCGAGTTGATGCACATCAGCGTTTCGCCTTCGGCACCGGTTTGCTGAATGTATTTCTTGAGCCCGGCCAGCGACAGCGCGCCCGAGGTTTCGGACACCGCGCGGGTATCCTCAAAAATATCTTTCACCGCCGCGCACATTTCATCGGCGGTGACGGTAATCACATCGTCGACCAGGTGCTGCATCAGCGCAAACGGCACTTCGCCCACCTGAGCGACGGCGACGCCTTCGGCAAATACGCCGACCTGCTCCAGCACCACGCGTTCACCGGCATCCAGTGCGGCCTTGAGGCTGGCGCTGTCTTCGGACTCGACGCCAATCACCTTGATGTCCGGACGCAAGTACTTGACGTAGGAGGCCACGCCGGCAATCAGCCCGCCGCCGCCCACCGGCACGAAAATGGCGTCGAGCCGGCCGCTGTGCTGACGCAGCATCTCCACGGCCACGGTGCCCTGCCCGGCGATCACATCGACATCGTCAAACGGCGGCACATAGGTATAGCCATACTCGGCGACCAGCGCCTTGGCATGCTCGGCCGCGGCGCTGAAAGCGTCGCCCTTGAGCACCACTTTAGCCCCCCGCGCGCGCACCGCAGCAACCTTGATTTCGGGGGTAATGCGCGGCATCACGATGGTCGCCTTGACCCCCATTTGCGTGGCGGCCATCGCCAGCCCCTGGGCGTGGTTGCCGGCCGACGCCGCAATCACTCCCTTGGCTTTTTGCTCATCGCTCAGCTGCGCCATCTTGTTGTAGGCGCCGCGAATCTTGAAGGAATACACCGGCTGCAAGTCTTCACGCTTGATTAAAATCGTGTTGTTGAAGCGACGCGAAAGAAACGGGGCAGAGGAAATCGGGGTCTCGCAGGCAGCCTCATAAACACGGGCCTGGAGTATTTTCTTCACGGTAGCTTCGAGCATGCTGGTATCCCACAGGAAAGATCGCGCCTGGCGGCGGACAAAAAGGGCTAAAAAGGTTCTAAAATAGAAGGCGCTCACGCCAAGGTGTGTCTGACAACGTCTCTATCGCAACCCACTATTGTTAGCAGATAGCCACCGGCGACGTCTAGCGAGGGCGTCGGCAGCGCGGGGCCGAGTCGGTATACTATACGCCCGCGCAACGCTTTTTCTCGACCGCTAGAGGCTTTTCATGACCCAAGACGAACTCAAGGACGCCGTGGCCGACGCCGCCATCAAGGAAATCGAACCCTGGCTGGACAAGGGCACGGTGCTCGGCATTGGTACCGGCTCCACCGCCAACCGGTTTATCGACCGGCTGAAGCCACTGCGCGATAGCTTCAGAGGCGCAGTAGCAAGCTCGCAGGCGAGCGCCGAGCGTCTGGAAGCCTTGGGAATCGACGTACTGGAACTCAATAGCGTCGGCACGCTGCCCTTTTACATCGACGGCGCAGACGAAGTGAACGCCAACTTACAGATGATCAAAGGCGGCGGCGCAGCGCTAACCCGGGAAAAAATCGTCGCCGCCTGCGCCCAGCGCTTTATCTGCATCGCCGACCACTCCAAGTACGTCGCCCGGCTGGGCGAATTCCCGCTGCCCATCGAAGTGATTCCCATGGCGCGCTCCTACGTCGGTCGCGAGCTGGTCAAACTCGGCGCCGAGCCGGTCTACCGCCAGGGCGTAATCACCGATAACGGCAATCAGATCATCGACTGCTTTGATTTCAAGATTGACGACCCGCTAGCGCTGGAAGCACAGCTAAACGCTATTGCCGGCGTGGTCACCAACGGGCTGTTTGCCGCTCGTGGCGCTGACGTGCTGCTGCTGGGCAAAGGCGACGGCGTCGAGCGCACCGCGCTGCGCTAGGCGCCTTATCCTGACGGGCGCGCGCTAAACGCCAGCAGTCGGCCAAGCCCCGCCAGCGTACGCTCGAGCGCGCCGCGCTGCTGGGCAACAACTCTCTGGCCAGCGTATCCCCGCCGGTGCGCCTCGACGGGGTTATCGAAAGCGTTAATCAACGCATCGGCCAGCGCGCCGGCGTCAACCACCTGTTTGAGTGCGCCGGCGGCTTGTAGCGGCTCGGCCACATCGCTGAAGTTCTCAAGCGAGGGGCCGGTAAGCACCAGCCGTCCGAGGCTTGCCGGCTCGACCACGTTTTGCCCGCCCAGCGGCACCAGGCTGCCGCCGACAAAAGCCACGTCGCCGGCGGCGTAGAGCGCGCCGAGCTCGCCCAGCGTATCGCCCAGATACACCGCCGTTGCCGCCGTCAGTGGCTCCTGCCGGCTGCGTCGTGCGGTTACCAGCCCCGCCGCCTGACACTCCTCGGCCACGGCGTCAAAGCGCTGGGGATGGCGAGGCACCAACACCAGAAGCGCCTGCGGGTAGCGCTTCCTGAGCGTGGCGTGAGCCTCGAGCAGCGCGGCTTCCTCACCGTCACGGGTAGACCCCGCCACCCACACCGGCCGCATGCCGGGCACCGTTCCGGCATCCGCGGCAATATCTGCACGTAAGCGCTCACCCACCTCAAGGGCCGCGTCATCCGGCGTGACTTCAAATTTGAGTGACCCCACCACCGCGATGCGCCCGGCCGGCATGCCCAGCGCGGCAAAGCGCTCGGCGTCGGCGTCCGACTTGGCCGCCAACCAGCTGACGTTGGCCAGTGCTTCGTGCATCAGCGGCTTGATCCGCCGGTAGCGCTCGAAGGCACGGGGCGACAGCCGCCCGTTGACCACCGCTACCGGCACTGCGTGGCGTTGGCAGGCGCGCAGCAAGTTGGGCCACAGCTCGGTTTCAAACATGATCGCCAACCCCGGGCGCACCCGCGCCACAAAGCGCCGCGCGCTACCCGGAAAATCTAGCGGGATAAAGCGGTGTTCAAGCCGTGAAGCAAGCGTCTTTGGCAGGTCGTTAGTGAGTGCTCGCACCTGATCAGCGCCGGTGGCGGTCATGGTGGTGAGCAATAGTCGGTGATCGGCGTAGCGCTCGAGCAGCGCTTCGACCAGCGGGCGCGCCGCGCGCACTTCCCCCACGGAGGCGCAGTGCAGCCACAGCGTCGGCACGTCGGCACTGTCGCCCAGTTTGAGCCCCACCCCCAGTCGCTGGCCGCGCGAATAAGTGGGTACTTGCTCACGCCATACGCGGCGTATAATCAGGGGGGCGAGCACATAAAGCGCGGCGCTGTAGGCAAAATGCGGCCAGCGTGCCACGTTAGCGGCCGCGATCGAGAATGGTGGCGATCATCGCCGAGGTCGAGACGCCGTCTTCAAACCCCAATACCTTGACCTCGCCGCCGTGGGCGCGCACCGCCGCTCCGCCGGCAATATCGTCGGGGTGGTAGTCCCCGCCCTTGACCAGGACGTCGGGCAGCACGGTTTCGATCAGCGCCTGCGGCGTATCGTTGGCGAACGGCACGACCCAGTCCACCGCGCCCAGCCCAGCCAAGACCTGCATGCGCCGCGCCAGCGGATTAATCGGACGGTCGGCGCCTTTCAGCCGCGCAATCGAAGCGTCGTCGTTGACCGCCACGATCAGCCGGTCACCAAGCTTGCGCGCCTGCTCCAGATAGCCCACATGCCCGGCGTGAAGAATGTCGAAGCAGCCGTTTGTCATCACCACGCGCTCGCCACGCGACTGGGCAACGCGCACCGCATCAACCAGCGCCGTCTGGCCAATCACGCCAAACTCGGCGAGCGTATCGCCGTGCAGCGCGGTATATAATTCACCCAGCGACAGCGTGGCGGTGCCGGGCTTGGCCACCACCAACCCGGCGGCCAGGTTGGCGAGCATCATCGCTTCGGGTAAATCGTGCCCGGCGGCCAGCGCCAGCCCCATCATGCCGATGACGGTATCGCCGGCGCCGGTCACGTCGAAGACTTCGCGGGCGCGGGTGGGCAGGTGCAGCGGCGGCTGGCCTGCGCGAATCAGCGTCATGCCCTTTTCGCTGCGGGTGATCAGTAGTGCCTCGAGTTCGAGCTCGGCGCGCAGCGCTTCGCCCCGCTCGGCAAGCTCGGCATCGGTGTTGCAGGGCCCCACAATGGCTTCAAACTCACCCAGATTGGGCGTCATCAGGCTGGCACCGCGGTACTTGCTGAAATCGGTTCCCTTGGGGTCGACCAGTACGCGCTTGCCCGCCGCTCTGGCCACCTGAATCAGCGCTTCAACGCGATTG
Source organism: Vreelandella subglaciescola (assembly GCA_030454225.1). Lineage (GTDB taxonomy): Bacteria > Pseudomonadota > Gammaproteobacteria > Pseudomonadales > Halomonadaceae > Vreelandella > Vreelandella subglaciescola_A. The sequence continues at coordinate 7,007 of JAKDRW010000022.1, read as the reverse complement.
AGCGTGCCTTTGCCGTAATCCGACAGGATCAGTACCTCGTGATCCGCCAGCGCGCGCTCGGCGTGGGCCACCAGCTCGGTCGTATCGACGTCGTCGAGGCGCTGTTCAAAATCCAGCCGCAGCAGCTGCTGGTTGCGGCTCATCACCCGTAGCTTGGTGATCGTTGGCACATCGGCGCTATGCTGAAAGTGGGCACTCACTTCGGACGCGGCGAGCTGTTCGGTCAGCCGCGCGGCGTTGTCGTCCTGGCCCACCACGCCAACAAGGGCTGCGCGGGCGCCCAGCGCGGCGACGTTGAGCGCAACGTTGGCAGCGCCCCCCGGACGGTCGTCGGCGTCTTCCACGCGTACCACGGGCACCGGGGCCTCGGGCGAAATGCGCGAAGTACCGCCGTGCCAGTAGCGGTCGAGCATGGCATCGCCGGCGATGAGCACGCGGGCACGTTCCAGAGCGGTCAGATCAACGTTCATCGGGCGTTCCTTCGGCGGCGCTGCCTTCGGCAGCAGGCGTATCAGTGGAGGTAGACTCGAGCAGCGCTTCAAGCTGGGTGATGACCTCGTCGGTCTTGATCAGCAGCATGGCTTCGGGGTGGCGCACGCGCTGCCCCCAAGGCACCTCGTCGACCGACTTGTGCAAGTAAGTGCGCACTGCCCGAGGATAGGCGTTGACCACAAAATCGCGCCATTGGTAGGGCGCGGCGCGGTGCGGGTTGGTCGTGGCGTAAAGCCCCAGCGCCGGCGTCCCCAGGGCGTTAGCCATGTGGATGGGACCGGTATCGGGAGCGATCGCTACGCGAGCCCGGTCAATCAGCGCCAGTGCGCCCTTGAGCGAGGTATCGCCCACGGCGTTGATCACGCTACTCGGCTGGCATAGCGCCTGTATCTGTGCGCCAGTATCGCGCTCGAGCGGGCTGGTGCCGCCGGTGAGCACGCTTTTCAGCCCGTGCTGCACCCAGGCGTGTTCGATCACGCTGGCGTAGCCTTCCACCGACCAGTTACGAAAATTACGCAGGCGCATATTACTGCACGGATTGATCACCAGATAAGGCGCTTCGCCGCTGATCAGGCGCGCCTCGTGGTAAGCCTCCGGCGGCACCGACAAGTTCCATTCCAGCCGGTCGTCCTCGACCCCCAGCGCGCGGGCGAAATCCATGAACGACTCGAGCACGTGAGCGCGAGGGTGCGCGGGCAACTGATGCTGGGTAAACCAGTTTTGCGCGTCCTTGGCGCGGGCTTTGTCAAACCCCAGTCGCACGTCGGCTTTGAGCCCCAGCGACAGTACGCTAGCGCGCAGCGCCTGTTGCATATGCAGCAAGACATCAAAGCGGGTGTCGGCCAATTCGCGCCACAGCGCGCGCATGCCGGCAAGGCCGGTCGACTTGTCGTAAACCGCGAACTCGACGCCGGAAAGCCCCGCCAGTAAACTGTGCTCCCCCTTGCCGATAATCCAGGTGATACGCGCCTGCGGCCAACGCCGCTGTAGCGCGCGTATCGTGGGCACGAGATTGCATGCATCGCCCAGCGCGGACAGGCGTAAAATGGCAATATGGTGAGGATTGGCAGGCAGAGAGGGCTTCATGCGCTTAGCGGCACTCCGGAAAAACAAAAGTCTGATGTTACACGATGCGGCTATTCTATGTGACGCGTCGGAATCACACAAAAACCTGCCCACGCCGGTTTGCCCGGACACGTGTCCCGTGGAGACGGTCTCTCCGGAGATTTTCTCTCCGGGCTACTGGCGCGCGCGCGGGTTGGTCACGGGCGAAGCGCCCGGGCGGGGCAGCAGCCTGTTTATCGCGCCGTACGCCGATGCGGCAGAACAATGGGTGCTGCGCCCCTACCGGCGCGGTGGGCTTGTCGCTCGGCTGAGCCGTGCGCGCTACCTGTGGACGGGCGTTGAGCGCACCCGCGCCTTTCGCGAAATACGCCTGACCGCCCGGCTCTTTAGCCTGGGGCTGCCGGTGCCCCGCCCGGTGGCCGTGTGCGTCACCCGCCACGGGCTTGCCTACGAGGCCGCGCTGATCACCCGGCGGATTGCCGGCGCCGGCGCGCTGGCCGAACGGCTGCAAAACGCGACGGCGTCGCCGTTACTGCTTGAACGCGTAGGACAAATGATCCGCCGCTTTCACGCCGCGGGACTCGACCACGTAGACCTCAATGCGCGTAATATCCTGGTCGACGCCGACGATATTCCCTGGCTGATCGATCTTGACCGCTGCCGGCTACGCGTGCCGGGAACATGGCAGGAGGCCAACTTGGCGCGGCTGGAACGATCGCTGGCGAAATTCAGCCCCGCCGCCGAGACCCACGCCGCCCAGATCCGCCAGGCTTACCGCGCCTGAGCCCTCGCCTGCTATGCGCGCTGGCGCTTTTTCCAGCGATAAGCAAACGCGATCAGCCCGCAAACCAAAGCGAATAAAGCCAAGGGCAGTACATAAATAGCAATAACGTAGTCCCTTCGCTTGTTTTTTGGCTCGGGGACGTCGTTGGCAGCTAAAATACGTTCGACTGGGAGCATATAAGCATTGGAGTCCTGGCTTCCCACAAGCACGCTATTATTGATCAGCACGGGACCAGACGGCGCAAGCTTACCGCCTACATACTTGGCGCCCAGCAGTTCGCCGCTGTCGACATCAAGTGCATAGATCACGCCCGAGGTATCGGTAAAAAACACCTTTCCTTCATCAGCCACCGGCGGCGCTTTGTTGGTACGACTGCTATAGGACCATAGCTTTTGCCCTGTTTTGGCGTCATAAGCGTAAAATGCGCGTGTCAGCGGGCTGCCTACGAACACCTTGCCTTGATAGACCATAGGCGCGCCCGACTTATTATTTGTCACCTGCGAGCCCGAGCCTATGTTTTTTCGCCAAATCACCTCGCCCGTTGCTATATCCATGGCATAGATGACATGCCTTCGACTGGCCGCAGGAGGCTTGTTAATAATGTTGCCGAATAATCGCCGCAAAATTTGCTTATAGGTTTTGACAGCACCTCTGCGGTAATAGGTCTCCTCAAGGCTAACCGGCTTATCCAAGAGTTCGACGGCTGTGGTAATCACCAGATTGTCATGAATTACCGGAGGCACATCATCCAGGCCCGCCTTTATCTTTTCAAACCTGGTCTGCCACAGGATTTTTTGTGCTGAAAGGTCTATCGCAGAGAAGGTAGAAGGTGCCGGCGTCCCCCCTCCCACGTACATCACTCCATCCTTAACGTTGGGAGACGACATGCTGACAACATGGCCGAGATTTAAGCGCCACCTTTCCTCTCCCGTCTCAGGATCAAGGCCATAGAGATGCTTATCACCGGTTGTGGCATACACCGTTCCGTCAAAAAAAAGCGGAGTCGGCATGACCTCGCCCTTTGTGTCAAACGTCCAGCGTTCCTCTCCGGACTGGGGGACAAGGCTCATGACGCCACTTTCACCGGTACCCCGAGTCCCATCCGACTGAACATGACGGTTGCCAAAGCCCACAAATAGGGCGTTATTAGCGTAAATGATTTCTGAATGAACCCAGTTGGGTGCCCTGGCTTTCCAATTCAGCTCCTGAGTCACTATATCGTAGGAATACAAGTCGCCAGACTCATGGTTGCCTAGATAGAGACTGTCTTCTACTACAACAGGCGTAGAGCGGATCTGATTATCCGTTGCGAAAACGCCGTCCAGGCGCATATCGCTATCGTTGTGATAACGGGGATTGTTGGCAGAATTCATCCTGAACTGCGTCCATTCCGAGGGTCCCACGACGCCATCTGCCAGGGTAGGTGCTATAAAGCCCGAAATCCCCAGAGCCACACTAATGGCCAAACACCGCATAAAAAAACACACCAAAAAAGCTCCCTGCCTCTTTTTTTATCGTTTAAATTCAAAACACTAGCTACCCTTATATTCGATCAGCAGCTTTTGTACGTGGGCCTGTAGCGTCATGTTTTCCGCTACCCACTGCCGGGCATGTTCCCCTAAACGCTCGCGCAGCGCGACATCATCCAGCAGCTCGGTCAAGGCGCAGGCCCACGCCTGCGGCGAGGTGGGCGCTGCCAGCCGTCCGCGCGAGGCATCGATCAGCTCGGGGATCGCCCCGCTGTCGGCGCCGACCACGGCGCTACCCGCCGCCATCGCCTCGATCACCGTCAGGCCAAACGCTTCGTTGCGCGACGGCACGCAGACGATGTCGACCGCTTTCAGCAGCGCAGGTAAATCGCGACGAAAGCCCATAAAGATCACTCGCTCTTCGAGCCCCAACGTACTGATTTGCGCCTTGAGTCGTGCCACAAAGGCTTCGTCGCTCCCCTCTTCTGCGGTCGTTCCGCCAATGATCAGCGCCTGCCAACAAGCGCTGCGATCCAGCATAGCCAGTGCTTCCAGCCAAGCTTCATGTCCTTTTCCCGGCGTGATGCGCCCGGGCAAGGCGATTAAACACCCCTGCGCCGGGAGCTCAAGCGTCTGGCGCGGCAATAGCGGCGCCTCATACGCCGCAGTATCGACGCCCAATCCCAAACAATAAATACGCTCGGCGGGCAGCGGCAGCGCTTTGAGGTTACGCTGGTAAGTGGCCTGACTGATGGAAAAAACCCGCGTCACTCTGGCGTACGCAAAGCGGTGATACCATCCTTTTTTGGGCCGTTTGACGCCCATGTGCTCGGTAAAAAATAGCTGCAGTGAGGGCCTGCGCAAGGCAAGCAAAGAAGCAACGCGCAGGTCGCTCGACTTGTGGCAATGAAGCGTCGTGATCCCATGATGATCAATGTAGCGAAGCAGCTTACCCAGCTGTAGCAACGCTTTTCCCGCGCTTGCCACCGTAACCACCTCGGCACCCGCCTCCCGCATACTCGCCGCCACGCGCGACGCCTCTAGCGCCAGTCCATAGCTTGCCGCCCCCTGGCGCTGCAATTCGGGTATAATTCGCGCGGGATACATCTCCAGCCCTCCCCAACCACGGGAGAGGCAAATTTGCATGATTTTCGGGGCCACGCGTCCTCCTGTTGATAAAGTGCCTTGATGCAGCCGACAACGCACGCTAAATCAGTGATTTGAGCCGCCCAGTCTGGCAGCAGGGTTAACTGATACGTCGATGATAATTCTGACGTGAATGACCTTTTTCTTGCTATTCGCCATAAGGAGCCTTGATGAGCCATCCGCCGCCTGCGGCCAGCCGGATTCTCGTGGTACGCAATGACAAGCTGGGGGACTTCATGCTTGCGTGGCCGGCGCTGGCAACGTTAAAGCAGGCCGACTCGTCGCTACATATTAGCGTGCTCGTACCGCATTATACGGCAGCGATGGCCGCAGCGTGTCCGTGGGTCGACGAGGTGATGATTGACCCCGGCGACAAAGCCGAGCGCCGCGAGCAAAACGACCTGCTGGCGCGCATGAAAGCGAGCCGCTTCGACGCCGTATTAACCCTGTTTTCTACGCCGCGAATCGGCTCGCTCTGTTGGCGGGCGGGGATTGTGCTACGCATTGCACCCGCCACCAAATGGGCACAAGTATTCTATAACGTGCGCATTCGTCAGCGACGCTCGCGCTCCGAAAAGCCCGAGTATCAGTACAACGTCGAGCTGGCGCAGGTGCTGCTCAAGTACCTTGGGAAAAGCGACGCCCCCTCCGCCCAACCGCCCTTCTGGCCACTCGATGCCGCGACCGTCAATCAGACACGCACCCGGCTTTTGGCAACGATACAAAACGCCGGGCCCCGCGCCCATGACGCGACCTCGACAAACACAGCACGTCAGCTGATCGTGATTCATCCCGGCAGCGGCGGATCGGCGGTCAACCTGACCCTTGACCAATACGCCACGCTAGCACATCAAATCCAGCAGCAAATCGATACCCAGCCCGACACCCGAGCCGGCTGGCTGATTAGCGCGGGGCCGGGCGAGGAAGCACAGGCCGCCGAGCTTTGCCAAACGCTACAGGCCGATGGCCTGACCGCAGCGCTGTTGCCCGCCAGCGCTAACGTGGTCGAGTTCGGCCATTCGCTTGCCAGTGCCGACCTGCTGATTGCAGGCTCTACAGGCCCTTTGCATATGGCGGGCTGTTTGAATATTGCTACGGCCGGGTTTTATCCCGCCAAACGCTCTGCCACCGCGCTGCGCTGGCAAACCTGCAACGCTGCTGGAAAACGGCTGGCCTTCAGTCCGCCGCCCAATACACACGCCCAGGATATGTCAGCCGTGGATATCCCCACCGCTGCCCGCAGCATCGCCGCGCTGCTGATGCTCGATAGCCCTTGATACCCCATAACTCTCTTAACACCAGGTGGAAGCCATGCAGCAGATAACGGGCATCGTGATTACCCTCAATGAAGCCGACAATATTCGTGCCTGCCTGGCGTCACTTGAGCACGTTTGCAGCGAGCTCATCGTCGTGGACTCGGGCAGCGCCGATGACACCGTGATGATTGCCGAGCAGCTCGGCGCGCGCGTGATCCATCAGCCCTACCTGGGTGACGGGCCGCAGAAGGCCTTTGGTGTTCCTTACGCCAACAACGACTGGGTTTTAGCCCTCGATGCCGACGAGCGGCTGGACGAAGACGCAATCGATGCGGTCCGCTCGCTAGATCTGGCAGACCCCGATACCGCCTACCGCTTTCAGCGCAAAAACTATGTGGGCCACCGCTGGATCAAAGCCGCGGGGTTTTACCCCGACGCAGTCACCCGGCTATACAACCGCACGACCTCGGGCTATCTCGACAAGAAAGCGCACTCGTCGGTACGCGCGCCCAAGCATGCTGACACGAAGGCGCATATCATCCACCTCACCTATAAAGATTTGGCCGACTGGGTGTACCGCATTAACGCGCTGTCGTCCCGAGACGCTTGGGCGATGAAAGCCCGGGGCAAAAAGGCCTCTGCCTTCAGCCCCGTGCTGCATAGCACTAATGCGATGATTCGTAAGCTTATTTTCAAGGGCGGTATTTTACAGGGCGCAGACGGCATACTCGTGGCCGTCACTACGGCGTTTCATGCCTATATGAAATACGCCAAGCTCAACGAGCTGCATAAAAA
>JAKDRW010000064.1 GCA_030454225.1 Vreelandella subglaciescola | reverse complement strand
ACATGAGAGGATGCATCATGGCCCTTACCATCGAGCAGATCCATGCCGCCGCCGACCAGCTCGCCGCCCAGGGCGAGCGCCCGACGCTGAACCGCGTGCGTGCCGCGTTGGGTGGCGGGTCGTTCTCGACGATCAGCGAGGCCATGCAGGAGTGGCGCGAGCAGCAGAGCGAGGAGCACGCGCTTGCCGAGGTGCAGGTGCCCGAGGCCGTGGCTGAGCGTGTGCAGCAACTCCAGGCCGCCGCGTGGCAAGCCGCCATCGAGGAAGCCGAGCGCCGACTGGCTTCCGAGCGCGAGGCGCTGCACGAGGCCCAGGAGCAGGCCGTCGGCGAGGTCGCCGAGGCCCGCGAGGCGGTGCAGACCCTGGAAGCCGAGGCCGAGGAGCGCGACCGCGAGCTAGTCACGCTGCGCAACCAGCTGGCCGACGCCGAAGCCGTGGCGAAGGACGCCCTGGCTGCCCGGCAGCAGGCCGAGCAGCAGCGCGACGCCGACGCGGCGCGGCTGGGCGAGCGGATCGAGGGGCTAGAGGCGCGGCTGGCCGACGCCGTAGACGCCCGCAAGAGTGCAGAGGCGCGCGAAGCGGCTGCCGCCCAGGATGCCAAGGCCACTGGCAAGACGCTGGAGGAGGTGCGCCACAAGCTCGGCGAGGCCGAGCGGGCTGCCGCCACCGCCGAGGCCCGCGCCCAGGAGCGCGCTGATAGCCTGCGTGCCGAACAGGAGGCTCGTCAGGCTGCCGAGGCAGCGCTGGCTGCCGAGCGACAGCAGCATGAGAGCGAACGGAAAGCGTGGCGGCAGGAGTTGGATGCCGCCCAGGCGGCGGCTGCCGAGGTGGCACAGCTCCGCGAGCGGGTCACCGGCATGGAAGCGCGGCTGGCCGACGCGAACCAGCTCATCGAGCGCCTGACCCCCCGTAACGATCGTGGGCCAGGCAACGAGGACGACCAGCCGTCACTGCCCTTGACCTGACGTGGTGACCCTCCCAGCAGCGGAAGCCGGGAGGGTGGTATACTCGGGCAAAGTGCGTAATTAGGCTTATGAGCCAGCCTACCCTGTCAGACAAAACCGCTTCGCGGCTTTGCTGCCAGGGGCTGGCGAGGGGCTGCGCCCCCTCGACCCCCGAAATCCCAACCCCGGAGGCAACCCATGGCGCAACGGCTTACCCAGCGTGTGACGTTACGGCTGCCTGACGACACCGCCGCCGAGTGGAGGCGGCACGCCGAGACTGCCGACCAGTCGATGAGCGACTGGGTACGCCAGCGCGTCGATGGTGCCGACGCCGTGCAGACCGGCCAGCGCCGCCATCGTCGCCGGTTGCGCACGCTGACTGCCGACCCCGAGCTATTGCGACAGCTCGCCGCCGTGGGTAGCAACGTGAACCAAATCGCCCGCGTGCTGAACTCGATTGGCCTCAACCCCGGCGATCATGCGCACCTGCTGGCCGAGCTGGCCGCCATCCAGCGCGAGCTGCACCGCCTCGCCGAGCTGCCGCGCTACGACCCCGAGGACGAGGGCACGGAGGCACCATGCACATAAAGTTTCTGGCCCACGGCCAGGGCAGCGCGCGCGGTGCCGTGCGCTATCTGCTCCAGGCGCGCGACCACCAGGGCGAGCGCCGTGCCGAGGTGTCCGTGCTGCGCGGTGATCCGCACCTGGTCGCCCAGGTCGCCGACGCCAGTCCGCACCAGTGGCGCTATACCTCTGGCGTTATCGCGTGGTCGCCCGAAGACCAGCCCACCCCTGAGCAGATCGAGCAGGTCCTCGAGCAGTGGGAGGCCACGGCGTTTGCCGGCCTCGACCCTGACCAGTACGCCAGCTGTGCCGTCCTGCACCGTGACGACGACGGTACCCCGCACATCCACACGCTGACGGCGCGCGTCGAGCTGACCACCGGCAAGGCGCTAAATATCGCCCCGCCAGGGCACGAAAAGACCTTCGACGCCTTGCGCGACAGTTGGAACCACGCCCAGGGCTGGGCACGCCCCGACGATCCCGACCGCGCCCGGTACGTGCAGCCTGGCCACGAACAGCACCGAAGCCGCACCGACCGGCATCCCCGGAACCGCACCGAGATTACCGCGCACATCGAGGCGCTGGCCGCCGAGGGGCTGGTGACGAACGCCCAGGAGGTGCGTCAGGAGCTGGCCGAGATCGGCGAGATCACCCGCGCCGGTGCCGCCTACGTCAGCGTGCGCCCGCACGGCGCTGATAAATCCATCCGGTTGCGAGGAGACCTATACCGTGACAACTGGACAATCGACCAGACCCTTGAGCGAGAAGCTCGCCGAGCACAGAGCGAAGCAGCTGGGCGAGGTGAACGAGCTGACCCAGCGGCTGCTGAGCGAGCACGAGAGCGCCTTGCAGCAGCAACTGAGAGACGCGCGACGTACCACCGAACGCGATATCCGCGCCCACAGCGAGCACCTGAACAGCGCCTTGAGCGAGGTGGAGACGCGGCAGACAGGCCAGATCGAGAATCTCGAACACCAGCTAGCGAGCGCCGCCAAACAGGCCGAGCGCCTGAGCCGGGTGGGTGGCCTGCGGAGCTGGACGCGCCCGCTGGCGATCAGCGTCGCCGTGATGATCGGTATCGGTGGCGTGACGGCGGGTGGCCTGCTGCTGACCGACCGGCTGATCGACAGCCGGATCCAGACGCTCATGACGTTGCGCGACGAGATCCAGCGAGCCGAGAGCCTGCCCCGGCTGCCCCAGGGCGTGGAGGTTCGCACGATCCAGGGCGAGAGCTACCTGGTGGGCATCGACCCGAACCAGGCGTTCACCGGGACGATCAACGACGGTCAGACGCCGGTGATCGGGCTGACCAGGGGCAAGGAGGATTGAGCGATGACGGAGCTGGAAACCCTGCTATTGCGGCAGTTAGAGCAGCAGCAGCGCGACTCCGAGCGGCTGGTGAACGGGCTATCCGGGCAGCTACGGCGCTTGCAGACGGTGCTGGACGACCAGCAGGCCGAGAGCGCGGCGCTACGCCGCGAGCTGACGGAGAGCGACCGGAAGCACGCCGGGGCTATCGACGCACTGACGACGCGCTTCAACGAGCTAACAGCGCTGCTGAACAGCTTGGGGCAGCGGTCGAGCGAGTAACGACCGCCTATCAGGCGTGGCAGGCGCGACAGGTCGAGCGGATACGGGAGGACCGCGAGAGAGCCGCCCAGGAGAAGTCCCAGACATCCGCTCAAGAGCGTGTGCAGCGGTGGAAAGCAAAGCAGCCTAGCCGTGGTCGAGGCCATGACGGGCCGGGGTTGGGATAGTCAGAGCATCCGCTTAAGCGCGTCGTCACGCTGAACGAAGTGATGAAACAGGGCAATGCCGATATGTCCGAGGACCAGCGCGGTCAATGCCCAGGCCAGCGGTGAGTGCAGGCTGCCGAGACTTGCGGCCCAAGCGATCTCTTCGCCTTCTGCAATGAGCTCCACTCCGAAGGCGGTCAGGCCATGTCCCCCGCCCAGCATCACCATGACGCCGGTGATCGGCATTAGCAGCATGCCGGCGAAAAGCAGTCCATGTCCGGCTTTAACTAGCTTAGCGGTGGCTGGGTTCTGGGCCGGGCGTTGATGACGCTGGGTCATCACCCACGCCAAACGCAGTACGATCAATACTAGCAGCAGAGTGCCGATGGACACATGCCAGGGCACCAGCGTCTGGCCCACCCAATGTTCGCCCTCGGCGATACGGTCCCCGAACGCGAGCAGCTGCCAACCGATCAGCACGGCCATCAGCCAGTGGAAAGTTTTACTGACGCTTCCATAGCGTTCTTTCGAGTCATCCTTCATGTTCTTCTCTTCTCTTCTCCTGCTGCTGCTTTTTGTGGTGGCCTCGATAGGCCGTCAGGCAACGGCCTTCCGGCGTCGCGTCTGGTCGCCGCGCCCGGCTAGCAGGCCGTTGATGGAGATGTCCTCGTCGAGGGCTTCCCAGTGGAGCCCCTGACCGCGCCCGATCAGCTCCCATTGCTCGCGCTGCTCCGGGGTGCCGTGCAGCAGGCGGGGGAACCAAGCCAGCGGAATTGACAATTCGCGACCATCCTCCAGCGTGACACAGAACGTGTCAGCCGTGAAGCTTACCTCGACGGCCAGCGGTTCGGATTCAAGATTCAAAGTGCGCATGCCATGCCTCCAAAAATTGTGTCTGGTGCCGCTCGATCAGCTTACGCAGCTGGTTGATTTCATGGGCACGTAGGCGTTTGCTCGATTGTAGCTCAACGGGTTCCAGCCAGAACTTCGCCACTTGATCGCCGGCTGTTACGTGGACGTGTGGCGGTTCTCGCGGGTCGCCTTCGTCACTGTAGAAGAAAAAACGGTATGGCCCTTCGCGCAGCAGTGTTGGCATCAGGCCTCCTTACGGATGATGTAGTCAGGGCTGAGCCGCCGGTAAAGCTCGGAGTATGTTTCGCCCATCTTCGACATCGCTTCGGCCTGGGCCTTGCTGATGACCTTCCGCTTTGGCTTGGCATCAGAGCTTGCCGGCGTGGCCCTGGGCTTAAAACTGAACTCAAAGCCGCTTATGCGGCGCCCGCGCTTGTGCTGCGTGTAGCTCGCCGTGATGTCCGTGTGCTCGTTGACCTGGTTAATGGAGAAGTCCAACACCCATCGTTTGAAATCGGTCATGCGTCGGTATTCATTAGACTCGATTCCCAGTCGCTGCCGCAGCTCGGCCACCTCGATGACTGGCGTTTTTCCCGTTGATTGCCACGAAATCAGCAGCTCGTATAGGCGTACCGCGTGAACGCTGGTCAGGTCGGCGACCTGTTCCAGAGCATAAAAGGTGAATTTTTCCTTGAGATCACATAGCAGCGGCTGGACGTGGGGGGCGAACGCGATTCCAACACATGCTTCCCCTTCAATGTACGAAACATGGGAAACCCAACGGCTGACCGTTGTTTTAAGGCCCTTTTTCGTCTCTTGTTGGAACGTAAAGCGCCGTTCAAAAAGCTGGTTGGCCGCGTATTTCAGCGATTCATAAGCCGTTTGCAGAGTAACGCCCCACTGATCGGCGTAATCCTGCGCATGGACAGTCAGCTCTTCCATCTTCTCTAGTTCGCCGTTTGCCCGGGCGACGGCCAGCAGGATCAACCGTTGCTCGGCCAGCGAGATGGTGTACGACGCATTGATCAGTGCGTTGGATTTTTTGATTACGGGTTTTGTTGCCATGGTCCCGCCTTCGCCTGAACTTATTAAGGCGAGACTGACACCTAGTCTCGCCTTATGCAAGGAATCTCTCGCCTTATCACTCGGAATCTCTCGCCTTATCACTCGGAATCTCTCGCCTTATCACTCGGAATCTCTCGCCTTATCGGGCTATTATCCCTTTAATATCAATGAATTGAGGCTTCTAAAGTCTTTAAAGTTATTAAAGATATTAAAGAAGAGCGCTACGCGCTCGCCTACCCTCCGGGCTCGTTCCTCGCCCTCCGCCCCCGCTTCGCGGGCCTACTGATGGCGCGCCAGAGGCGCGGCATATTGGCGCCTTCGAGCCGCTACGCGGCTGCGCGCCCTAGTGGTGGGCGGCTACGCCGCGAGATCTCGTGCAGGACCACAGCCAACCCCTGTTTAGCAAGGCGGTGGGCTGTCGCCCACCAAAACCCCGGTTTCCGGTCGCTGCGCTCCCTATCATC
>JAKDRW010000021.1 GCA_030454225.1 Vreelandella subglaciescola | reverse complement strand
CCACCCAACAACGAGTGTGTGTTATGTCGCAACGTGACTATCCGCGTGACCTGATTGGCTATGGCAAAAATCCGCCCCAGGCCAACTGGCCGGGCAACGCCAAAATCGCCGTGCAGTTCGTGCTTAACTACGAAGAAGGCGCAGAAAACAACGTACTTCACGGCGATGCAGGCTCGGAGCAGTTCCTGTCTGAAATGGTCGGCGCGGCGTCGTTTCCCGATCGCCACCTGAGCATGGAATCGATCTACGAGTACGGCTCGCGGGCGGGCGTATGGCGCTTTCTGCGTGAGTTTGAAAAGCGCGGTCTGCCGCTGACCGTATTCGGCGTAGCGATGGCGCTGGAGCGTAACCCGGATGTAGCGCAGGCGTTCAAAGATCTGGGTCACGAAGTGGCGTGCCACGGCTACCGCTGGATCAACTATCAGGAAGTGCCCGAGGACGTTGAGCGCGAGCACTTGAAGAAAGCCATGGAGATCTTCCAGCGGCTTTACGGCGAGAAGCCCGACGGCTTGTATATCGGCCGCGACAGCCCCAACACCCGTCGTCTGGCGCAGGACGAGGGTGGCTTTACCTACGATAGCGACTACTACGGCGACGACCTGCCGTTCTGGGTCCGCGAAGCCGACAGCCAAGGCAACGAGCGTGACCAGCTGGTCTTGCCCTACACCATGGATACCAACGACATGCGCTTTGCTTCACCCGGTGGCTTCAATACGGGCGAGCATTTCTTTACCTACCTGCGCGATGCGTTTGACGTGCTCTACGCCGAAGGCGAAGAAACGCCCAAGATGCTCACGATCGGTATGCACTGCCGCATGCTGGGTCGTCCGGGCCGTTTCCGCGCCCTGCAGCGCTTCCTTGACTACATCGAGTCGCACGATGACGTCTGGGTCGCACGCCGCGTGGATATCGCGCGCCACTGGGCCAAGGAACACCCCGCGCCCGGCCGTTAATAGTCATCACTAATACTAATAAAGGAGCTTGAGTATGAGTCATACCTATTACGCCCCCCACGGTGGGCATCCGCCGCAGACGCAGCTGACGTCCGACCGCGCCGTGTTCACCGAAGCCTATGCGGTGATTCCAAAAGGCGTGATGCGCGATATCGTCACCAGCAACCTGCCGTTCTGGAATGACACCCGCCTGTGGGTGCTGGCGCGCCCGCTGACCGGCTTTGCCGAAACGTTCTCCCAGTACATCATGGAAGTTCAGCCCGGCGGCGGCAGCGACAAGCCCGAGCTCGACCCCCAGGCTGAAGGCGTGCTGTTCGTTGTTGAAGGCGAAATGACGCTGACCCTGGAAGGCCAGAAGCACGCCATGAAAATCGGCGGCTACGCGTTCATTCCGCCGGGCAGCAACTGGCAGCTGCACAACGAATCCGGCGAGCCGGTACGCTTCCACTGGATCCGCAAGGCCTACGAGTTCGTTGAAGGTATCGACGTGCCCGAAGCGTTCGTGACCAACGAAAACGATCTGGCGCCGAACGAAATGCCGGACACCGACGGCCGCTGGGCGACCACGCGCTTTGCCGATCCGACCGATGTGCGTCACGACATGCACGTCAACATCGTGACTTTTCAGCCGGGCGGGTCGATTCCCTTCGATGAAACCCACATCATGGAACACGGCCTTTACGTGCTCGAAGGCAAGGCGGTTTACCACCTCAACCAGGAGTGGGTAGAAGTTGAGGCCGGCGACTTCATGTGGCTGCGCGCGTTCTGCCCGCAGGCCTGCTATGCCGGCGGACCGGGGCCGTTCCGCTATTTGCTCTACAAGGATGTCAACCGTCATCCCAAGCTCAAGATCAATGCCCTGTAAGGCGTAACGTCAAGGAGACACCATGCTGGAACTTGTTGCAGAGCCGCTGACGGCTGAAGCATTCGCGCCGTTTGGCGACGTGATTGATACGCGCACCTCGGACTCGTTTCCGATCAACTCAGGCCGTACCCAGCGCCACCACGATCTGGCCAAAGTGGAAACGCTGGGCGACAACGCGCATACGCTGGTGAGCATCTTTGTCAGCCAGCCGATTACGCTGCCGCTTGAACTGACGTTTCTTGAGCGTCATCCGCAGGGTAGCCAGGCGTTTATGCCGCTGCACGATGAGCGCTTTATCGTCGTCGTCGCACCGGCCGGTGAGAAGATCAGCCCGGACGACGTGCGCGCGTTTGTCACCGACGGCCGCCAGGGCGTGAACTACAACGCCGGCGTTTGGCACGCAATTCAATCGGTGCTCGAGCGCGAAGGTGAGTTCCTGGTGGTGGATCGCGGCGGCGACGGCGACAACTGCGATGAACACCCGCTGGACCTGCGCATTACGTTGAAAAACTAACTCACTGTCGCAGGCTTGCGTACGGTCAAAGGCCGGCGCGCCTGCAAGGCAGAGAGTCCTGGGTAGCGTGGCGTACGCTATCCTGTTACCTGGCCGCACTGATACCGACGCTTGCCGCGCCGCTATCGTGCGGCTTCGTTGTGTCTATTTATCCGTTATTACTCTCCGTTTTAGAAGGAAACCGCCATGACGCTGACCCGTCGCCGCCTGCTAGGCGCTGCACTGACGCTGCCGGCCGCCGCCTTCATGCCTGCCCGCTGGCTGTGGGCGCAGGCGCCGGCAACGGCTGAGCGTATTACGGCGGTGATCCACACCGCCCGGGGGCCGCAGCGCTTAGACGTCGAGGTGGCCAAAACGCCGGCGCAGCGCGAACAAGGGCTGATGGCGCGCGACGCGCTGGGTGCCGATAGCGGCATGCTGTTTGTTTACGACCGGCGTCAGTCGAAGCGCCGCGCGTTCTGGATGTATCGTACCCGGATACCGCTGGATATCGCCTTTATCGATAGCGAAGGGCGCATTGTCGACCTGCGAACCATGGAGCCCTGCTTGTCGGAGAATTCGACGCGCTGCCCCGCCTACGCGCCGGGCAGTGCCTATCATGCCGCGCTCGAGGTCAACGCCGGCTATTTTGCCGAGCGGGGCATAAGCACAGGCGACTGCGTATCCGCCGCGGTGCTTTTGGCTGCATGCCGGGCCGAGTAGCGGCGGCGCATTACTGCAAGCAGCTGAGATAACGTCTAAGAAGAAAGTCTAACAATACAGTGATACGGCTTATTAATGCTTGTATTAGATGGCTTTACGTCCTATTTTGCAGTTTGACGAAGATTGGCCTGCCACCCGCGCGCAAGCCGCTGGCGATAGATCAATGACGAATAATAAGCAGATAGCTGACTGCGATGAACAGACAGCACGACAAGAATTTATCACACCAGATTCAAGGGGAATGCTCATGAAGCGTCATATATTTTCGACTGCCGCCTTTTCCGGCGCGCTGCTGGCCGCAGCGACGTTTGCCTCGCCTGCCGTCGCCGATGATGAAAGCTACGTCACTATCGGCACCGGCGGGCAGACCGGGGTTTACTACGTGGTGGGGAACTCCGTCTGCCGTCTGGTCAACAAAAATAGCGCGGAGCAAAACGTTCGCTGTAACGCGCCGTCGACCGGCGGCTCGGTGGCCAACATCAATGGCATCAAGTCGGGCGAGCTGGACATGGGCGTGGTGCAGTCCGACGTCCAGTACCAGGCGTACAACGGCACGGGCAGTTTTGACGGCGACGCGTACGACGACCTGCGGGCGGTGTTTCGTATCCACGGCGAGCCGCTGACGCTTCTGGCGCGCGCCGACTCGGGCATTGAAACGCTGGATGATCTTGTCGACAAGCGCGTCAATATCGGCAACCCCGGTTCCGGCCAGCGCAATACCATGGAAGTGGTCATGGACGCCAAAGGCTGGGACAAGGATACCTTCTCGCTGGCCTCTCAGCTCGACGCTGCGGAAATGGCCTCGGCGCTGTCGGACAACAACATCGACGCCATGACCTACGTGGTCGGCCACCCCAACGGCGCCATTCAGGAAGCCACGACGACCGTTGACGCCAAACTGATCCCGCTCAACGACGACGATATCCAGGGCATCGTCGATGAATACCCCTACTACTCCATGTCGACCATTCCCGGCGGGCTTTACAAGAACAACCCCGACGACGTCGAAACCTTCGGCGTGGCAGCCACCTTTGTGACCACCGCGGATACCGACGATGAGGTGGTCTACCAGACCGTCAAAGCGGTATTTGACAACTTTGACCGCTTCAAGCGTCTGCACCCGGCGTTTGAAAACCTCGACCCCGAAGAGATGGTAACTACCGGCCTGTCGGCTCCGCTGCACGAGGGTGCCGCCCGCTACTACCGCGAGCAGGGCTGGATCGAGTAAGCCGAGACGCGACGCTTATCCTGGCTTTGTATGCGTAATGCGCGCGGCTCCCGATGGAGCCGCGCGCTGCGTTTAGGCGCTAAAAACCACCTTCCACGCGCTCAGGAGAGCAGCTTGTCTCCTGATGGTATTGCGCTTTGTTATCCATTTTTGTGCAGGGCTTGCTTATGACAGAGCATGGCAAACAAGCACCGGAACCGACTACGCGACCGGGTGATGAGACGGCTGATCTCGATGATATGGTCGCATCGACCGATTCGGGGGCGCGTAAGCCCCGCGGCGTGCCGGGCAAGCTGCTGGTCGGTATTGCCGCGGTCTGGTCGCTATTTCAGCTGTGGATCGCCTCACCCTTGCCCTATGTGTTCGGTGTCGGGGTGTTCAACGCCACCGAGGCGCGCTCGGTGCACCTGGCGTTTGCGCTTTTTCTGGCTTACATGGCCTACCCGGCACTCAAGCGCTCGCCGCGCGATTATATTCCGCTGCAGGACTGGGTGCTTGCCGGGGTGGCGGCGTTTTGTGGCGCCTATATGTTCATCTTCTACGAGTCGCTGGCCCATCGCCCCAGCGCGCCACTGACACAGGACGTGGTGGTTGGCATTGTGGGGATTCTGCTGCTGCTGGAGGCCACGCGACGCGCGCTCGGGCCGCCGCTGATGATCGTTGCCACGGTATTTTTGGTGTATTCGCTGGCCGGCCCCTGGATGCCGGGAATACTGGCGCACAAGGGCGTTAGTCTCCACGGGCTGATCAACCACCAGTGGCTTACTACCCAGGGCGTATTCGGCATTGCGCTGGGGGTGTCGACCAGCTTTGTGTTCTTGTTTGTGCTGTTTGGCGCGCTGCTGGATAAGGCCGGCGCGGGCAACTATTTTATCAAGGTCGCATTTTCCCTGCTGGGGCACTATAAAGGCGGCCCGGCCAAGGCGGCGGTGGTGGCCTCGGGCATGACCGGGCTGATTTCCGGCTCCTCGATCGCCAATACCGTGACCACCGGCACCTTTACCATTCCGATGATGAAGCGGGTGGGGTTTTCCTCGGAGAAGGCCGGGGCGGTGGAAGTGGCCTCATCGGTCAACGGGCAGATCATGCCGCCAGTCATGGGCGCGGCGGCGTTCCTGATGGTGGAATACGTGGGTATTTCCTACGTGGAAGTGATCAAGCACGCCTTTTTGCCGGCGCTTATTTCCTATATTGCGCTGATTTATATCGTCCACCTTGAAGCGCTTAAAGCCAATATGCAGGGGCTTAAGAGCACCAACCCGCCCAAGCCGCTGGTACGCAAGGTAGCAGGATTTCTGGGCGGGCTTTTATTGATGATGGCCACAGCGCTGGGCGTTTATTACGGCCTTGGCTGGCTCAAGCCGGTACTCGGTGAAGCGGCTCCCTGGGTCATTGCGGTAGGCCTTGTGGGGGTCTATCTGGGCCTTTTGAAAGTGGCGGCAAGCTACCCGGTTCTTGAGCTCGATGATCCCGACGAACCGATTTTTGAGCTGCCGCAAACGCGCCCTACGGTGATGGTCGGGCTGCAGTATATTCTGCCGGTTATCGTGCTGATCTGGTGTCTGATGGTCGAGCGGCTGTCGCCCGGGCTATCGGCGTTCTGGGCCACGGTGTTCATGGTTTTCATCATGCTGACCCAGCGCCCGATTACCGCCATTTTTCGTGGCCGGGGCAGCCTGCGCGCCGATTTGCACGAAGGCGCGCTGGACCTCTGGAACGGCCTCGTTACCGGGGCGCGCAACATGATCGGCATCGGTATTGCCACAGCAACGGCGGGTATTATCGTCGGCGCGGTGTCGCAAACCGGCGTCGGGCTGGTGCTCGCCGACGTGGTCGAAACCATCGCTATGGGCAACCTGCTGCTCATCCTGTTCTTTACCGCCGTGCTTAGCCTGATACTGGGCATGGGGCTGCCGACCACGGCCAACTATATCGTGGTTTCGGCGCTGCTGGCGCCGGTGATTATCCAGCTCGGCCAGCAAAACGGCCTGCTCGTGCCGCTGATCGCGGTGCACCTGTTCGTGTTTTACTTCGGCATTATGGCGGATGTCACCCCACCGGTGGGGCTGGCCTCGTTTGCCGCGTCGGCGATTTCCGGGGGTGACCCGATACGTACCGGTTTTCAGGCGTTCTACTACAGCCTGCGCACCGCAGCACTGCCGTTCCTGTTTATTTTCAACACCGATCTGCTGCTGATCGATGTCAGCCCGCTGCAGGGGGTGATGGTGTTTATCGTGGCGACCATCGCCATGCTGATCTTCGCCGCTGCGACCCAGGGCTACATGCTGACGCGCAGCCGCTGGTATGAGTCTGCGCTGCTGCTGCTGGTGGCGTTTACCCTGTTTCGCCCGGGGTTCTGGATGGATCAGCTGCACGATCCGTATCGCTCGATCCCGCCGGCTCAGTTTGCTCAGGCGCTAAACAACGTGGACGCCGACACCACACTGCGCCTGCAGGTCGGCGGGCTTGACGCCTACGGCGAGCCGATGACCACCTACATGACGCTGCCGGTGCCCGACGGCGATAGCGGTCAGGAGCGGCTGGATAATCTGGGCCTCGAGCTGATGACCGACGGCGACAAGACGATCGTGGATATGGTGACCTACGGTAGCCAGGCCGCCGACATGGGCTTTGATTTCGACCAAGAGATCCTCCAGGTACAGGCGCCGGTGGATCGCTGGACCAAAGAGTGGATGTGGCTGCCCGCGATTGTCGTGTTCGGGTTTGTCGTGGCGCTTCAGCGCCGTCGCCGCCGCCGTGAGCCGCTGCCCACGGCCACGGTATAAAGGAGGGGAGCCATGTACCGCAAGATTCTACTGCCCGTGGACCTGGACGAAGAGACCTCGTGGTCCAAGGCGCTGCCCACGGCGATAGCACTGTGCCGGACGTTCGGCGCTTCGCTTCACGTGGTTACGGTGCTGCCGGATATGAAAATGCCGCTGGTGGGGGCGTATTTTCCCAAAAACTTCACACAGGAAACTCACGCCGCGGTGGTCGACGCCCAGCGCGCCTTTATCAGCGATAACGTGCCGGACGATGTGCAGAGCCAAAGCGTGATCGTTGACGGCACGCCCTGGGAGGCGATTATCAAGGTGGGTAAGCAGCTGGATATCGACTTGATCATCATGGCATCGCACACCAAGCGCAAGTTCGTTGACTACGTGTTGGGCCCCAACGCCGAGCACGTGGTACACCACGCCAAGGTGTCGGTGATGATCGTGCGTTAGTCTGGGAGCGGGGCTTTAGATGGGGTTGCCGGTTGACGTGGCCGGCTCTGCGACGTTGGTATGGTTGTACAAACGACGGGGGCTGGCCAACACTGTTTGAGTGCTGACCTTCACACCCTGCAGGAGCCACGCCATGATCTACGCCAACCCCGGCAGCGCCGATGCCCTGATCACGTTCGACAAGCGTTACGGCAACTATATCGGCGGCGAATTCGTGCCGCCGGTCAGCGGCGAGTATTTCGACAACGTAAGCCCCGTCAACGGCGAGGTCTTCTGCGAGATCCCCCGCTCGACCGCCGAAGACATCGACAAAGCGCTGGACGCCGCCCACCGCGCCGCCCCCGAGTGGGGCAAGACCTCGGTGCAGGAGCGCGGCAACGTGCTGCTGAAAATCGCCGAGCGCATTGAACAGCACCTCGAAAAGCTCGCCGTGGCCGAAACCTGGGATAACGGCAAGGCCGTGCGCGAGTGTCTCAATGCCGACCTGCCGCTGGCGGTGGACCACTTTCGCTACTTTGCCGGCTGTATCCGCGCGCAGGAAGGCGCCTCGGCGGATATCGATGCCAATACCGTGGCCTATCACTTTCACGAGCCGCTGGGCGTGGTCGGCCAGATCATTCCGTGGAATTTCCCGCTGCTGATGGCCACCTGGAAGCTGGCCCCGGCGCTGGCCGCCGGCAACTGCGTAGTGCTCAAACCCGCCGAACAAACGCCGGCGTCGATTCTGGAGCTGATGAAGCTGATCGGCGATTTACTCCCGCCGGGCGTGATCAATATCGTCAACGGCTTTGGCGAAGAAGCCGGCCAGGCGCTGGCATCAAGTCCACGGATTGCCAAGATCGCCTTTACCGGCTCGACGCCGGTGGGCTCGCATATTCTCGAATGCGCGGCGAAAAACATCATCCCCTCCACCGTCGAGCTCGGCGGCAAGTCGCCCAACGTCTACTTCGCCGACATCATGAACGCCGAACCCGAGTTCATCGACAAAGCCGTTGAGGGGCTGGTGCTGGCGTTTCTTAATCAGGGCGAAGTCTGTACCTGCCCGTCGCGCGCGCTGGTGCAGGAGAGCATGTACGACGACTTTATGGCCAGAGTGGTCGAGCGTACGCAAACCATCAAGCGCGGCAACCCGCTGGATACCGAGGTGCAGGTGGGCGCGCAGGTGTCTCAGGAGCAGTACGATAAAATCATGTCGTACATGGACGTGGCCCGCGACGAAGGCGCCGAGTTCTTGACCGGCGGCGAGAAGGAAACCCTCGACGACGACCTCAAGCAGGGCTACTACATTCAGGCGACGCTGCTCAAAGGCTCTAACAAGATGCGCGTCTTTCAGGAAGAAATTTTTGGCCCGGTAGTGGCGGTGACCACGTTCAAAGACGAAGCCGAAGCGCTGGAAATTGCCAACGACACCGCGTTTGGCCTGGGCGCCGGGGTGTGGAGCCGCGATATCAACGTCGCGTTTCGCATGGGGCGCGGCATTCAGGCCGGGCGCGTGTGGACCAACTGCTACCACCAGTACCCCGCGCACGCGGCATTCGGTGGCTATAAAAAATCCGGCGTGGGTCGCGAGACTCACAAGATGGCGCTTGAGCACTACCAGCAGACCAAAAACCTGCTGGTCAGCTACGACGTTAACCCGATGGGCTTTTTCTAGCCGTCGCCGATAAGCGGCTAGCCGGACTCCTGCCAGCGCCGCGCGATCTGTGCGGCGCGCTCAAGGCTTGAGGCGGTTGCCAGTTTGCCCGCCTCGCGGTAGATCCCCGCGCGCTTGAGCTTTAACCGCAGCCGCGCGGGCAGGCCGATGAATACCAGCCCCACGCGCTGTTCGGCGAGCTCATGGCGTAGCCCGTCGAGGGCTACCGTTGCGGTGGCATCCAGACTGGGTACGGCGTGCATGTCGAGCAGCACCGTTTTGACCTCGGGGTCCACCAGGCGCAGCGTGGCGATGGCCTTTTCCGCGGCGCCAAAAAACAGCGGCCCGCTGATCCGGTAAAGCGCCGTGCCGTCGGGCAGCTCGATGCTGCTGGCGGGCGGGTCGGGCAGGCGTTCGGTGCCGGTTAGCTGCGCCATGCGGCGAATGAACAGCGTTGCGGCCAGGCTAATGCCCACGGCAACGGCAATGACCATATCGAAAGCGACCGTCAGCGCAAAGCAGATCAGCAGCACCAGGACATCGCTTGCGGTGGCGCTTTTTAGCGTATGTACAAAGCTTTTGGCCTCGCTCATATTCCACGCAATGGTCAGCAGTAGGGCCGCTAGCGCGGCCATCGGGACGCGGCCTAGAATGCCTGCCAGCGCCACGACGGCCAGCAGTACCAGCAGCGAGTGAACGACCGCTGAAATGGGCGAAAACGCACCGCTTTTGATATTGGTCGCGGTGCGCGCCAGCGCGGCGGTTGCGGTGATGCCGCCAAAAAACGGCACCACAATATTGCCGATCCCCTGGCCGATCAGCTCGGCGTTGGGGTCGTGGCGCGTGCGCGTCATGCCGTCGGCCACCACCGCGCAGAGCAGCGATTCGATCGCCGCCAGCAGCGCAATCGCCAGCGCCGGCCCCAATAGCGCTCGAATCAAGTCGAAGTTGAGCGTCAGCGGCTCGCCGTCAGCGCCGGGAGAATGCCACGGCGCGCTAAAGGCGGGCGCCAGCGGTGGTATGCCGCTGCCGGTGTGGCCGTCGATCGTCCAGTGAAAGCGCGAGGCAATGGTGTCGACGTCAACGCCCAGCGCGGCCAGCAGCAGAGCGGCAAGCGTGCCTACGGCAAGGCCTGCCAGCGGGGTGGGAACGGGCGTTTTCAGGCGTGGCCAAATCAGCAGCGTGGCCAGCGTAATTACGCCGATGGCAAGCTCTGTGAAAGAAAAATCGGGCAGCGCACGACCAATGTGCCAGGCGTTTTCCACGGTGCTATCGCCCAGCGCTACGTCGCTCAGGCCAAAAAAGTCGGGCAGCTGTAGCAGCGCGATAACGGTGCCAATGCCCGCAGTAAACCCGAGCACGACCGGGTAGGGCACGTATTGAATTAAGCTGCCCAGCCGTGCAAGCCCCAGCGCCACTAGAATTACGCCGGCCATCAGGGTGGCAATTAACAGCCCGCCCAGCCCGTAGTTGGCCACTATGGGGAAGAGAATTACCACGAAGGCCGCCGTGGGGCCGGAGATATTGAATCGCGATCCGCCGGTCAGGGCGATAATCGCGCCGGCCACAATGGCCGTATAAAGCCCGTGCTGGGGGGCGACGCCGGTGGCAATCGCCAGCGCCATGGAAAGTGGCACCGCCACTACGCCGATGGTCAGGCCGGCCATGACGTCGTGTTTCAGGCGCTCAAGCGAATAGCCTGCCCGCCAGGCACTCACAAGGGCGCTGCCGGGGTACGGCAAGGCGCTACGCGATGAACGCTGCTGACGCGACATGATCACTCCAGGTAAGAAAGGTGCTGAGCCTCACCGCACGTTGCTGAAGGACGCTGCGTACTGGGCTTGTCACCTTATAGTACCAGCTGTGGATTGTCCGGGTGGTACCGGGGGCAGGAAGGACGCACTAAAACGCCCGGCCATGGCCGGGCGTTTTAGTGCGTCAGGAAGATAAGCAGATAAGCAGATAAGCAGCGGGACTACTCGGCGGCGTCTTCTCCGGGAACGACCTGCTTGCCGTGGTGCTGGCTTTGCATGTCGCGCATGGCCTGGTTGAGCGATTGCTGCTGCCCCTCGGTGAGAATTTCTTCCATGCGCTCGCGGTGTTCCTCGCGCAGCTCGCGCATGGCTTCGTAGTGCTCTTTTTGCGCGGCGTTGAGCTCTTGCTGGGTGTCTTCGTCAATGCCGGCCTCTTCGTAAACGGCCTGGCGGCGTTCTTCCATGCGAGCCTTGAGCGCCGCGGGCATTTCGCCCTGGGCATGCTCGCTGGCACGGGCGTTTGGCTTCGCGTCCGACTCGGCGTGGGCAGCGAAGGCCAGCGGTATCAGCGCGGCGGCAAGAAGAAGGGGGGCAAGGCCTTTGCCGCGCTGGGTAATATCTGACTGGTTAAGCGGTGTCATCAACGATTTCATGGCGAACTCCGGCTGGATGGTGGCCTCGAGGGTCACGCGCGCCGGTGCAAACCCCTTGCAGCGACTGTGTAACAATCGTGACCTTTTTAACGTAGCGCCTTATTCGTCCGGCTGGTATTTGTAGCCGACGCCGTAAACCGAGCGGATAATCTCGCGATCGGGCAGCATTTCATTGATTTTTTTGCGTAATTTCTTGACATGGCTGTCCACGGTGCGTTCCGACACAATGCGGTTGTCGCGGTACATGTGGTCCATCAGCTGTTCACGGCTGAAAATACGCCCCGGCGCGCGCATCATCACGCGCAGCAGCTGGAACTCGACGGCGGTCAGCCCCAGATCCTGGCCCTCGGCCAGGGCCTGCCAGCCGTCTTCGTCCAGATGCACCGGCGCGGCAGGATCGTCGGTCGGCGCAATGACGCGCTCTGCCGCCTGGCTGCGGCGCAGCACGGCCTTGACGCGAGCGACCACTTCGCGCGGGCTGAACGGCTTGCAGATATAGTCATCGGCGCCCAGCTCCAGCCCCAGCAGGCGGTCCACCTCCTCGACCTTGGCGGTGACCATGATGATGGCGATCTGCGGGTAGCGCTTGCGAATACTGCGGCACAGCGTCAGGCCGTCCTGGCCCGGCAGCATCAGGTCCAGCAGTATCAGCGCCGGCTGCTGCCCTTCAAGCCAGGGCATGACGGCGCTGCCATCGTCTAGCGTGGTGACGCCAAATCCGTGGGTGGTCAGGTAATCGGACATCAGACGGGCAATTTTGGGTTCGTCTTCGACAATCAGTAAAGAGGCTTCAGTGGGCATGGGTCACTCATGAAAAAGGTCAGGTTGGCGGTAATATCAGGTTGTCGACAAGAGGGGAAAGCGCAGCGTCCAGCGCAGCCCGCCCAGCGGCGAAGCCGAGGCATCGAGCTTGCCACCGTGGGCGTGTACCAGGGCGCTGACGATGGAAAGGCCCAGGCCGCTGCCGCCGCTTGAGCGGTTGCGCGAGCCTTCCACGCGGTAAAGGCGATCGGTCAGCCGGGCAAGCACGTCGTCGGGCACCCCCGGTGCGCTATCTTCCCAGACCAGCACGGCCGCGTCATGCTCGCAGGTGAGTGTGACGTGAAGCGTGCCCGGTTCGTGGGTGTAGGCGCAGCTGTTGTCGAGCAGGTTGTGCCACAGCTGGCGCAGCCGCTGGGCGTCGCCGTTGATGCAAAGCCCCGGCGTCAGCGTGTCGGTCAGCGTGAAGCCGGTGCCTTCCAGCCAGCGCTTGGCGCTGTCCAGGTGGCTTTTCAGGCTGTCGCTCAGGTCGACCGGCGCCCGCTGGATATCCAGCGCGCCGGCGTCGCTTTGCGACAGCAGGCGCAGGTCGGACACCAGCCGTTCCAGCTGGCTGACCTCCTGGGCCAGCGAGCCGAGGTTGTCGACGTCGAGCGGGCGGATGCCGTCCTGCATGGCCTCGATTTCGCCGCGCAGCACGGCCAGCGGGGTGCGCAGTTCGTGCGCCGTATCCGATACCCAGCGGGAGCGCGCGCTGCGGTTTTCTTCAAGGGTGGCCGCCAGCACGTTGAAGTCTCGCGCCAGCCCGGAAAGCTCGTCGCGGCCGCGCACCGGCAGGCGAATGTCGTAATCGCCCCGAGTCAGGCGCAAAGCGCCCACGGCCAGCGTGCGGGCGCGTCGGCCAAGCCACCACGACAGCCCGCCGGCCAGCAGCAGCGAGGCAATCCCCAGCGAGACAATAATCAGCGAGAGGTTGCTGCGCTGGCGGTCGAGAAAGCGGTTCTCCATGCGCTTTAATATCTGCTGGGGCGGGCGAAACCCCAGCGAGCCGATCTCCTGACCGCGCGTGGTGAGCGGCATCCAGTGCCAGTCGTCGGGGGAGTCATCGGCGTGGCGGGGCGTGACGACAAAGTGCCCGTCGGGGGCGCGCAGGGCAAAGTCCTGGGCTTCGCCCAGCGGCGAGGGGCGCTCGTCGTCACCGCGGCCCAGGTCATGATAAACGATGGTGGGCCAGCGCAGCGGATCGTTTTCCAGCCAGTCCCAGCTCAGATGTTGCTGCCAGCGCGCGGTCAGGCCTTCGGCCAGGCGCATGGCGCGGCGCTCCTGAGCCTGGTTGAGGTAGTCCAGAAAGCCACGGTCGATGCTATAGGACACGGCCTGAAAGACCGCGACGGAAATCACCACGTTGATGCTTAAAATAATCGCAAAGAGCTTGAGCCCCAGCTGCGACATACGGCGGTAGCGCGCGTGGCGAAACGTTATCCCCAAGGGAGTCCCCAGTGTGGCAAAGAAAGCAGGCATAGGCAGTCAGCTAGTGAGTGCAAGGCGCGTCCGTAGCGAATCGCCGTAGCGGCATAGCAACGTAAACAGGCATAAAAGGCAGTCGCAACATGCTAGCATCCGGCAACGTTGCGCAACGATTTCACACCCGGCGTGTAAAGTTTGTGCAACGTTGTTATCGAGTCGATCGGCCGGTGCCAAAGCTTAGCAAAAATAAGGACGTTGATTGTGGATAAGAAGATAATTATCGGAGCCGGCGTGATTGTCGTCGCCGGCGGGTTTGTCGCCCACGGCCTGGCGGGAAAGTCCGCCGACCAGCAAATCCGTCAAAGCCTGGCGGCGCTCGAAGCGGGCGAGGACATTGCCGTCAGCCAGGTACAAACGCATAAAGGTCTGGGCAAAACCTCGCTGACAGCGCATTTGACCGCGGTCGACGCGCCGGCGCTAAGCGGCGATTTGGCCATGGACGTGGGCTATTTGTCGCGCAAGGCCGACGGCTCGCTGACCTTTAGCGGCGACGTGCTGGAAGGCGTGGTAGATTTCACCACCGGGCTTGGCCGCGGCAAACGCCACTATACGTTCAGTGCCGATGAGCTCAGCGCCGCCAAGTATGACGTCACGCTGGAGCAGACCGAAGGCAGCGGCTACGTTGACGCCGAAAAGGAACACTTCGCGCTCAATATGCAAACCCGGCGTATAGGGTTTCAAGACGCCAGCAGCAATCTTCAGGTTAACGGCTTGCACGCGGCGTTCGAACATACGCTCGACGCACAGCAGGGCGAAGGCCGCTCGCATGCCCGGGTTATGCTCGAGGGGGCGGGGCTGACGGTGGATCAGGGGGCGCAGTCGCTGGAAGCGTTCAGCCTGGGCGCAACGGAGCTTCACAACACGGCAACGCTTGACGGCGAGACGCTGACTTCGCAGCTGTACTTCTCCGCCGATGACGCCGTGTACCTGGACAGCGAGCCGGGGGAAATCGAGCTTGATGTGACCACCGATGGCCTGAATTACGCGGCCATTGAAGCGGTATCCAGCGCCCTGGAGCGCAGCCTCGACGCTCTGGATAGCGATAAAACGCTGACGCCGCAGCGCCAGCAGGCGCTGGAACGTGAGCTGCAGGATACGCTGGTCGAGGAAACGCACACGCTGCTGGCGCACTCGCCGGCGCTGCAGCTCAATACCCTCGACGTCGATGCTGCGCTGCCCATGCTCGGCCGCCTGACTGCCGAGCTGTCGGGTAGCCTGGCGTTTGACGGCGACGGACTGGCGCAAGACGCGACCAATGCGCTGCTGGCAACGCTCGACGCCGATACGCAGCGACTCATCATGGCCAAGGGGCGCCCGACGCTGAGCGCCGGCGAGGCGCAGGCCGAATTCGCCTCGCGCGTCAGCGGCGAGGTTACGCTGGGCGAGCTGCCCGAAAGGCTCGTGGCACAGCTGCCCCCGGCGTTTCAGGCGCTTTTGATCAACGGCGAGGCGCCGCATACTTTTGCCTGGGAAAACGGCCAGCTGCTGTATAACGGCGAGCCGTTGGAGCGGGCGCTAGCGCAGTAAAATAGTGGCGTTGCCGTGCGGGCAAGGCGGGCATCAGGGGAAATGACGATGGAGTTTATAAGCGCAGGCTATCTATGGCTGACGGTGGCGCTACTGCTGGCGCTTGCCGAGCTGATGACGGGCAGCATGGTGCTGCTGGCGCTGGCCATTGCGGTATTGCTGGCTGCCGGCGTGGCCGCGCTTGGCGCACCGCTGGTGTGGCAGCTTATTGCGCTGGGGGTAGCGAGCGCGGTGTGTGTGCCGCTGATGATCAAGGTGATTCGTCCGTGGTTTTCGCCCGCCGGGGTAAAGTACGGCGTGGCTGGCACCGGGGCGCAGCACGGCCAGCGCTTTTATATCGTGCGCCGCGATTACGACGGCGCCAGCGGGATCAAGATCAAGGGCGATTTTTTTCGCGCTCAGTACGTGGAAGAGGACGTCGATGCAGGACCCCACGATGCGCCCGCCGAAGGGACACAGGTGGTGCTGGATCATTTTGACGGCACATTAGCGCGCGTCAGCAAACAGGGAAATTCGCCGTAGCGAGTTAACCCCGCAGGAGCAGAGCAATGAATGATTCTATTAGTGTCGGACTTTTGATCAGCGTGATCATTGTGGTTATCGGGGTAATGATAATCGCCAAGGGGCTGATGATTGTGCGTCAGTCGGAAGCCGTAGTGGTAGAGCGGCTGGGCTCGTTTAACCGCGTGCTGGAAAGCGGTATCAATATCATTATTCCGTTTATTGAAAAGCCGCGGTCGATCACCATGATCCGCTACCACAAGCGCAACGACGTCTATGTCGCCGTTACCCGCGAAGAAACGCGTATCGACCGGCGCGAGACGGTGATGGATTTTCCCGGCCAGCCGGTGGTCACCACGGACAACGTCACCGTGCGCATTAACGGCGCGCTTTACTACACCGTGGTGATGCCCGAGCGCGCCGTGTACGAAGTCGAGAACATGAGCCAGGCCGTTGAGGTGCTGGCAAAAACCACGCTGCGCTCGGTCGTCGGCAAGATGGAGCTGGATAAGCTGTTTGAGTCGCGCGCCGAGGTCAACAACCAGATCAAGGCGACGATGGAAGAACCGGCGTCCAAGTGGGGCATCAACATTACCCGGGTGGAAGTGCAGGATATTGAAATGCCCGAGGAAGTAGAGTCGGCGATGCGCCTGCAAATGGCCGCCGAGCGTAAGCGGCGCGCCACCGTGACCGAGGCCGAAGGCGAAAAATCTGCGGCGATTGCCAAAGCGCAGGGGCAGCGCGAGTCGTCGATTCTGAACGCCGAAGGCGACCGCGAGTCGGCGATTTTGCGCGCCCAGGGCGAAAAGGAATCGATCAGCCTGGTACTCAACGCGCTGGGCGATGACGACGAGCACAAGCGCACCGTGGTGGGGTACCTGCTGGGGCAAAGCTACATCAAGAGCCTGCCGGACATGGCCAAAGACGGCGAGCGCGTGTTTGTGCCCTACGAATCCTCGGCGCTGCTGGGGTCGATGGGCATGTTCCGCGAAATGGCCGGCAGCCCCGAAGACGCCGCCAAGGCGTCGACGGCGCTGCGCCAGGGCATGGTCGGCGGCGCCGGCTCGAATAGCTAAAGGAGCGCCCGTGTTGGAGCTAAGAGCCGTCGGCCTGTTTGTGATGACGGCGCTGGCAGAGATTATCGGCTGCTACCTGCCTTACCTGTGGCTACGCGAACACAAAACGGCGTGGCTGCTGGTGCCCGGGGGGCTAAGCCTTGCGCTGTTTGCCTGGCTGTTAACGCTGCACCCTGAGCCTGCAGGGCGGGTGTACGCCGCGTACGGCGGCGTGTATATCGCCACCGCAATCAGCTGGCTGTGGCTGGTCGACGGCGTGCGCCCCACGCTGTGGGACATCACCGGCTCAGCGGTGGCGCTACTCGGCATGGCGATTATTTTCTTCGCCCCGCGCGTAGCGTAGCTGCCGGGCGCGTATGGCTTGGCGCTCAAGCGATAGCGTCAGACGTTCGACCAGCCCGGCCAGCAGCGCCCGGCGGCGCGGGTCAAGCGAGCGTTCGTCGCGGGCGGCGGCAATCAGCGTCTCGCCCGCCGGGCGTACGCGGGATGGCGTTTCGCCGCGGGCGCTGGCGGCAAAGTCGTCGGCCAGCGCGAGAATAAAGGCGTGCAGCGCGCGGGCGAGCGCGGGATTATTCAGCCCGTCGAGCCGGCGGCGCAGCTGCAGGCAGGCGTAGCCGACGTCAAGGCCGGTCAGGCCCAGGTTGAACAGATGGCGCTGGTCTTCGGGCAGCGTATCGTCGTGCTTGGACAGATGCAGCAGGCGGTCGGCCATGCGGCCGATAAAGCGCACTTCAACGCCGTCGACCGGGGCGCCGGCCACCCGGCGCAGATCCCCTGCAATAGAGCGTACCAGCCGGTTGCGGCGCAGCGTGGCGCCGGGCCCGGGAATCAGGCGAAACCCCGTGACCACCGTACTCAGCCCTACCAGCACCGCCAGCGCGCGGTTGATAAAGCTATCAAAGGAAAAGTCCATGCCGTTGCCGGGCATGGTGAGCAGAATATTGCCGATGGTAAAGGCCAGGCAATAGCCGATCAGCTTGGGGTTGGCCGAGCCCAGCAGCCCCAGAAACAGCGGCGTGATAAATATCATCGCCAGCATGGGAAAGCCGCTGGCCTGGGCGAGCAGCACATGGCCGAATACAAACGCACTGGGAATTGCCGCCAGCATGCCTTTGGCAAAGTTCATGCATACCGCGACGGGGTTTTCGCGGCTGGCGAAAAACGCCGAAAACAGCGTGCCCAGCAGCATGGCTACCTGGCCGTTGGTCCAGCCGGTGGCCAGCCAGAAGGTAGCCAGCGTGGCAAAAATAGCGCCGGCGCGCAGGGCGTTGACGCCGGCCACCAGGTGATCACGGTGCCACGCCAGCGCGACGCCGCGCAGGGCTTTGTGGGTCGGGTGGCTAATGGCGTCGCGCGCGTCGAGCATTACCAGCGCGTGCCCCAGCGTCTCGCGCAGCCCTAGCAGGCAGCGCTGTTCAAGCGGCGTTAACGCCGCTTCGGGGTAATCCAGTATTTGGCGGCGCAAGGCCTGCAGCGCCTCGCGGGCGGGCGCGGTGCCGCTGTGTTCCGCAGCGCTCTCGAAGCCCTCGGCCAGCCGCTGCGCGAGCTGTTGAATGTCGTTTTTGATGCCCGCGCCGTCGTGCAGCAGCTGCTGCAAGGCGTGGAGCGTGGCCAGCAGGCGCAGCGTGTGGCGGGTCAATACGTGGCTGGCGCGAATGCGCCCCGCGCCTTCGGGGCCTTCGTAACGAGCCGACTGGCTGTCGCCTTCCAGCTGGGTCAGCGGTGACAGGCTGCCGGTGAGCGTTTCTTCCAGCACAGCGTAATCGGCGGTGTCGCGCAGGCGGTAGGCGGCGTGGGTAAAGGCCTGGTTGACCACGCTGTCGGCCTGGCGGCCGAGGTGCGCGCTAACCCGGGAAGGCCACAAAAGCGCGCTGACCAGCGTGGCGCAGGTGGCGCCCAGCGTCAGCTCGGAAAGCCTGGCAACAGCGATGGCAAAGATACGCTCCGGCGCGCTGGCGCCAATCACCACGATCAACATCGCAGTAACCGCGCCCATGATGCAGCCGTACGCGGCGTTATTGCGCAGTAGCGCGCTGCCGTAGGTGCACAGCATGATCCACAGCGTCAGGCTGCTCAGCGCGAGTACCGGCGCCTGGGCAAACAGCGCCATCAGGGTGATACCGGCCAGCGCGCCGACCAGCGTACCGCTGATCTGGCTTAGCCCCTTTTCCAGCACCATGCCGCTCATCGGGCGGATTTGCAGAAACGCCGCCGATATCAGCGCCCAATAGGGGCGCTCCAGGTCCAGCCACAGAGCGATATACAGCGCCAGCAGCATGGCAAGCGTCGCCTTGAGGGCGAACTTGAGCGCCTGGGCGTCGGGCGTCAGGTAGGCCTGGTACCAGGGCGAGGCGGTGATCGACATGCTCAGGGCGCCGTATCGATGTGCACGGAGGCGGTCATGCCGGCGCTTAGCGTGACGTCGTCGGGGATATTATCCAGCGCGATGCGTACCGGAATGCGCTGCGCTAGACGCACCCAGCTAAAGGTCGGCTGCACCTTGGGCAGCAGCTGCTCGTTGGGCGCGGTGTTCGGGTCGGCAATGGCGTGTCCGATGCTTTCGACGTGGCCGCTGAGCTCTTGCGTGGCTCCCATGAGCTTAACGCGCGCACGGTCGCCGACGTGGACGCGCGGCATCTTGGTTTCTTCAAAATAGCCGGTAACGTAGTAGGAGTCCGCCGCGACCAGCGCCAGCACCGGGTTGCCGGCGCTGGCGTAGTTGCCTTCGTTGAGCTGCAGGTTGAGCACGTGCCCGGCCACCGGCGCGGTGACCTCGGCGCGTGCCAGGTCAAGCTGGGCGCTGGCAAGCGCGCTTTGCGCCTGGGCAAGCGTGGCAGCCGTGACGCGGCTGTTGATGCGTGAGGTTTCCTGTTCTTCGGCGCTGATGGCACCGCGCCCGAGGCGGCTGCGCCGCGAAGCCTCGTGGCGGGCGAGTTCAACCTCGGCCTCGCGCTGCTCGGTGACCGCCTGCGCTTTGTCCTTCGCTGTCTGGTAGCGGCTGGGGTCGATCTGAAACAGCGTCTGGCCTTTGTCGACGCGCTGGTTATCATTCACGTTGAGCGCTACCACGCGCCCCGACACGTCGGGGGCAACGGTGATGATCTCGGCGCGAACGCGGCCGTCGCGGGTCCAGGGGGTGTAAAGGTAATAGTGCCAGAGCCACCAGCCGGCAGCGGCGGCCAGCGCCACGATAACGAGGGTGACAAGCGTGCGCAGCAGGGTGTGCATATCACAGGGCTCCGATGAGAGGAAAAGAGGCAGAAAAAGCATAGGCGGTGGCCGCCGTGCACAGCACGAATAACGCGGTGTCGAACCAGGCTTCGAACCACAGCCGCCGGCCTCCCTGTAACTGATACAGCAGAGCGCGCAGCGCAAACGTCGCGGCCAGGCCGATCATCACATAGGCGAACAGGGGCGGCAGAAACAACCCGCCGATAGCGATTTCGTTTAACCCCATCGTGTTATGTTCCTCTGCATTGCGTTGTTTATAACGAGAGCCAGAACAGGATCAGCGGCGGTGACAACAGCGAGAGGATAAACCCGCTGACGACCGCGACCGGCACGCAGGCCACGCCGCCGTGCTGCTGGATCACCGGCAGGGTGAAGTCCATCGACGTGGCCCCGCCGTAGCCAATCGCCAGCGCCGCGTGACGATGAATCACCAGCGGAATCAGCACAAAGGCCAACAGTTCGCGGGTCAGGTCGTTGAAAAACGCCACCCCGCCCATCAGCGGCCCGAGCTGGTCGCCGATCAAAATCGCCGAGAGCGAATACCAGCCAAAGCCCGAGGCCATCGCCAGCCCCTCGTTCCAGCTAAGCGACAGCAGGGGCGCGGCCACAAGCCCGGCCAGCAGCGAGCTTGCAGCCAGCGTCAGCGCGATGGCAAGCCCGCTGCGGTTAAGCAAAATCTGCTTGAGCGCCATTCCCGAGTTGCGCAGCTGGCAGCCAATCAGCGCGAGCAGCGCGTAAAGCACCCACTCGGCGAACATTTCGGCGCGGGAGAAAAGGGCGTCTCCCAGCACGGGGCCAAGCAGCACCCCGGCGGTCACGCCGACTACGACCACGCCGACCAGCAATAGCGAGCCCTGTATGGCGGCAAATTTGCTCACCGGCGCGTTTTTGACCCTGGGCGAGGTGCCGGCGTGAAGCGCCAGCCGGCGCGACAGCCACCACAGCGCCACGAGGTTGAAGGCGCTGGTCAGCGTAAACAGCAGCAACGCGTTGCCGCCCAGCTGGGACAGCCGGCTGGAGAGGTTCTCAAGCCCCGCCAGGCTGATGCCCATCAGCAGCAGAATGGCATACACGGAGCTATTCACCGCATGGTTGATAGCGCCTAGCAGGCGCTTTGAGCGCACGCGAACCAGATAGCCCAGCACCAGCGGCAATAAAACGATCAGTAACCCGGAAAACATGACGGCGTTCGGCGTTCCTTATTGGTGGTTCAGCTGAGTCAGGGTGATATGCGTCTCGCGCTTGCCGTCCTTGCGGTAGCTGGCATCGACAATCAGGCCGGGGTAGTCGGGGTGGTAGCCGAGGTGTAGTTCGCGCCCGGGCTTGTCTGCATCCACCAGCACGACGTTGAGCGTATCAAAGGTGCCGGCGGGCACCTTAACTTCGCGGGTTCCGGTCGCGTAATACTGGAAGTTTTCGTCGCGCCCGCGGTGGTCAACAAAATGCACGTCGCAGGGGGCGCTCGCCGTGCAGTCTTCGCGCCCGGCGCGGCGCGCCAGGTCGACCAGCGCGGTTTGCCGGTCGAGGGTGTCGATGTCGGCATCGGCCAGCTTGTAGCTGTCGCCCACGCCAAACAGCGAATAGCCGCTGTAATAATGCAGCGAGTGGGTGGCCGTATCGGTGGTGCTGAAGCGGCTGCGCTCCTGGCCGCTGGCCACGGCGATGGAAAAGCGCATGTTGCTGAGCCAGTGGCGGCCTTCGTGGCTCATCCGGTGGGTCAGTTTGGCGCTGGGCCAGCCGTCGACCTTTAGCCTGTACTCGGCGTCAAACGCCTTGAGCGGGCGCAGCGTAGGAGCTTTAGCGTCTGCCGGTTCGGCGAGCGCCGGCAGGCTGCCGAGCAGACAAAGCGCCAGCGCGGCCGTGGGCAGTGCGCGTGAAATAATCGGCATTACGCATCTCCGGTAACGTGGTAAGGGCGAGTATAGCGCTCGGCGCGTTGAGCGTCAGTAGCCGGTGGCCGGGTCTACGGTGGTGAATGTTTCACTGGCTTCAAAGGCGTGCAGATAGCCGATGACCTGATCGATCGCGCCGTCGAGCGGCGTGGGCGCCGACATGTGCGGGGTGATCAGCACGCGCGGATGGCGCCACAGCGGGCTTTTTGCGGGCAGCGGCTCCTCGTTGAAAACGTCCAGCAGGGCGCCGCGCAGGTGCCCGGAGGCGGCGTCGTCCTGTGCATCGCCCAGGGCATCAAGCAGCGCGTGCTCGTCGATCAGCGCACCGCGGCCAGGGTTGATCAGGCTCGCCCCTTCGGGCAGCTGCGCCAGACGCGTGGCGCCCAGCAGTCCGCGCGTCTCGGGGGTATCGGGCAGCAGCGTCACCAGCGTTTGGGCGCGGGCGAGCACGGCGTCAAGGCCTTCTTCGCCGTGGTGGCAGTCAACGCCGTCGAGGTGCTTGGCGTGGCGGCTCCAGCCGAGCACCGGAAACCCCGCTCGGGCAAGCGTTTGCGCCACGTGGCGGCCAATGGCGCCGAGCCCCAGCACGCCCACCGGCCAGTCGGCCTTGCCGGTTACCGGCTGGGGAACCCAGCGCGCCTGGCGCTGCTGGCGCGCGTAGCGATCAAAGCTGCGATAAAAATGCAGCACGCCGTAAAGCACATAGTCGGCCATGGGGCCGGCCATGCCCGCATCGCGCAGCTTGACGATGGGCACACCCTCGGGCAGCCCTGGGGAGGCCAGCAGGGCATCGACCCCGGCGCCCAGGTTGATGATGCCCTTGAGCTGCGTTTGTTCGGTCAGAAGCCACGTCGGCGGCGCCCAGGCGGCAAGGTAATCGGCATCCTGGCGTTCGCCGGCGGAGGCGCTGCTGGTAACGACCGTGGCTGCGGGAAACGCGTTGTCCAGCGCGGCGCACCAGCGGCTGGCGTTATCAATGTGCACGACTACTTTCATCATTGCTCCTTAAACTCGCTCGCCGGCGTTGTTGTGGCGTTGGGGCCACGCTATCACGGCTGGTTGCGATTTTTATAATAAAGGCTTTGACCCCGTGCCGCGCAGGGGTGCTAGTATCGCTAAGACGACGATGGCAGGCCTGTTGGGGTGGCCAGGTCGCTTACGTGGCCCGGTAAACGCGTTGATGACGTCCCGGTTCTTGAAGCTTTTTAACGGCGAGTTGCCCGATGACTCAGGTTTCACTGCCCTTTACGCGTGAGGAATATGCCAGCCGGCTGTGGAAAGTGCGCGCCGAAATGGCGAGTCGGGGCATTGACGCACTGATCGTCAGCGACCCTTCCAACATGGCGTGGCTGACCGGCTACGACGGCTGGTCGTTCTACGTCCACCAGTGCGTGGTGGTCGGCCTTGAAGGCGAGCCGCTCTGGTACGGCCGGCGCATGGACGCCAACGGCGCGCTTTTGACCTGCTGGATCGACCCGGAAAACATTACCTACTATCCGGATTACTACGTCCAGAACCCCGACATGCACCCCATGGACTATCTGGCGCAGTCGATTCTGCCCCAGCGCGGCTGGGACCGCGGCGTGGTGGGCATGGAAATGGACAACTACTACTTTTCAGCCCAAGCGTACCTGTGCCTGCGCCGGGAGCTGCCCCACGCCCGCTTTATGGACGCCAACGCGCTGGTCAACTGGTGCCGGGCGATCAAGTCGCCTCAGGAAATCGCCTACATGCGCATTGCCGGAAAAATTGTCGAGGGCATGCACAACCGCATTCTGGAAGTGATCGAGCCGGGGTTACGCAAAAGTAAGCTGGTCTCCGAGATTTACCGCGTAGCCATCGAGGGGTATATCAACGAGGAGGGCCAGGTTCACGGCGGCGATTACCCCGCCATTGTGCCGCTGTTGCCCACCGGCAAGGACGCCGCCGCGCCTCACCTGACCTGGGACGATTCGCCCTTTCTCGAAGGTGAGGGCACATTTTTCGAGATTGCCGGGGTCTACAAGCGCTACCACGCGCCGACCTCGCGCACGGTGTTCCTGGGCCGCCCGCCGCGCGAATTTCTGCGCGCCGAGTCGGCGCTGCTGGAAGGCATCGAACGAGGGCTCGAGGTCGCCAAGCCGGGCAATCGCACGGCGGATATCGCCAAGGCGCTGGGCTCGGCGATGGATAAATACGGTTTTGACCGCGGCGGCGCGCGCTGTGGTTACCCCATCGGTATTTCCTACCCGCCGGACTGGGGCGAGCGCACCATGAGCCTGCGCCCCTCGGATGAGTCAGTGCTCCAGCCGGGCATGACGTTTCACTTCATGCCGGGGCTCTGGGCCGACGGCTGGGGGCTCGAAATTACCGAAAGCATCCTGATTACCGAAACCGGCTGCGAAACCTTTGCCAATTTCCCGCGCCAGCTGTTCGTCAAGTAAACGTTGGTCGTCAAGTAAGCGCTTTACCCTTCAAGGAGCCTCCCATGAGCAAGCGTCCCAGCCCGATCTCCGCCACGGTTGATTTTGATGCCGACGGCGTCCAGCACGGCTTTCTCAACCTGCCGATTTCCGTTGATGACTCGGCGTGGGGTGCTGTGATGATCCCCGTGACCGTGGTCAAAAACGGCGACGGCCCCACCGCGCTTCTGACCGCGGGCAACCACGGCGACGAATACGAAGGCATTACCGCGCTGTTGAAGCTGTCTTCGACGCTCAAGGCCGAAGACGTCAGCGGGCGGGTGATCATCGTGCCGTGCTTCAACACGCCGGCAGTAACGGCGGGCAAACGCACCTCGGGGCTGGACGGCGGCAACCTCAACCGCTGCTTCCCCGGCGACCCGGACGGCAACGCCACCGAACAGATC
This sequence comes from Vreelandella subglaciescola, assembly GCA_030454225.1. Lineage (GTDB taxonomy): Bacteria > Pseudomonadota > Gammaproteobacteria > Pseudomonadales > Halomonadaceae > Vreelandella > Vreelandella subglaciescola_A. The sequence continues at coordinate 4,085 of JAKDRW010000021.1, read as the reverse complement.
GCCGACTACTTCACCCGGCAAATGGTACCCATGGCCGACGTGGTGCTGGATATTCACTCCGGCGGGCGCACCCTGGACATCCTGCCCTACGCCGCCTCCCACGTGCTCGACAACAAAGAGCAGCAGGCCGCCGCACTGCACAGCGCCAAGGTCTTCGGCGCGCCCTACGCCATGATCATGTTCGAGCTCGACGCCACCCACCTGTTCGACACCGTGTGCGAAAACCAGGGCAAGGTGTTTGTCACCACCGAGCTTGGCGGCGGCGGCACCTCGACCCCCAAAAGCATCGGCATCGCCGAGCGCGGCGTGCGCAACTTCTTGATTCATCACGGCCTGATCGAAGGCGAAGCGTCGCTGCCGGAGACGCCCCAGGTCTATCTGGATATGCCCGACGCCAGCTGCTACGTGCAAAGCCGCCACTCCGGGCTTTTGGAGCTTTTGGTGAGCCTTGGCGACGAGGTGCGCGAAGGCCAGCCCATCGCGCAGATCTACGACGTCACCCGCACCGGCAGCACGCCGGTGGTCTATCGCGCCGAGCGTGACGGCGTGCTGATGGCGCGGCGCGCCCCGGCGCTTGCCCACATCGGCGACACCATCGCGGTAATCGCCGACGTGGTGGAGCGCCTCGACGGCTAATGCGATGACCAGACATCCTTTATCCGCATCGCTCAAACTCGACCGCTTCGACGTCAAGATTCTTGCGATCCTCTCCCGCGACGGGCGCATCACCAAGTCCAAGCTGGCCGAGGCGATCAGCCTCTCGGTCAGCCCCTGCTGGGAGCGCGTCAAACGGCTGGAGCAGGCCGGCGTTATCGAAGGCTACAGCGCGCGGGTCAACGTCGGCGCGCTGGTGCCGGTCAACGCCGTGTGGGTGCAGATCGAGCTCAAGCAGCACAGTGTTGAGAGCTTTTCGCGCTTTGAGGCGCTGGTCATGGAAACCCCCGAGGTCACCGAGTGCGTGGCGGTGGGCGGCGGGGTCGACTATCTGGTGAAGTTCGAAGTGCGCAGTATCGACAGCTACCAGCGCACCATGGACCGCTGGCTGGTCTCCGACGCAGGGATCGAGCGCTACTTCACCTATATCGTTACCAAAACGGTCAAACGTGCCACCCTGAGCGTCGAGGATGAGCAGCTGGCCTAGGCGCCCAATGCCCTGCGCCAAAAAAACCGCAACTTTGCGCCGGCCGCGCCAAAAAAACCGCATCTTTGGCCGGCGTTTTCAAAAGCACTTGCCGCGCTATCTCCCTTATGCTTGAGCCATCGACAGGTTGTTACCTGCCAAATCGCCAAGACCCAAAGGGAGGGGCTTTTATGACCGTTCTATCGACTTCGCTCTCCGACCGCTTGCAGGACCCGCGCCTGTTCCGCCAGTACGCCTACATCAACGGCAAGTGGACTCACGGCGAAGGCGGCCGCGAAGAAGCGGTGACCGACCCCGCCACCGGCGACGTGCTGGGCCATATTCCGGTGCTTGAAGACACCCAGATTACCGCCGCGGTAGACGCCGCCGACGCCGCCTTTGCCGGCTGGCGAGCGCTGCGCGCCGACGAGCGCAGCGACATCCTTGAAGCCTGGTATGACCTGATTCGCGCCAACAGCGAAGATCTGGCCACCATCATGACGCTGGAGCAGGGCAAGTCGATCGGCGACTCGCGCGGGGAAGTGGACTACGGTGCCAGCTTCATCCGCTGGTTTGCCGAAGAGGGCAAGCGCACCTACGGCAGCACCATTCCCAGCCATATGGACAACGCCGCGCTGGGCTCGATCAAAGAGCCCGTGGGCATCGCTGCGCTGATTACGCCGTGGAATTTCCCGCTGGCGATGATCACCCGCAAGGCCGCCCCTGCACTCGCCGCCGGTTGCCCGGTGATCATCAAGCCGTCCAACGAAACGCCGTTTACCGCGTTGGCGCTTGCCGAGCTTGGCGAGCGCGCGGGCATTCCGGCGGGTATTTTGAACGTAGTGCTGGGCGAGCCGCCGGCGGTCTCCAAGGTGCTGTGCGCCGAGCCGCGTATCCGCGCGCTGTCGTTCACCGGCTCCACCCGCGTCGGCGAGCTTTTGATAGAGCAAAGCGCAAGCACGGTCAAGCGCCTGTCGATGGAGCTGGGCGGCAACGCGCCGTTTATCGTCGGCCCCGACGTGAACCCTGTCGATGCTGCCCAGGCGGCGGTGGCGGCCAAGTACCAGACCTCGGGCCAAGACTGCCTGGCGGCCAACCGCATTCTGGTGCACGAGTCGATCCACGACGCCTTTGTCGAAGCGTTCAAGGACGGCATGTCGGCGCTGACCGTGGGCAACGGCCTGGCAGACGGCGTTGACCTGGGCCCGCTGATTCACACTAAGGGCGTGGAAAAAGCCCAGAGCATCGTTGACGATGCGGTCGCCATGGGCGCGACGCTCCATCAAAGCAGCCAGTCGCCGGTGGCCGGCGACAACTTCTTCATGCCGGTGCTGTTGACCAACATCACCCGCGAGATGAAGGTCTGGCGCGAAGAAAACTTCGCTCCGGTGGCGGGCATCCTGCCTTATGCGACTGACGAAGAGGCCATTGAGCTGGCCAACGACACCGAGTACGGGCTGGCGTCCTACCTCTACACCCACGACATGCACCGCATCTGGAAAATCATGCGCGGGCTGGAGTTCGGACTGGTGAGCGTCAACTCGGTGAAGATGACCGGCGCGCCGGTGCCGTTTGGCGGGGTGAAAGAGTCCGGCCTCGGCCGCGAAGGCGGCGCCACCGGCATCGACGAATACATGGAAACCAAGTTCTTCTGCCTGGGCGGCATGGCGTCGGCCTCCGGCAGTTAAGCTCCGCGCCGCCACAGGCGCTTCGCCAAGCAACGCCGCTGCCCGCGCAGCGGCGTTTTCGTGTGCTTGCTGCAGCCCTGCACATGGTTGGTAAGTCGCGGTCACGCATCGCATAATGGGCGGCGTTTACCCCGTAAAGGATGAGGACATGTCACAAAAGATCTACTGTGTTGCCAGCTTCAAGCCTAAGCCCGGCCGCGAAGACGCCGTGTTCAAGGCGCTGCAGGCGCTTGAGCCCAACGCCCACCGGGAAGATGCCTGCCTGCGCTACACCGTCACCCGCAAGATTGACAATCCCTTCGCCCAGGGCGACAGCTACCCCATCGTGTTTCACGAAGTCTGGGCCAACCGCGAAGCCTTCGAGGCCCACTGCCAGCGCAAGGAAATCCAGCAGTTCTTTGCCGAGAATCTCGAAGCGCCGGACGGCGATATTGAAGACGCCAACGTCTGCGTCTACACCGACGAGCCGAACGATTTTGACGCCCCGGTGATCTAAACCCGTATTCGCAACCAACGCTTGCATACAATGCATTCGCCATACAGGAGGCACCATGGCCGAACAGAAAATGAACGTCGAAAGCTTCAACCTCGACCACACCAAGGTAAAGGCACCCTACATCCGCCTGGCGGACGTAAAAGAAGGCGCTCACGGCGACCAGATCCACAAGTACGACCTGCGCATCTGCCAGCCCAACAAGGGCCACATGGAAATGCCCGCGCTGCACTCGCTCGAACACCTGATGGCCGAGCTCTCGCGCAACCATTCGGACAAGGTCGTCGACATCAGCCCCATGGGCTGCCAGACCGGCTTCTACATCGCCATGATCAACCACGACGACTACGAAGACGTGCTGGATATCGTCGAAAACACCCTGAAAGACGTGATCAACGCCACCGAAGTCCCCGCCTGCAACGAAATGCAGTGTGGCTGGGCCGCCAGCCACAGCCTGGAAGGCGCCCAAGAGCTCGCCCGCGACCTACTCGCCAAGCGCGACGAATGGACCGAAGTCTTCGCCTGATAGGGCGTAGCGCCCTTGGCTATCAAAAGCGCCTCTGCGGAGGCGCTTTTTTTGTGCGACTACGAAAAAAGCATGAGAAATGTGGCAGGATTGTGGAAGGGCGGATAGGGAAATGCTAATTTGGCGTTAGGAGTTCTTGAGGATTGCTTATAGACAGGTGTGACGGTGGCACTGAGGTATCTTAGATGGTGGGAGTACCCAAAGAGTTAAGCTCAAGTCTTGTGTATGGAGGATAGAAGGAGGGGTGGCGTATCCTGC
>JAKDRW010000020.1 GCA_030454225.1 Vreelandella subglaciescola | reverse complement strand
CCCTTTATCGTCCCTTTTCGCTCTGCCCTTTACGCTGCGCCCTAGTGACATCTTGTCTCGCCCTTTTCTCGCCGCACTCCGCCTATGCCTCGCTGCAGGCCTATTTTGCTGCGCCGCCTACAAGCGTGCTTATTGAAAGCGCCCCGGCTTGCGCGCAACTGCGTCGAGCGCCCAGCCTTTTACTCGCAGCCGGCTTTCGAGTTTTTCTTCCATCGCGGGGGGTAAATCGGGGAAAAAATTGAGCCCCGTACGCGCCTCCACCTCAGCGATGCTGACCGCGTAGTCGTCGAGCGGCTCGTCACCTTCAACGTCCTGGGGCATGATAAACGCCAGCGCGCGGGGATTTTTGGCATCCGGCGCCACGATAATCTTGTAAAACGCGCTAGGCACTTCCACCAGCCCGACGCGGTTGAATACGTTATCCATGAAATGTTCGGGATAAACGGGACCGCTGATGACCTGCAGGCGCTCAAAGCGAGGCGCAAAGTGGTCCATTACCGCCGCCTCCAGACGCTGCCAGAGCCGGCGATTAAGCGCGGGCGTTTGCGGCAGCATATTGCTCATCAAAAACGTACTTTTTTGTGCTTCGCGACCATGCACCGCGGCAATCGCGTAGTTGGGCGCCAAATGCCCACGATCAAAACCGCTCCTTGAGTAGCTATTAGGCTTGACCGGCCACAGCGTACGCCAATCGGCTTTGAAGCCGGGCCGCTTGCCAATGCGACTGTCATCGACGGCGTGAACCTGGTAGCTCGACCACAGCGCACCCACGCGCACATCCGACCAGCCCACCGTATAGCCGTCGCTGCGTAGCACGCGATGAACACTGGTCGGCGTCAGGTTTGCCCAGGTCGGCACGCCCATCCAGGCAGAGTCATCGCTGTACTGGCGCTCTTGAAACTGCCATAGCCCTGTCCCGGCAACCACAAACAGCAGCGAGATACCCAAGCGACGTCCTTGTCGTCGCCAGCGCAAAAATGGCTTGGCCACAGGTAGCCTCCAGCAGCTGGGTTAAGGACAAAAGCACAAATAACGGTAGCCATCAGTTCGTGATCACCGCGCAACAAACGCTACCAGCCCAGCGAAAACATGCTTTCCAGGTCGTGGCGCGAATGGACCTGCATCGCGTTCAGGGTTTCCGTATCGGCAACCCCTTCGACCGCATTCAAGCGTTCGGTGACCAGCTCGGCCAGACTTTCAAAATCCCGGGTGCGGGCAATCGCCACCAAATCGTAGCGGCCACAGGTCGAATACACTTCGCTGATGCCGTCAACGTCGGCCAGCCTCTCGGCTACCGACTTTACCTGGCCCTTTTCGGTGTTGATCAAAATGACCGCGTTTTGCATGACACCCCCTAAGCGCTCGTCTGGATACAGGCAGCGCGTGAAAAGCTCAAGTATACCAGCGCACAGACCCGTCGCGCAGCTTTGCGACGCACCCAACGCGGCGGATTGCCGCAGCTCTGCAGTACGCCTGTCGCACCGCCCTGCGGTTGCGCTAGCATGCCGTGTGAGACTGCCCGCCAGAGGCGGCCAAGGGACTTTCCCACTCACCGTGGCTACAACGTTGCAAGAACGCGACGATAAGGAGACATCATGGCTAACCAAAGCCGGCGTGATTTTATGCGCACAGGCGTACTCGGGCTCGCCGCCCTGCCACTCGGCGCCGGCATTCTGTCCCAGACGGCCTTTGCCCAGACGCTTCCCCGCCTTGACCCGTCGTCGAGCAATGCCAAAGCGCTCAACTACGTCAAAAAGGCCAGCGATGCCAGCGATCATCCGGCCTTTGCAGACGGCGAGCACTGCGATAACTGCATGTTCTACACCGCCGATAATGAAGGCTGCCAGCTGTTTCCGCAAAACAGCGTCGAACCCAAGGGCTGGTGCCAGTCCTGGACCTCGGACAGCTAGCGCCCGGCGTATTTATCCAATGCCCGCACAGGCCCGCCGGAAGCGCATTGCGCACTTCCGACGGGCTTTTTTCTGCTCAGCGCCCGGGCTACAGCGCAGCGGCCAGCCGGGTACCCTGCTCGATCGCGCGCTTGGCATCAAGCTCGGCGGCTTCATCCGCGCCGCCGATGACGTGTACCCCACGCGCCTCAAGCGGTGCCAACAGTTCGCGCACCGACTCCTGGCCGGCGCACACGACGATGGTATCCACTTCAAGGCGCTCGGCCAGACCGTCGCGATAAAAATGCAGCCCCGAGGCGTCGATCCTGTCGTAATCGCAGCCCGGCAGCATGGTGACCCCGTGCTTTTTCAGCGCCGCACGGTGTACCCAGCCGGTGGTGATACCCAGCCCTTTTCCGGGTTTGGTAGTTTTGCGCTGCAGCATCACGACGCTGCGCGGCACGCGCGGCGGCTCGGGGGCCTGCAGCCCGCCCGGGGCGTTAACGCCCAAATCCACGCCCCATTCGCGACACCAGGCATCAACATCCAGCGCGGTGGCGGCCTGATTAACCAATAGCTCGGCGACGTCAAAACCAATGCCGCCGGCGCCAATAATCGCCACGCGTTGCCCTACCCGCTCGGGGGTTTTAATCGCCTCGGCGTAGGACAGCACGGTACCCGCCGCCATACCTTCCTCGATGCCGGGCAGGTCAATCGCCCGCGGGCGCACGCCGGTGGACAGCACGACCTCGTCAAAGTCGGCCAGCGCTTCGGCCTCTGCCTGGGTATTCAAACGAATCTCGACGGCGTGCTTATCGAGCATAACGCGGTAGTAGCGCAGCGTTTCGTTAAACTCTTCTTTACCGGGAATCTTGCGCGCGTAGTTGAACTGTCCGCCGAGCTCCCCCTGCTGTTCAAAAAGCACCACCTGGTGCCCCCGGCTTGCCGCGGTTACCGCGGTGGCGAGCCCCGCAGGCCCGCCGCCCACTACGGCCACCCGCTTGGGCGCTTGCGTCTGCTCGACGATAAGCTCGGTTTCATGGCAGGCGCGCGGGTTGACCAGACACGACGTCAGCTTGCCGGCAAAGGTATGATCCAGGCAGGCCTGGTTGCAGGCAATGCAGGTGTTGATTTCGTCGGCATTGCCGGCGCGGGCTTTGGCGACCCATTCGGGGTCGGCCAGAAACGGGCGCGCCATGGAAACCATATCCGCGTGACCCTCGGCCAGCACGCGCTCGGCGACGTCGGGCATGTTGATTCGGTTGGTGGCAATCAGCGGAATCGACAGCTCGGCTTTCATACGCTGGGTAACGGCACTAAAAGCCGCCCGCGGCACGCTGGTAACAATCGTTGGCACCCGCGCCTCGTGCCAGCCAATGCCGGTGTTGATGGCATCCGCCCCGGCGGCTTCGATGGCGCGGCCAAGGGCCACAACTTCTTCCCAGGTGCTGCCGTCTTCAACCAGGTCGATCATCGACAGCCGGAAGATCAACGCAAAATCATCGCCCGTAGCGGCGCGAATACGGCGCACTGTTTCCACGGCAAAACGCGTGCGATTGGCAAAGCTGCCGCCCCAGTCGTCATCGCGCTGATTGGTACGCCGACAGATAAACTGATTGATCAAGTAGCCTTCCGAGCCCATGATTTCGACGCCATCGTAGCCAGCCTGCTGGGCCAGGCGTGCACAGCGCACGTAGTCGCTGAGCTGCTGCTCGATTTCCTCATCGCCAAGCGCCCGCGGGGGAAACGGGTTGATCGGCGCCTGGATGGCCGAAGGCGCGACCAGTTCGGGCGAATAGGCGTAGCGCCCCGCGTGCAAGATCTGCATGCATACATGCCCGCCTTCCGCGTGTACCGCTTCAACCACGCGCCGGTGCTCAGGCAGCTGTGCTTCATCGGTCAGTGCGTGAGCTCCTTGAAATACCGCACCCTCGGAATTGGGCGCAATGCCGCCGGTGACAATCAGCGCCACCCCGGCACGGGTACGCTCGGCGTAAAACGCCGCCAGGCGCTCAAAGCCGCCGGGCACCTCTTCCAGATTGGTATGCATCGAGCCCATCAGCACGCGGTTGGCCAGGCTCAGCGAGCCGAGTCTGAGCGGCTGAAATAGCTGGGGGTAAGCGGTCATCACGATCTCCTCAACGCTTGTTGTTCATCACGCCCTGCGGCGATTTCAAACAAGCGTATGACATACTGAGCAGAGCGTACAGCCCCCGTACTTCGACGAAAGACCCTACGCGCACGGCAAAATAGCGACAACGGGCCGACGGACAACAAAAAAACAGGGAACAAAAAGCCCGCGACGCAGCCCAATGCACTAGCCTTGAAGCAAGGCTCTTGATCTACGTCCTTGAAATACTCAAGCAAGCACCAAGGTAGTGGCTCAGGCTTATTGCAGCCAAACGAAGCCTGGTTTTTTGCAACCTCTGTACTTGCAAAGACGTTTGTATCATTTAAGGTTAATGAAACGTTCGGGAAACGCCGCACGCCAGACGATTTTTTCAACCGCACGCCACGAGGTGTCCATGAAGATGACAATCAAACACGGTCTCAAGACAGCCGCAGCCGCAGGTGCATTCAGCCTACTGTCCGGCATGGCATTCGCCAACGATCCTGGCGTCACTGCCACGGAATCCGCCAACGAGCCCAGCGTAAACGCCACGGACTCCGCTAACGACCCAAGCGATGTAGCGCCGGAAACACAGGCGCACGGCGCCGTTAACCCCGATGAGCCGACTACCAACAAGCAGGAAGCTACCGATAGCGCCAATGATACCTCGGGTGAAACGAGCCCCGACGGCATGCTGCCTGAAGAGGACGGCCTTGATGATGATCACGGCGTCGATTCCGATAACGTCCCGCTGGATTGATCCGCTGCCTGCCCGACTGGCAACGCAGCATGCAAGCCCCGGCGATAACCGCCGGGGCTTTTTTTTGCGTCTGCTCAAGGCCACAGCAGCGTCACGGGAATTCGCCCCGCTGCATCAAAGGTCACGCCCTCGGCCACCAACCTTTCGCGCTGGCGGGGTGCGCCGCCGTGATCAGCAAGCCGGCGCGAAGCCGACACCACCCGCTGCCAGGGCAGCGCGCTGCCGTCGGGCAGTTTGCGCATGGCGCTGCCTACCATGCGCGGCGTAGCGCCTTCGGTCATCTTCGCCACACGCCCGTAGGTGGTCACGCGTCCCGGCGGAATTTGCGCCACTACGGTATAGATTTGCTCCAGCATTTCAGGGCGCGCCATGCTGCCTCCTGGTTGGGTCGAGAAAACCACTAGCGTATCTGCTTTCATCTGTGCACCGGCTTTTTCATCGCCACGACGGTCGTTCTTGCGCTACCGCCTACGCCACGCAAGAGTGACGCTACAATAACGACAACAAACGCCATAATAGTAGCGGCGGCAACTAAACAAGGAGCGCTACATGCTAAGCGAATGGCTGGATTGGACGCTAGACGGCGCTTTACCGCGCGCCACCTCGGGGGCGCTACCGTCGGGGCGCTATACGCTGCACGCGCCCGGCGTGCTGGAATTGACCCCCGATGACGGCACAACCATTAACGCTCCCCAAGCACACGCCTGCGTGTTTTCCGCCGCCATTCACGGCAATGAAACCGCGCCGGTGGAACTGATCGGCGAGCTGCTCTGTGCCATTGAAGCGGGCACCGTTCGCCTCGGCGCGCCGCTGCTGATTATTCTTGGCAACCTGCCCGCGCTGCGCGCCGGCGTGCGCTTTATCGACACCAACCTGAACCGGCTTTTCCAGCACGACCTTGAGGTCGACGGCGATGAGCCCGACCGCGCGCGCCAGCTGATGGCCCAGGTCGATGCCTTTTACGCGCGCTACCCGGGCCTGCCCCCGCTGCACTACGATCTGCACACGGCGATACGCGCAAGCCTGTACTCGCGCTTTGCCGTCGTGCCTTGCGCAGCGGCGCCAACGCACGCGGCACAGTGGCGTTTTCTGGCGGGGGCCGGTATCCAGGCCGTACTGCACCAGCATCAGCCCAGCGGGACATTCTCGCGCTACAGTAAACATTATCACGGCGCTCAGGCTTTCACTCTGGAGCTTGGCCGGGTAGCGGCGTTTGGGCACAACGATTTAGCCGCGCTGGCGCCCATGCTCGCCTTATTAAACGCGCTGAGCCGTGGTGAGCCCCCCTCTGAAGCGCCCGCCCGCGAGATTGTCTTTTTTCAGGTGGAACACGAACTCATCCGCCACAGTGAGGATTTTCGCCTGTGCTTTGCCGACGCAACGCCCAATTTCACCGTTTTCTCGCCGGGAATGCGGCTGGCACAAGACGCCAGTGCAGGGGATACTAGGGTGGGCAAGTCACCGATTTACGTGGTGTTTCCCAACGCGCAGGTCGAAATCGGCGCCCGCGCGGCGCTTTTGGTCACGCCCGCACCGCCGCCCGGGGCCACACTAAAGTCGAACAAATAAAATGCGGGCATAAGGCGCCATAGACGCGGCTGGCCTGCTAAAATCGCCTGCTTTTTATGCCAGCCGCCTCGGGCGTAGGCGCTGATTGTTCGCCTTCACCGCTCGCGCCAACACCCGACCGTTAAAGCCGCTGCGGCAATCCCTGTTTTGGAGCCTTTGCTATGGCCACCACGCCCATTCCCCTTGAAGTGCGCAACATTACCAAGCGCTTTGGCGATACCGACGTTTTGAAAGGCCTCTCGCTTGAAGCCCGCAAGGGCGACGTGATCACTCTGATCGGCGCTTCGGGGTCGGGGAAAAGCACCTTTTTGCGCTGCATGAACCTGTTGGAAAAGCCCGACGCCGGCGAGCTGATCGTTCATGGCGAGAGCGTGCGCTTCAAAAACACCGCCAAGGGCCGCGAGCCCGCCGACTGGAAGCAGGTAGTGCGCATGCGTGCCAAGCTGTCCATGGTGTTTCAGGGCTTCAACCTATGGGCGCACATGACGGTGCTGGAAAACATCATCGAAGCGCCGATTCACGTGCTAGGCAAACCCCGCAAAGAAGCGATAGAACACGCCGAGGCACTGCTCGAGCGCGTCGGCCTCAGCCACCGCGCCAACGCCTATCCGGCGCAGATTTCCGGCGGCCAGCAGCAGCGCGGCGCCATTGCCCGGGGGTTGGCCATGGACCCCGAGGTCATGCTGTTTGACGAGCCGACCTCGGCGCTCGACCCCGAGCTGGTAGGGGATGTACTCAAGGTCATGCACGGCCTCGCCGAGGAAGGCCGCACCATGGTGGTGGTGACCCACGAAATGGGCTTTGCCCGCGACGTCTCAAGCCAGGTGATTTATCTGCACGAAGGGCTGGTGGAAGAAGCCGGCAAGCCCGCCGACGTGCTGAAAAACCCGCAGTCGCCGCGCTTGAAGCAGTTTCTTTCCCCCAAATACTAAAAAAGCACTGAACACGGTTTACTGGAGACGTCCCCATGCTGGATTTACAGGGCTACGGCCCAAGGCTGCTCGAAGGCGCCGGCGTTACCCTGTCGCTTGCCGTGCTCTCGCTGGTACTGTCCGTGGTACTGGGCCTGGTTACCGCCAGCGCCAAGATGTCACGTAGCGTAATCGCCCATCGTTTGGCCACGCTCTATACCACGCTGATTCGTGGCGTCCCCGACCTGGTGCTGATGCTGCTGCTGTTCTTCGGCGGCCAGATTGGCGTCAACGCCCTGACCGACTGGCTTGATGACGCCACGGGTGTGGATATCTTTATCAACATCAACGAGTTCATTGCCGGCGTTGTCACCATTGGGCTAATTTTTGGCGCCTATATGGGTGAGACCTTCCGCGGCGCCTTCATGGCCGTGGATCACGGCCAGATCGAGGCCGGCAAGGCCTACGGCATGAACGATCGCCTGGTGTTTTGGCGCATTCGCTTTCCGCAGATGATGCGCCACGCGCTGCCGGGGCTTTCCAACAACTGGATGGTGCTGCTCAAAACCACCGCGCTGGTGTCGGTGATCGGGCTTGCCGATATGGTGCGCATCGCCTCAGAGGCCTCCAAGGCCACCCGCGAGCCGTTTACCTTCATGCTGGTGGTAGCCGTAGTGTATTTGCTGATTGCCAGCGTATCGGAGCTGGCATTCGCACGCCTGCAAAAACGCTATAGCATCGGCTACGGGGAGATGGATTAATGCAAGCGCTTCTCGACCAGCTGGACGCCCTTCTCGCCAACAACAGCATCTTCACCCTGCAAACGCTGTCTTTCTACGGCGACGGGCTGGTGACGACCGTCCAACTCGTATTTATGTCGCTGATCATCGGGTTGATCCTTGCGATCCCGCTGGCCATTGGCCGCAGTTCGAAAAACGGCCTGATCAAATGGCCGATTTTTCTCTACACCTATGTGTTTCGCGGCACGCCGCTGCTGGTCCAGCTTTACCTGATTTACTACGGCGTCGTGTTTGTCGAAGGCATCCAGGAATCCTGGCTATGGCCGGTTGTCAAAGACCCGTTCGTGCCCGCGCTGGTGGCTTTTACCCTCAATACGGCGGCGTACACGACGGAAATTTTCCGCGGTGCGATCAAGGCCACGCCCAAGGGAGAAATCGAGGCCGCCCGCGCCTACGGCATGTCGCCGGCGCTAACGCTCAGACGCATTGTTCTGCCCAGCGCCTTTCGCCGCGCGCTGCCAGCCTACGGCAACGAAGTGATTTTCATGCTCCACGCCAGCGCTATCGCCAGCGTCGTCACGCTGATGGATCTAACCGGTGCTGCGCGCTTTGTTTACGCACGTTTTTACGCGCCGTTCGACGCATTCCTGTTCGTTGCGGCGATTTATCTGTGCCTGACGTTTAGCATCCTGTATCTCTTTCGCTTTCTCGAGAAAAGGCTGCTGGCCCACCTGCAGCCCATGACCTGAGCCGATGCTTGCAACCGATCGGCCCCGACAAAGAAAATTTTGCCCTAGCACTCTGCTAGGGTAAGTTAAACGGGATCACCGCGTTCGGTGACTCGCTTTCGAGTGGAGACAAACAATGAAAAAACTGCTAACGCTTTCCCTGCTGGGCCTTGCCGTGGCCGCTACCAGCGCCCAGGCGCGCGATGACGACCAGATTCGCATCGCCGTCGACGTACCCTACGAGCCGATGGAGTTTCGCACGCCGGATGGCGAACTCACCGGTTTTGATATCGACCTGGGCAACGCCATGTGCGCTGAAATGAAGGTCGAATGCGAGTGGGTCGTACAAGGCTGGGACGGCATCATCCCCGGTCTGATGGCGCGCAAATACGACGCCATCATGTCATCGATGACGATCAACGATAGGCGCCGCGACAAAGTACTCTTCTCCGAGCCCTACTTCACTCCGCCCTCGGCCTGGTTTGCGCCGTCGACCAGCGACCTGGACGACGCCACCGAAGACTCGCTCGACGGCATGACCATTGGCGTTCAGCGCGGCACCCTGCAGGATAACTACGTGACCGATATGTACGGCAACGTCGCCGACGTCAACCGCTACTCCACCGCCGACGACATGGTGCTGGATATGGAATCCGAACGGCTCGACATCGTCTTCCTCGACTATCCGGTAGGCCAGTCGACGCTTTTGGAAAGCGAAAACCGCGATTATAAAGTCGTCGGCGAGATGCTCACCGAGCCCAAGAAGTACTTCGGCGACGGCTTCGGCATGGGGTTTCGCAAACGCGACCAGGACCTGGCCGACAAATTCAACCAGGCGCTTAAGACGCTGAAAGACAACGGCACCTACGACGACATCGAAGCGCGCTACTTCGACAAGCCTTAAATCCCTAAGGCAAATAAAACGTCGTGTTATACCGCCCGGCCTTGATGCGTTGCATCGAGGCCGGTTTTTTATGGCACAAAGCTGAACGCCGGCGCGGGGGCATCGGGCAATAGTGCGGCGCAGGCGCTGAGCTTGTCTTTCAAGGCGGCGTGGTCATGCGCCACCACGTTAATATGTCCAAGCTTGCGCCCGGCGCGCTCGCCCTTGCCGTAACGGTGCAGGTGAACGTCCGGCTGGCGCAACACCTCGGCGCTGTCCGGCTCCTGGCCAATCACGTTGACCATGCAGGTGGGCGACAGCGCGCGGGTTTCGCCTAGCGGCAGCCCCTGCACCGCACGCAGGTGGTTTTCAAACTGGCTGGTGACCGCGCCGTCCATGGTCCAGTGGCCGGAGTTATGCACCCTGGGGGCCATTTCATTAGCCAGCAGCCTGCCGTCACGGGTCTGGAACAACTCCAGCGCCAGCACGCCGACGTAATCGAGCTCGTCGAGCAGCGTACGGATGTAGCCGTCGGCCGTTTGTTGCACGCTTTCGTCCAGATCCGGCAACGGCGCGATGGAGTAGCGCAGAATACCGTCAACGTGCTGGTTTTCCGCCATCGGATAGAAGCGCACCTCACCGTCGCGGCCACGTACGGCAATCATCGACACCTCACGAATGAAATCGACGAACGCCTCGACAATCAGCTGTTCATGGCCAATGGCCACCCAGGCGTCGGCGGCCTGTTCGGGGGTTTTTAGTACCGCCTGGCCCTTACCGTCGTAGCCCTCGGTGGTGGATTTCGCCACCACCGGGCAGCCCAGTTCGCGCGCGGCGCTTTCCAGCTCAGCGGCATTGGTGACCACGCGGTACTCGGGCGTGGGGATGTCCAGCCGGTCAAACAGCGCTTTTTCTTCCACGCGGTTCTGGCACACGGCAATGGCACGGCTGCTGGGGTAGACGGGTTTGTGCGCTTCGATCTCACGAATCAGCGACACCGGCAGATGCTCAAATTCGTAGGTGACCACGTCCACCCGGTCGAGAAAATCGCTTAGCCGCTGGTTATCCGGATCGCTAATGATCTCGCCAATCGCTGCGCTGTGGCCGCCCGTGGTATCCAGAAAGGTAAAACGGTTGCCCAACGGATAGCCGGCAAGCGCCAGCATTTGCCCCAACTGCCCCGCGCCGAGTATGCCAATATTCATCTAAAACCTCCGGAATATGATTGCCAGTGTTGTCATTTCGCCAAACGGTGGGCGCTAGGCGCCAAGGCGCGGGTCGGGATTGTCGAGAACCGCCTGTGTCTGCTCGGCGCGAAAGACCTCAACGGCCTCGCGCACCGGCGGATGGGAAAGCCCCACCACCTGCGCGGCCAAAAGCCCCGCGTTGGTCGCGCCCGCTTTGCCGATGGCAAGCGTACCCACCGCGACGCCGCCGGGCATCTGGGCGATCGAGAGCAGCGAATCGAGCCCTTTTAGCGCCTTGGACTCGACCGGCACGCCAAATACCGGCAGCGGGGTTTGTGACGCGACCATACCCGGCAGGTGAGCGGCTCCGCCGGCGCCTGCCACAATCACCTGAATGCCGCGTGCGGCGGCGCCCTTGGCGTAGTCAAACAGCAGGTCCGGCGTGCGGTGCGCCGACACCACGCGGGTCTCGTAGGCCACGCCCAGACGCTCAAGCATAACAACCGTGTGTTCCATGACCGGCCAGTCCGACCTGGACCCCATGATCACTCCGACAACAGGTGGGCTTTCTGACGCCATGACATTGCTCTCCAGCGAGTTTGCGTTACGCAAAAAAATACAGGCGCACAGCTTACCAGCCCGACGCCATCTGCGTGCATCAGCGGCGGACGAAATTTTCCTGCGCCGGGCATTGAAAAGCCGCCCGCTTAGCGGCATTGTTAACGGTGCCACTTCCTGTCAATGGAGACTCATGAGTACGGCACGTTCTTCTGCACACGCAGAACTAACTGACCCTCCGCGAACCAGCCCTGACGATTTTGACGTCAGGGAATTGGAAAAGCGCACGCGCCTGATGCGCATCATTACCCGGTTAATGGCCATATCCGACCTTGGCAGCCGCGAAATCGCGCGCCGCGCCGGGCTACCCGTGCAAAAGGTAAGCGATCTTTTGGCCGGCAGGCTTGAACACCTGCACGCCGACGAGCTTAATGTCCTGCGCCGCACGCTGGAACCGGAGGCGCCCTTGCATTGAGTCTTGCAAGGCAGTCGAAAAACCGTGAAACACAGCCGCGACTGACTGCCCTCACAGCGAAAACCAGCCCCCGCGGCTGGTTTTTTTATGTCTGCAAAAAGGATATTTGCTTTACAAACAAGAGCCTACCCAAACATTAAGCCAGAATTAAAAAACCACCATTAATCTATTGATCGGCATCAATTTTCTCATCACCGCTGAGACGTATCCTTGGTCAACTCCAACGATTCATTGATGCAGCCAACAGAGCTGCCCTACCAAGGAGGCGCTATGGATCCCATACGCCGTTCACTTCTCGGCCAGATGGCGCGTCTGAGCGCAGGCGCAGCGATGGTTCCCCTGTCCAGCGTGGCCAGCGCCGGCATCAACGACCAGCCCGCGCGCCGCGAAGGTGACCCCAACAAACGCTACGGCATGCTGATCGACCTGCGCCAGTGCATCGGCTGCCAGGCCTGTACCGTTTCCTGTCATATTGAAAACGATGCCCCGCTGGGTAATTTCCGCACCATTGTGTCGCAGCTTGAAGTCGAGCAGGAAGGCACCGGCGAAGTCGCCACCTTCATGCTGCCGCGGCTTTGTAACCACTGCGACAACCCGCCCTGCGTGCCGGTATGCCCGGTGCAGGCGACCTTTCAGCGCCAGGACGGCATCGTGGTGGTGGATAACGACCGCTGCGTCGGCTGCGCCTACTGCGTCAACGCCTGCCCCTACGACGCGCGCTTTATCAACGAAAAGACCCAGACCGCCGACAAGTGCACCTTCTGCGCCCACCGCCTGGAAGCCGGGCTGCTGCCCGCCTGCGTGGAATCCTGCGTAGGTGGCGCACGGATCATCGGCGACATGCGCGACCCGCAAAGCGAGATCAGCCGCCTGATGGCCGAGCATCACGATGAACTGATGGTGCTGCAGCCCGAAAAAGGCACTCTTCCGCAGGTGTTTTACCTGGGGATGGACGAGCGCTTTACAAAGCGCCCCGAGGCCGAACCCGGCATCTGGGATGTCATCAACGAAGCGGGCAAGGAGTTGGGCTATGAGTTTGGTCACTGAAGTTGTCGTGCCGCGCTACGGCATCGCCTGGTACCCCTGGGCGGTACAGTACTTCTTTTTGATTGCGCTGTCGTATACCAGCCTGTGGGTGGCAGCCCCCGGGATTATTCTGGGCAAGCAGCACTGGCTGGCGACGTCCAGGCTGGCGCTTCTTGCCTGCGTGTCTACCACCCTGGTAGCGCCCGTCGCGCTGCTTGCCGACCTGCACCAGCCGCTGCGTTTCTGGCATTTTTACGCCCACCCCACGCCCTGGTCGTGGATGTCCATCGGCAGCTTTTTGCTGCCGCTGCATCTGGCGGCCACGCTGCTGCTGGCCTGGCTTGCCTGGCGCCCGGCGTTGAAAACCCGCGCACAGGCCGGCGACGGCTGGTTTTCGCGCATTGCCGGCTGGATCGCCTGGGGCGACTGGCAGGTATCGCGCAAGATCATGGTGTTGGCAGGACTGGCCGCGCTGGCGACTTCCGTCGGCATGATGGTCTATACCGGCGCGGAAGTGGCTATCGTCAAGGGTCGCCCACTGTGGCATACCGTCTGGCTGCCGTTCATGTTTGTGGCCACCGGCACCATCGGCGCCTGCGGGCTGATTCTGGTGCTCAACCGGATTTCCGGCCTGCGCAGCCCCGACACCAACCGCCAGATGCTTGCCATCATGGTCGGCGCCTGCGTGGCCGCCGGCTTTATCGCCCTGACCTGGTTTCTTGACGGCGCCAATGCGGTTTCCGGTTCGGTGGCCGCCGCGCTGGACTCCATCGACCAGAGTGCCGCTTGGCGCAGCACCGCCATCGAAGGCGGAATTGCCGGCGTGCTGCTGGCGGTGCTGGCTTTTCTCGCCCGCCGTACCCCGGGGCGCCGCCGCGCCTTTGGCTGGATGCTCGGCCTGCTCGCCCTGCACGTCGCGTGGATGTTCCGCTGGGTAGTGCTAATGAACGTGCAAACCGTGGCCCGCAACAGCGCCGGCTTTCACGACTACCACGTCGCCTTCGGTTCCTACGGGCTGACCGGCATCATCGGTATTTTCGGCCTCTGGCTGACCGCTCTGCTGCTGATCGAACTTCTCGTACCCTGGCGCGAGGCTTCGCTTGACCCGCAGCGCGATGCCCCGCCGGCCGCCCCTATATCTAACGCTTCCGTTTCCGCCGCTTCACAAGGAGCTCCCCGCCATGGATAACTCACGTCGTCGCCTTCTAAAGGGCGCCGCTGCGACCGGCGGTGCTGCCGCCTTTGCCGTCGGCTATTCCGGCCCGCTGGTCAAAATGGCCAAGGGTGTATCCGGCAGCGCAGGGGAAAAGCCCAACCACCACATTCACGGCAACTCGCTGGCGCCGGAATACAGCGTCGACCTCGAGTCCGGCGAGCTGTCCCTGAACCCCGACCAGCGCACGGCCTTTACCGTGTGCTACGGCTGCACCACCAAATGCGGCGTGCGGGTGCGCGTGGATAATCGCACCGACGAGGTGCTGCGCACCATCGGCAACCCTTACCACCCGCTGTCCAGCGAGCCGCACCTGCCCATGCGCACGCCGGTGGTTGAGGCGCTGAAAAACGTCAGCGCCTATCAGGACCAGGGCCTGGCCGGGCGTTCCACCGCCTGCGCCCGGGGCAACGCGATGATCGGCCAGATCCAAAGCCCCCACCGCGTCAAGCACTGCCTGAAGCGCGTGGGCGAGCGCGGCGAGCGGCGCTGGGAGCGCGTCTCCTTTGAGACGCTGATTGAGGAAATCTGCGAAGGCGGCGATCTGTTCGGCGAAGGCCAGGTGGACGGCCTGCGCGCGATTCACAACCACGACGAACCGGTGGATGCCGCCAACCCCGAGTACGGCCCCAAGGCCAACCAGCTTTTGCTGATGGAAGCCACCGACTACGGCCGCTCGGCGATTTTGAAGCGCTTTGGCTTCAACGCCTTCGGCACTCGCAACTACGGCCACCACGGCTCCTACTGCGGGCTGGCGTTCCGTATGGGCTCCGGCGCGCTGATGGACGACATGGCCAAGTTCGCCCACGTCAAACCCGACTATACCCGGGCCAAGTTTGCCCTGTTCATCGGCACCGCGCCCAGCCAGGCGGGCAACCCGTTCAAGCGTCAGGGCCGGCTTTTGGCCGAAGCGCGCGCCAAGGGCACGCTGGACTACGTGGTCATCGACCCCGGGCTGAACGCCAGCGCTTCCCACGCCGCCGCCGAGCGCAGCCGCTGGGTGCCCATCCGCCCGTCAAGCGACACCGCCTTCGCCATGGCGATGATCCAGTGGCTGATCGAGCACGAGGCCTACGCCGCCGACTATCTGGCCATGCCCAGCCCCGAGGCGGTGGACGCCGCCGGCGAAAACGGCCACACCAACGCCACCCACCTGGTCATCGAAAGCCCCGACCACCCGCGCCACGGCCACTTTTTGCGCCGCTCGGACATGGGCACGCTTGCGGGCCATATTGTTAAGGACAGTGTCGATGCCGGCAGCGACGCCGACGACATCATGGTAGTAGAGGCCGGCGGCACGCTGAAACCCAGCCGCGACGTACACAAAGCCGAGCTGTTCGTTGAGCGCGAGGTCGAGACGCCAGACGGCATGGTGAACGTCAAAAGCAGCCTGGCCAAGCTGCGCGACACCGCCAACGAACACACGCTGGAAGAGTACGCCGAGCACTGCGGCATCGACGCGCGCATTATCCAGCGCATCGCCGAGCGCTTTGCCGCCTACGGGCGCGACGCCGTGGTCGACACCCACGGCGGCATGATGTCGGCCACCGGTTTTTACGGCGCCTACGGGCTGATGATGCTCAACCTGCTGGCCGGCAGCTTCAACCGTCAGGGCGGTGCCGCACTGGGCGGCGGCAAGTTCAACGGCACCGGCAAGGGCCCGCGCTACGATCTGGCCGACTTCCCCGGCAAACGCGGCCCCCAAGGCGTGTTTGTCTCACGCACGCGCTTCGCCTACGAAGACACCACCGAGTATCAGCGCAAGGTCGACGCCGGCAAGAACCCTTACCCGGCCAAAGCGCCGTGGCGCGCGCTCGCCCCGCCGATTCTCACCGAGCAGCTGGCATCGGCGCTGGACGGCTACCCCTACCCGATCAAGGCGGTGATCGGCTGCATGGCCAACCCGCTGTACGGCCAGGCC
Organism: Vreelandella subglaciescola; assembly: GCA_030454225.1. Taxonomy (GTDB): domain Bacteria; phylum Pseudomonadota; class Gammaproteobacteria; order Pseudomonadales; family Halomonadaceae; genus Vreelandella; species Vreelandella subglaciescola_A. The sequence goes on along the minus strand of JAKDRW010000020.1, from coordinate 13,168 downwards.
GGACTGCATAAAACCATCATCGACAAACTCAAGGACCCGAAGCGTCTGGGGCTGTACGTGGCCATCGACGGGTTTATCAACGAAACCAACCGCTTTGCCGACTACATCGTGCCCGATTCGGTGATGTACGAGGTTTGGGGCTTTACCGGCGCCTGGAGCGGCACGCTGACCAAAATGACCACCGCCTGCTGGCCGATTATCGAGCCGCGCCAGGACAAGACCGCCGACGGCGAACCCATCAGCATGGAAAGCTTCTTCATTGCCACCGCCAAACGGCTGGGGCTGCCGGGCTTCGGCGATGACGCCATTCCCGGCGCCGACGGCAAGCTTTACCCGCTGAACCGCGCCGAGGACTTCTTCCTGCGCGCAGCAGCTAATATCGCGCACATGGACGAGCCGCTGCCCGAGATCAACAAAAGCGACGCCTTGCACAGCGGCATCGAGCCGCTGCTGCCGCACCTGACGCGCACCCTGCCGGCCAGCGAACGCGGCCGAGTAGCCTACCTCTATGCCCGCGGCGGACGCTTCGAGGATCACAGCGCCGCCCTCGGCGAGGGCAAAAAACTGGGCCACGCCTGGTCACGCGCGCTGTGCGTGTACAACCCCCAGGTGGGCACCACCATCAACAGCCAGACCGGCGAGCGCCTGTCCGGCACGCCGTGCTTTGACACGCCGCGCTTTGCCGACGGCACCCCGATGCGCGACGTCTACCCGCAAGACGAGTGGCCGCTGCTGGCGTTCTCGTACAAGTCCAACGTGATGAACTCGTATGCCATCGGCCTTGAGCGGCTGCGCATGATCAAGCCGTACAACCCGGTGCTGATGCACACCGAGGACGCCGCGCGGGTGGGGGTGAAGCACGGCGATACCGTGCGCATCGAAAGCCCCGGCGGCGAGGTGCTGGCGCTGGCGCTGGTGAGCAACGGTGTGATGAAAGGCGCGCTGGGCATCGAGCACAGCTTTGGCCATACCGAGCTTGGCGCCAGCGAACACCTGATCGACGGCCAGCCGTTTGCCGGCAACGACTGGGTCGGTGCCGGAGTCAACATCAACGACCTGGGGTTTGCCGACCCCACCCGCCAGGTGGCAGGCACCTGGCTTGAGGGGGTCAGCGGCGCGTCCGTGCGCCAGGGGCTGCCGATCCGTGTCAGCTTTGTGGAGAGGTGAAGTGTTGTGGGCTAAAAACTAGTCGTCGGTAACCGCACCGGTGCTGGCCGAGCTGACCAACTTGGCGTACTTGGCCAGCACACCTTTGGTATAGCGCGGCGCGGGCTGCTGCCAAGCGGCGTGACGGCGCTCGAGCTCTTCACCGCCGATGGCCACGTCGATGGTGTTGGATTCGGCGTCGATGGTAATCACGTCGCCGTCCTCCACCAGCGCCAGCGGCCCGCCGTCAAACGCTTCGGGCGCGACGTGGCCCACGACAAAGCCGTGGCTGCCGCCGGAAAAACGCCCGTCGGTAATCAGCGCCACGTCGTTGCCCAGCCCGCGGCCCATGATCGCCGAGGTGGGCGTGAGCATTTCGCGCATGCCCGGCCCGCCCTTGGGGCCTTCGTAGCGAATCACGACGACGTCGCCGGCCACCACGGTGGCGTCGTTGATGCCCGCCTGAGCCTCTTCTTCAGAGTTGAACACCCGCGCCGTGCCGCGAAAGTGGGTGCCTTCCTTGCCGGTAATCTTGGCCACCGCGCCTTCGGGGGCGAGGTTGCCGTAAAGAATGCGCAGGTGGCTTTCTGTCTTCACCGGCTTGTCCAGCGGGGCGATGATTTCCTGAGCGTCGGGGTAGCCTTCGACGCCTGCGAGGTTGTCGGCCAGCGTCTTGCCGGTCACGGTCAGGCAGTCGCCGTGGAGCAGGCCGGCTTCCAGCAGCAGCTTCATCAGCGGCTGAATCCCGCCGATGGCAACAAGCTCGCTCATCATGTAGTGGCCGCTGGGGCGCAGGTCGGCCACCACCGGCACGCGCTTGCCAATCTCGGTAAAGTCGGCAAGGGACAGATCAACGCCCGTGGTGCGCGCCATGCCGATCAGGTGCAGCACGGCGTTGGTCGAGCCGCCCAGCGCGATCACTACGGTAATCGCGTTTTCAAACGCCTGACGCGTCATGATGTCCGACGGCTTGATATCGCGCTTCAGAAGTTCGAGCACCGCTTCGCCGGCGGCTTCGCAGTCGTCGCGCTTGTCGTTGGACACAGCGTTTTGCGCCGAGCTGCCCGGCAGGCTCATGCCCAGCGCTTCAATCGCCGAGGCCATGGTGTTGGCGGTATACATGCCGCCGCACGAACCCGGGCCGGGAATCGCGGTTTCTTCGATGTTCTTGAGTTCGATGCGGTCGATATCGCCGCGGGAATGCGCCCCCATCGCTTCGAATACCGAGACGATATCGGTGTGTCCCTTGCCCGGCAGGATGGTGCCGCCGTAAACAAACACGCTGGGGCGATCCAGCCGCGACAGGCCCATCATGCAGCCGGGCATGTTCTTGTCGCAGCCGCCGATGGCGACCAGCCCGTCAAAGCCCTCGCAGCCGGCGACGGTCTCGATGGAATCGGCGATCACCTCGCGCGAGACCAGCGAATACTTCATACCCTCGGTGCCGTTGGCGATGCCGTCGGAAATGGTGATGGTATTGAAAATCACGCCTTTGCCGCCGGCGCGGTCAGCGCCGTCGCGGGCGTGTTCGGCCAGCTCGCCGATGTGGCTATTGCACGGCGTGACCATGCTCCAGGTCGATGCCACGCCCACCTGAGGTTTGGTGAAATCGTCATCGGTAAAGCCCACTGCGCGCAGCATGGCGCGGCCGGCGGACTTGCCCACGCCGTCAACGACCTTGGAGGAATGGCGACGCGAACTGTCGGACTGGTCTGTCATAATGGTCTCCCGAGTTGATCTCATTGCGCTAAATGCTGGGCTATTATTGCTCAGCGCCATAGCTTGGCGCCATAGCGCGCCTGCCGCAACACGTATGGCTATGGCACCCTCCGTTTGTGGCACTATAGCCATTTGTCGCCCACGCCGTGAAGGATCGCCGCCATGCCGCTTTTTTCCGCCGCCCCGCTAACGCCCGGTTTTATGGTGGTCCACGCCAACCGCCTGGAAGACCTGCGCGGGCTGGCCATCGAATGGATGGGGCGCTATCCGCTGGCGCCGCTGGAAAACGAAACCTTATTAGTACAGAGCAACGGCATCGGCCAGTGGCTCAAACTGGCGCTGGCAGCGGATCCGGCCGACGGCGGTGCCGGCATTGCCGCCGCGCTTGACGTTACGCTTCCCGCGCGATTTTTATGGCAATCCTACCGCACGGTGCTTGAGCATGGCGCAGGCGATAACGCCGGCGTGCCGGAAACCTCGCCGTTCGACAAGTCCCGACTGGTATGGCGACTGCTGCGTCTGCTGCCGGAGCTTGTAGAAGACGACGTCTTCGCCCCGCTCAAGCGCTTTCTGGAAATCGACCGCGACCAGCGCAAGCACTACCAGCTCGCCGAGCGGCTGGCCGACCTGTTCGACCAGTACCAGGTCTATCGCGCTGACTGGCTGGACGCCTGGGCACAGGGCGAGGACATACTGATTACCGCCCGCGGCCAAGCCCAGCCGCTGGCCGAGCACCAGCGCTGGCAGCCGGCGCTATGGCGGGCATTGCGCGACGACGTGGCCACTACCCAAGGCGCAAGCGGGCTGGTCAGCAGCCGCGCCGAGGTGCACCGCCGCTTTCTTGCCGCCGCCGAGACGCTCACCCCTGACACCCGCCCGCCGGGGCTGCCCCGCCGACTGATCATCTTCGGCATTTCCTCGCTGCCCCAGCAGACGCTGGAGGCTCTGGCCGCACTGTCGCGCTGCTGCCAGATCGTGCTCTGCGTGCACAACCCCTGCCAGTTTTACTGGGCCGACATTATCGAGCACAAGGACTTACTGCGCGCCACGCGCTACCGTCAGTCGCGCAAGGACGGCATGCCCGGCGAACTTGATGTGCTGGGCACCGGCGACGCTGACGACGCGCTACACCTGCACGCTCAGCCGCTGCTCGCCGCCTGGGGTAAGCAGGGTCGCGACTATCTGCGTCTGCTCGACGAGCACGACGATACTGGCGGCTACCAGCAACTGTTCGAACAGCAGGCGCTGCGCATCGACATCTTCGAACCGTTTGGCACTTCGGCCGCCCCGCGTCTGCTTCATCAACTACAGGATGACATTCGTGAACTGCGCCCGCTGGCCGAAAGCCAAAAAGACTGGCCGGCGGTTGACGCCGAGCGCGACGAATCGGTGGTCTTTCACGTGGCCCACGGCACCCAGCGCGAGGTCGAAATCCTCCACGACCAGCTGCTCGCCGCCTTCAGCGCCGACAAGACCCTGCGCCCGCGGGACATCATCGTCATGGTGCCGGATATCGACCAGTACGCCCCCCACATTGAAGCGGTCTTCGGCCAGTACCCGCAAAGCGACGCCCGCCATATTCCCTTCACGCTGTCGGATCAGGCCAGCCGCCAGCGCCAGCCGCTGATGATCGCGCTGGAAAAGTTACTGCGCCTGCCGGAGCTACGGCTTTCGGTGAGCGACGTGCTCGAGCTTTTGGAAGTGCCCGCGCTGCGCCAACGCTTCGGCCTTGCTCAGCGCGACTTGGCCGTCCTCGCCCGCTGGATCGAAGGCGCAGGCATCCGCTGGGGGCTTAACGCCGAACAGCGCGAGCGCCTGGACCTGCCCGGCGGGCTTGAGCACAACACCTGGGCCTTTGGCCTGCGCCGGCTGCTGCTGGGCTATGCCGTCGGCAGCGGCGAGCGCTGGCAGGGTATCGAGCCCTACGACGATATCGGCGGGCTCGATGCCGCCGTGGCCGGCCCGCTGGCCGCCCTGCTGGAAAAGCTCGAAGACACCTGGGCGACGCTGTCCCAGCCGGTCAGCGCCGACGACTGGGTAATACGGCTGCGCACCCTGCTGGAGACATTTTTCACTACCGACGATGCCGGCGAAACGGCCCTGCTCGCCCGACTGGAAAGCGGCCTTGAGCAGCTTTTTGAAAGCACCCGGGAAGCTCGGCTTGAGGCGCCACTGCCGCTGTCCATGGTGCGCGAACACTGGCTTTCCCAGGTCGACGAGCACAGCCTCTCCCAGCGTTTTCTAGCAGGCGCGGTTAACTTCGCCACGCTGATGCCCATGCGCGCCATTCCGTTTCGCCGGGTATGCCTTTTGGGCATGAACGACGGCGACTACCCGCGTACCCAGCCGCCGCTGGACTTTGACCTGATGGGCCAGGACTATCGCCCCGGCGACCGTTCCCGGCGCGAAGACGATCGCTACCTGTTCCTCGAAGCGCTGCTTTCGGCCCGGGATCAGCTGTATATAAGCTGGATGGGCCGCAGCCAGCTAGACAACGCTGAGCTTCCGCCCTCGGTGCTGGTGGGCCAGCTGCGCGACCACCTCGCCGCCGGCTGGCAGGCGGCCGGCGTCACGCCGCTGCTGGACGCGCTGACCACCGAACACCCGCTGCAGCCATTCAGCCGCGACTATTTTATCGACAGGACTGACAACGACCCCGCCCACGCGCGGCTGTTTACCTACACCGCCGAGTGGCGCGATGTCCACGACGTCAGTGATACCAACGCCAATAGCGGCGGCCACTCGCCGCTGCCGCCTCTTGGCGAGAATGCCGACGAGGTAACGCTAGTGGCCCTCAGCCGCTTTCTGCGCGAACCGGCCCGGGCCTTTTTCAACGATCGCCTAGGGGTTTACTTCGAGCATGAAGCCGCCGCCGAGCTGGACGTGGAGCCTTTCACTTTGAACGGGCTGGAAAACTGGCAGCTGCAGGATCGCCTGATTGCCGACCAGCGCCGAGCGGTGGATCACGGTGAATCCCGCATCGTAGCGCTCAATGCCGCCCTTGAGCGCTTTGTTGGCCAGGGCGTTCTGGCCTACGGCGCCATGGGCGAGCGCATGCGCGGGTCATTGGCCGAACCCATGGAGGCGCTGTTTGGCGAATACGCCAAAGCGCTGGAAGAGTGGCCGCAAACCGTGGAAGCCGGCCAGCCCGTCGAGTATACGTTCGCCACCGCCAACAGCGGCGCCGAGATCACCCTCACCGGCCGGCTGGACGCGCTACGCAAAGCTCAGGACGGCCGCCGCTGCCGGCTGGTGCTCTCGAGCTCAAGTCTGGTCAAAGAGGGCAAGTACCGCTGGCAGCACCTGCTCAGGCCCTGGGTGGCGCACCTGGCCGGCAACCTGGATGGAGCCATGACCAGCCTGCTGATCTCCAAGGCCGGCAAGATACGCCTGGAACCGATGGATGCTGACGACGCCCGTACGCAGCTTGAGTCTCTGATGAGGCTGTGGCGAGACGCCATGAGTGCACCGCTGCCGCTAGCGGCACAAAGCGCCTTTGCCTGGTTGGACGCCCGGCAAAAAAAAGGCAATAAAGATCCTCAGGAATCCGCCCGCAGCGTCTACGAAGGCGGCTACCACCACTCAGGCGAGGTCGAACAAAGCGCCTACCTTACCCGCCTATGGCCGGATTTTGCCCGGCTGTACGCGGCCGAAAGTGCGCACGGACATACCTTTTCAAGCCTTGCCGACGCGCTTTACACCCCCCTTCACGAGCATGTTAAAAACACGTCGGACCGGCCCGAACAGAGAGACAAGTCATGAACACCGCCATGCTCGACCCGCTGACCCTGCCGCTACACGGCAGCCGCCTGATCGAAGCCAGCGCCGGTACCGGCAAAACTTTCACCATTGCCCTTTTGTACGTGCGCCTGGTGCTGGGCGGTAGTCACCCGGATGATGACAGCGCTTTTATACGCCCACTGACGCCGCCGGAAATACTCGTGATGACGTTCACCAACGCCGCCACCCAAGAGCTGCGCGAACGCATTCGCCGGCGGCTGGTGGAGGCCGCCACGGCGTTTCTTGACGCCGGTGATGAAAGCCCTCACGACACTCTGCTGCTTGAACTTCGCGCACAGTATTCGCGTGACGCCTGGACGGCCTGCGCCCGCCGCCTGGCGCTGGCCGCCGAGTGGATGGACGAGGCCGCGGTGTCGACAATCCACAGCTGGTGCTATCGCATGCTGCGCGAGCACGCCTTTGACAGCGGCAGCCTCTTTGCCCTGGAGCTTGAGCACGACCAGCGCGAGCTTGAGCAGGACGTGGTGCGCGACTACTGGCGCTGCTTTTATTATCCGCTGGATGCCGACACCCTGGGCCAAATCAGCAGCTATTGGGCCTCGCCGGAAGACCTGTACGCAGCGCTTGGCAAGCTATTGAACGAAAGCGAAGCGCTACCCGAAGCGCAGCCCCCCGTCGAGACCCTGCAACACGCGCGAAAAGAGCGCATCCGGCTGCTCAACGAGCTGAAAGCCCCCTGGCCTGCCATGCTCGATGAAATGGAGCCGGCGCTTGACGACGCCGCCAAACGCAAGGCGTTTGACGGCCGCAAGCTCCGGGCCGATAGCCGCAAAAACTGGCTCGGCGCGCTGCGCGAATGGTGTGAGAACGACGCCATTGATCAGCCGGCGCTCACAGACACCGCCTGGAAGCGCCTGACGCCGGATGGCATGGCCGAGATCTGGAAGGACGGCGAGCCGCCTTTTCCCGAAGCCTGGGCCGCCGTTGCCGCCTTGCCTGCCGCGCTTAAGCAACTGCCCGAGCCTGAGGCGGCTCTGCTGACCCACGCCGTGCACTGGTGTCGGGCGCGCCTTGAGCGCGAGCAAGAGCGCCGTGCCGAAATGGGCCCCAACGACCTGCTCACGCACCTGGATCGCGCGCTGCGCGGGGCCAACCGCGACGCACTCGCCGAGCAGGTTCGCTGCCAGTTCCCCGTCGCGTTAATCGACGAGTTTCAGGATACCGACCCGGTGCAGTACCGCATTTTCAACGCGGTCTACGACATCGCCACCCCCGCCAAAGATCGCGCGATCATGCTCATTGGCGATCCCAAGCAGGCCATCTACGCCTTTCGCGGGGCGGATATTTTCACCTATCTCCAGGCCCGTCGGGACACCGTCGGCCGCCACGTAACGCTGGGCAAAAACTTCCGCTCAAGCGAGGCGATGGTTAATGCCGTCAATCACTGCTTTCGCTATGCTGACAACCCGGCCGACGCTAACGCAAGCGGTGCATTCTTGTTCCGCGACGGCAACGACGATCCGCTGCCCTTTACGCCGGTCAGCGCCCGGGGCCGGGCAGACACGCTGACCCTTGACGGCAAAGCCGTGGATGCCATGACGCTCTGGCGTCTGGACAGCGACAACGGCAAGCCGCTGGGCAAAGGTGCCTACCAGGACACCTTGGCAAAGAGCTGCGCCAGCCATATGGTCCACCTGCTTAACGCCGGCCAGGCTAAGCAGGCGGGCTTTGACGACGGCGACACGCTAACGCCGCTCAGACCCTCGGACATGGCGGTACTGGTCAACAACGGCACGGAAGCCGGGCTAATCCGCCGTGAGCTTGCCCGGCGCGGCGTGAAAAGTGTCTACCTGTCGGACAAGGACAAGGTCTTCAGTTCAACGATGGCCGCTCAGGTCGCCCACTGGCTTGCTGCCTGCAGCGAGCCGCTGGCAAGCTCGCGCCAGGCGCAGGCCCGAGTGCGCGCAGCGCTCGCCACCCCGGCGCTGGGGCTAAGCTTTGCCGAGATTGACCGCTTCCAGCATGACGAACTGGCCTGGGAGGCCCAGGTCCAGCGCTTCGGCGACTACCACCGCCTCTGGCAGCGCCAGGGGGTGTTACCGCTGCTGCGCCGGATCATGGTGGATTTTGCCGTGCCGGCTCGTCTGCTGGGCCAGAATGCTCCGGGCGACAGCGGCGAACGCGAGCTGACCGACCTTCTGCACTTGGGTGAGCTTTTACAGGAGGCAAGCCAAGAGCTCGACGGCGAACATGCCCTGCTACGCTTTCTCAGTGATGCCATGGCCGATCCGGACGGCTACGGCGACAGCCACCGGCTGCGGCTGGAAAGCGACGCCGATCTGGTCAAGGTGGTCACCATTCACAAGTCCAAGGGGCTTGAGTACCCGCTGGTGTTTCTGCCGTTTATCGCCAGCCACCGTCCGATCAGCAAAGGCGACGTGCCGCTGCGCTGGCACGCTGCCGACGGCACGCCGAAGCTCAGCCTGCGCGTAGACGACGCCACGCTCGTCACCGCCGACCGCGAACGCCTGGGCGAGGACATGCGCAAACTTTACGTCGCGCTGACCCGCGCCCGCCACGCCGTGTGGCTGGGCCTCGCCTCGCTCAAGGAGAGCAACAACGGCGAACACAGCCACGGCAGCGCCATTGAGCACCTGCTGGGTGGCCTGGAAATTGAAGACAGCGGGCTGGAAGCGCTGGTTGAGGGCAGCGCTATCGCGGTTGAGCCGGCACCTGAGGCCACCGACGAGGGGTTTACCCCGCCAGCCGACGCGGCCGCACTGGCCCCGGCACGCACCCCCGAGCGCAGGGCCAAGGAGCACTGGTGGATTGCCAGCTACTCAGCCCTTGCGTTGTCCGGTACCTTGACCCGTCCCGTCGATATATCACCCGCAGCCGCCGAGCCGGCCACCGCCCGGGACGCCACCGCGCTTGAAGTGCTGGACGAGCCCCAGGACGCCGAGTCGCACAGCGACGCCGCCGCCCACCTGCACCGCTTCCCCCGCGGGCCGGGGCCCGGCACCTTTCTGCACGGGCTGTTGGAATGGGCCGGGCGCGAAGGCTTTGCCGCCGCCTTTAACAACGCCGAGGCGCTGGACGACACCCTGCGCCGCCGCCTGCAGCTGCGCGGCTGGCAGCACTGGCACGACGTGCTCACCGGCTGGCTAGGCGAGCTGGCTACCGCCGCGCTGCCGCTGCCCACGCCGGCGGACGCACAGCCTTCCGCCGTAACGCTTGCCGAGCTTGGCGACTATCAGGTGGAGCTGGAGTTCTGGTTTGCCGCCAGTCATGTCGACACTCGCACCCTCGACCGTATCGTGTGCGCGCATCTGCTGCCCGGGGTCGAGCGCCCGGCCCTTGAGCGCGACACGCTCAACGGCATGCTCAAGGGCTTTATCGACCTGGTCTTTGCCCATAAGGGACGGTTTTACGTGCTCGATTGGAAATCCAACTATCTGGGCCATAACGACGAGGCCTACACCCCCGGGGCCATGCGCCGGGCGCTTTTGAACAAACGTTACGACGTGCAGTCGGCGCTATACCTGCTGGCTATGCACCGGCTACTCAAAGCTCGCCAGCCTGACTACGACCCCACCCACCACCTAGGCGGTGCCATGACCGTGTTTTTACGCGGCAGTCGCACGCCGGCCCGGGGCGTTCACGCGGAACCTGCTACCGCTTCGCTGGTTAAAGCGCTGGACAACCTATTCTCCCCTCAAGCCACTCGCCAGGAGGCCCGCCGATGAGCCAACCCGATGATGCAATTCACGACAGCGCCCATCCGGCACTGGGCGATACCCAAGCGCTGCTCGACCTGTTGGAAAGCTGGGTGGCACGTGACTGGCTGCGGGGGCTGGACCGGGCGCTGGTGCGCTTTCTTGACGCCGAGGTTGAGAACACGCCGCCACTTTTACTTCTGGGCGCGGCCCTGGCCAGCCATCAGCTGGGCCACGGTCACGTCTGCCTGGACCTTGCCGCGACGCTTGCCGAACCCAATCTAGCGCTTTCACTGCCGCCGGAAGGCGACGCCATGAGCGACCCACCGCCCTTGCCCGAAGAAGTGCTGGCAACGCTGACTCTGAACGAATGGCAGAGCGCTCTTGAACACGTCGACCTGGTGGGCCACGGCCCCGGCAACTCGCCGTTGGTACGCGTAGACGACGGCCGCACTACAAGGCTTTACCTACGCCGTTACTGGCAGTACGAACAAAGCCTGCATACAGACATTGGCCGCCGGTTGGCGCGCGCCGATTCAAACGCCCTCGGGAAAGACGCCGCGCTGATCCGCACCACCCTGGATACGTTGTTTGGCGAGCCGGACACGAGCACCTTCAATTGGCAAAGGGCCGCCTGCGCGCTTGCCGCCCAGCGCTCTTTTGCCATCATTACGGGCGGCCCCGGTACCGGTAAGACGACCACCGTGGTGCGTCTACTGGCGCTGTTACAGACACGCCAGCGTGATGCCGGCATCACGCCGCTGGATATTCATCTGGCCGCCCCCACGGGCAAGGCCGCTGCCAGGCTTAGCGAGTCCATCGCCCATCAGGTGGGCAGCCTACCGCTTGATGAGACGCTACGCGCCACCATTCCTTTAGCGGTAACGACCCTCCACCGGCTGCTCGGCGCCCGGCCGGATACTCGCCACTTTCGCCATCACGCCGACAATCCCTTGAGCCTTGACGTGCTGGTGATCGACGAAGCGTCCATGGTCGATATCGAAATGCTCACCGCCGTGCTCAGCGCCCTGCCGGCGCGTACCCGGCTGGTGCTGCTGGGCGACAAGGACCAGCTGGCCTCGGTGGAGGCCGGAGCGATCCTGGGCGACCTGTGTCATCGCGCCGACGCCGGCCACTACACACCCAACACCGCCCAGTGGCTTGAGCAGGCCACCGGTCAGCTGTTGCCCGAAGGCTACGTTGATCCAGACGGACAGCCGCTGGATCAGGCGATTGCCATGCTGCACGAAAGCTACCGCTTTGATGCCCAAAGCGGTATTGGGCAGCTGGCCCAGGCGGTCAACCGCTCGGCACCTGACGAGGTCCGCACCGTACTGAGCCAGGGCTACGCCGACTTGCGCCACCTGGTACTTGACGGCGAGAGTGACTCGGCGCTCAAGCCACTGGTGCTGGACGGCGGCGCGCCCCACGACGCCCAGGCCGCTACCGCCCAGCCGGCAGGCTATCGTCACTATTTGAACGTCATGCAAACCCAACGGCCACACCGAGAGGCTGATTTTACGCTACATACTGAGGATTACACTGCTTGGGCCGTCGCAGTACTCGGCGCCTATGGAGACTTCCAGTTGCTTTGCGCTCTGCGCAAGGGCGTCTGGGGTATTGAGGGGCTGAATCTGCGGGTAGGGAAAACGCTGCGCCAGGCAAAGCTGATCGAGGCAAGCGATGCCACCCTTGAGCACGGCTGGTTTGAAGGCCGCCCAGTGATGGTGACGCAAAACGACTACGGGCTGAAGCTGATGAACGGCGACATCGGCGTCGCGCTTGAGGTCATGGAAGCCGGCGAGACACGGCTTCGCGTGGCGTTTCCCACGGGCGACCCGGAGACGCTCATCCGTTGGGTGCTGCCCTCAAGGCTGGACGCCATCGAGACCGTATTTGCCATGACGGTACATAAGTCACAGGGCTCGGAGTTTCGTCATGCCGCCCTACTGCTGCCCAGCCGTCCAAGCCCTGTACTCACCCGGGAGCTGGTGTATACCGGCCTCACTCGGGCACGACAGTGGCTAACGTTGATAGAGGCCCGCCGCGGCATCCTCGATGAGGCAGTCACACGGCAGGTACTACGTGCTAGCGGGAAGCGAGACGCTTTAACAGGAACAACGTGATCGCCATTAACTCGTAGACTCACTCACAACAAGTGTTCGCTGGGGAGTTCGATAGAGCGTTGATGCTGCAGCATATTTAAAAGAACTACGGCACGTTCGGTGCCCTTAGCATACTGGAATACGGCTTCAAGACCCTTAAAAGGCCCATCAGCGATCTGGAAACGATCGCCCGGGTTAAAGCGGGTGTGTACACCATCTGAGCGATGCGGGCAGTGCTGCAGCTGCTCGATCAGCGCGTCCGGCACCGGCGCTGGCACATAACCAAAGCTGACAACACGCAGTACCCCGCGGGTAGAGCGGATCGGACGCCAATTGCTACTGATCTGATCCAGCCGAATGAATAGATAAAACGGAAACATTGGCTCGCTCACGGTGGCCAGCTTGCCGCCCCTGCGCCGCTTACGCTCGAGCACCGGATGAAAGACGTGGAAGTTCTGGTTGGCTAGGTTCTCAGCGGCACGAAAGCTTTCACCGGCCTTGCATTGGACAACATACCAAGCAGTTTCATCTTCTTGTGTCTCTTTTATGGTGTTTTCGTCCAAAAGAATTCCTTGCCGACGGTTATTTCAGGAGGATCCTTCCCTGCAGTGAAAGATGGGGTGTGACGCACATTTTAATCGCACAGCAAGGCATCGTTTGCGTTTAACGTTATACATTCAAAACGAAAAAGACTGTCGTCACTCACTGTATTCTCCTCTCACCTTGGTCGGTACTGGAAAA
>JAKDRW010000019.1 GCA_030454225.1 Vreelandella subglaciescola | reverse complement strand
GGCCCCACCGGTACGTCGTTATCCTTGGCCCACTGGATAAAGTCCATGACGATCAGGAAGTAGCCGGGAAAGCCCATTTGCAGAATGATGTTGAGCTCGAAGTCCAGCCGCTCGCGATAGCGGGCGTCGATCTCGCGGTAGGCGTCGCCCTCGCGGGGGTGGGTCTCGGCGGGATAAAGAAAGTCCAGCCGCTGGGTCAGCCCGTCGTGGGAGACCTTGCGGAAGAATTCGTCCTGGGTCAGGCCGTCGGGGATTTCAAACTCGGGCAGAAAGATTTCGCCCAGACGCACGTCGACGCTGCAGCGCCTGGCGATCATCACGCTGTTTTCCAGCGCCTCGGGAATGTCGGCAAACAGCTCGGCCATTTCGGCGGGGCTTTTAAGGTACTGCTCCTCGGTGTATTTGTTGTCGCGGCGCGGGTCATCGAGCGCCTTGCCTTCGCCGATGGCCACCCGGGTTTCGTGCGCCCAGAAGTCGTCGCGCTCAAGAAAGCGCACGTCGTTGGTCGCCACCACCGGCGTGCCGGTAGAAAGCGCCAGCGCGACGCTTTGGTGCACGCAGTCCTCTTCCAGCGGCCGGCCGGTGCGCGTCAGCTCCAGATAAAAGCGCTCGGGAAACGCCGCCTGCCATTCGGCCAGCAGCGCCCGGGCATCGCGCTCATGATCGCTGAGCAGATGGCGGCCAACGTCGCCTTCGCGACCGCCGGACAGCGCAATCAGCCCGGCACTTTGCTCAAGCACCCAGCGCTTGTCCAACAGCGCACGGCCCTGGCGCTGGCCCTCTACCCAGCCGCGGGAAATCAGCTCGGTCAGGTTACGGTAGCCGACGTCGTTCATCGCCAGCAGCGTCAGCCGGTACGGGTGCGCTTCGTCGTGGGGGTTGGCCAGCCACACATCGCTGCCGATGATCGGCTTGAGCCCCGCGCCCTGGGCGGCGGTGTAGAACTTGACCAGCCCGAACAGGTTGGTTTCATCGGTCAGCGCCAGCGCCGGCATCTCGCGCTCGGCGGTGGTATGCACCAGCGACTTCAGCTTGATCAGGCCGTCGACTAGAGAGAACTCGCTGTGAACGCGCAAATGAACAAAGGGAACTGTCATGGGAGTCTCGATGATAGCCTCGACAAAACGCAGGAAAAGAAAGGCACGGGGAAGGCCAACCGCCGGCCGCGGTGACGCAAAAAATGACGCAACAACCTAGATAAGCGCCAGCTGGCGAGCCACCGGGGCGAAGCTGCGACGGTGCTCGGGAAGCGCCCCCAGGCGTCCAAGGGCGTCCAGATGTACCCGTGTAGGGTAGCCCTTGTGGCGGGCAAAGCCGTAGTCGGGGTGGCGCGCGTCGAGCTCAAGCATCTGGGCGTCGCGGGCCACCTTGGCGAGTATCGAGGCGGCGGCGATGGCCGCGTGGCGGGCGTCGCCCTTGACTACCGCCTGGCCCGGAAGCGCGTGCCCCGGCAGGCGATTGCCGTCCACCAACAGATACTCCGCTGCGGGGTTAAGCGCGTCAATGGCGCGGCGCATGGCCAGATGCGTGGCGTGGTAAATATTCAGCGCATCCACTTCGGCCGCGCTGGCCTCGGCCACGGCAAACCCCAGCGCGTGCCGGCGAATCTCGATGTCCAGCGCTTCGCGGCGCCGCGCGCTGAGCTTTTTGGAATCGGTCAGTCCGGCAATCGGCCGCGCCGGGTCGAGTATCACCGCGGCGGCCACCACGCTGCCGACCAGGGGGCCGCGCCCAACCTCATCCACGCCGGCCAGCCGCTCGCCCCGATAGGCAATGTCAAGCGGGGCAAACTTGCGTACTACCCCCGCTCTTTGCTTGACGCGACTCATGGCCGCTCCTGATTAAGCGCACGACCCGCCGCCAGCGCCTCGATCGCGTCTGCCGCGCGAGCGCTGGCACCGCGCTGAAGCTCGGCGTGCATAGTGGCAAAGCGCGCCTCCAGCGCGGCGCGCTCATCGGCGTCATCCAGCATCGTCGACAGCGACTCGACAATCGCCTCGGGGGTAGCGGCGTTTTGTATCAGCTCGGGTACGATAGCCTCGCGGGCAATGAGATTCGGCAGCGAAATCCACGGCGTTTTCACCAATCGGCTGGCCAGCCAGTAGGTTGCCGGCGCCATCTTGTACGCCACCAGCATCGCGCGGTGACACAGCATGGCTTCAAGCGCGGCGGTGCCCGAGGTCAGCAGCACCGCATCGCTTGCCACCATCGCTTCGCGCGACTGGCCGTCGATCAGCGTCACCCGCGCGGCAAGCGCCGGGTGCGCGGCCAAGAGTACGGCAAGCTCGTCGCGCCGCGCAGGGCTCGCCGCGGGAATCACTACCTGCAGCGCTTCAAAGCGGTGGCACAGCGCCTCGGCGACGGCTAGAAACGTCGTCCCCAGAAAGCGGATTTCGCTGGCCCGCGAACCCGGCAAAATCGCCAGCGTCAGCGCCCCGGGCACAAGTCCCAGCGCCTCACGCGCGGCTTGGCGGTCATTTTCAAGCGCCATCTCGTCGGCCAGCGGATGCCCCACGAACGCTACCGGAACGCGGTGTTCGCGGTAGAACTCGGCTTCAAACGGCAGCAGGGTAAGCATCGTATCGACCGCGCGGGCAATGCCCTTCACTCGCCCCTGGCGCCACGCCCACACCGAGGGGCTGACGTAGTGCGCGGTGGTAATACCCGCGTCGCGCAGCGCGCGCTCGAGCCCCAGATTAAAATCCGGCGCGTCAATGCCCAGCATCACGTCGGGTTGCCAGGCCAGCGCGTCGGCTTTCAACGCGCGGCGCACGCGCAGCAGTTCGGGCAGATGTTTGAACACCTCCACCAGCCCCATGACCGAAAGCGTTTCCAGCGCAAAGCAGCTGTGCATACCTTCGGCGAGCATGCGCGGGCCGCCGATACCACGAAACTCAAGATCCGGGTGGCGCGCCCTGAGCGCGCGCATCACCCCGGCGCCGAGAATATCGCCGGACAGCTCGCCGGCAACGATGTAAATGCGCGTCAGCGCCATGACAGGCCTCGCTGGTTAACGCACGATGCCGCGCGTCGAGCCTTCAATCGAGGCGGCAAAGTGTTCCACTTCGGCAAGCGAGTAGCGCTCGCGCATGGCGCTGAGCGCCTGCTCAACGGTCAGCCCCTGGCGATACACCAACTTGTAGGCATCGCTCAGCCCCTTGATCGCCTCGCGGCTGAAACCGCGGCGCTTGAGGCCTATCGCATTCAGCCCGTGCGCCTGGGCGGGGTTGCCGTTGATCATGATATACGCGGGGGTATCTTTGGTGATGATCGAACCGCCGCCGGCCATGGCGTGCTCGCCGAAATGACAGAACTGGTGAACCGCGGAGATCCCGCCGATAATCGCGAAATCACCTAGCGTCACATGCCCGGCAAGCGTCACCTGGTTGGCCAGAATGCAGTCGTCGCCGATCAGGCAGTCGTGGCCGACGTGAACGTAGGCCATCAGCAGGTTGCGCGAACCGACGGTGGTTTCACCGCGATCCTGCACCGTGCCGCGGTGCAGGGTCACGCCTTCGCGGATAACGTTATCGTCGCCCATCACCAGCCGGGTCGGCTCGCCGGCGTACTTCTTGTCCTGACAGTCCTCACCGACCGAGGCAAACTGAAAGATACGCGTGCGTGCCCCGAGCGTCGTCGGGCCTTTGATCACTACGTGGGGGCCAATGACGGAGCCAGCGCCGATGGTGACGTCGGCGCCGATGACGCTAAACGGGCCAACCTCAACGTCACCGGCGAGACACGCCGACGGGTCAACCAAGGCAGTGGGATGAATCAAGCTACCTTCCTCTCGGCGCAGGTGATTTCGGCTTCGCAGGCAAGCTCGCCGTCGACCATGGCGCGGCAGGCAAACTTCCAGATACCGCGCTTGCCGCGGATCACGTTGGCTTCAAGCGTGAGCTTGTCGCCGGGCATGACCGGGCGCTTGAAGCGCACTTTATCGCTGCCCACGAGGTAGTAGACGTAGCCGTCGGCCGGGCGCTTGTTGACGGTTTTAAACCCTAGAATGCCACAGGCCTGGGCGAGCGCTTCAACCACCAGCACGCCGGGCATAATCGGGTGGTGGGGGAAATGGCCGTTGAAAAACGGCTCGTTGATGCTGACATTTTTGTACGCCACGATAGTTTCGCCTTCGACCAGCTGCGTTACCCGATCCACCAGTAAAAACGGGTATCGGTGGGGCAAATATTCGCGAATTTCGTTGATATCCATAACCATCGTAGCGACCTCTAAATGACAAAACACCCGGGCAATCCCGGGTGGCTCCAGCGCTCCCGCCGGGAAAAAAGCAGTGGATTATAACGCGCTATTCAGCGCCCTCAAGCGTTCCACCGTGAAAACAAGCGGCATCCCTGCACTAACGATGCTTTTCCAGCCGCGACAGTCGCTTGGCAATATCGTCCAGCTGCTTGAAACGCACCGCGTTTTTGCGCCACTGGTAGTTGGCCATGGCGCCGGTACCCGAGGAATATACGCCCGGCTCATGGATAGAATTGGTCACCAGGCTCATGCCGGTGACCTGCACGCCGTCACACAGCGTCAAATGGCCCGAGAGCCCGACCCCGCCGCCCAGCATGCAGTGCCTGCCCACCTGCGTGGAACCGGCAATGCCCACACAGCCGGCCAGCGCACTGTGCTCGCCGATCTGGACGTTGTGGGCGATCTGTACCTGACTATCGATTTTGACATCATCGCCAATCAGGGTATCGCCCAGCGCTCCGCGGTCGATGCTTGAGCAGCTGCCGACTTCCACATCGTCGCCCAGCACCACGCCGCCGAGCTGGGCGATTTTGTGCCAGGCCCCGCCGTCGTGGGCAAAGCCGAAGCCGTCGCCGCCAATCACGCTGCCGCTGTGGAGTATCGCCCGCTTGCCAATCACCACTCCATGGCACAGCGTAACGTTGGCATGCAGCCGCGTATCGTCGCCCAGCTGGCTGTCGGCGCCTACCACGCTGCCCGGGCCGACTACTACACGCGCCCCGAGCACCACGCCCGACTCGATGACGGCGTTGGCCGCCACGCACGCGCCTTCGCCCAGGGAAGCGTCAGCGGCGACCACCGCCGTCGGATGAATACCTGGCTGGTCGCGCGCCGGCAGCGGATCAAACAGCTGCGAAAGCCGGGCATAGCCCAGGTAGGGATTTTCCAGCTCTAAACGTACCACCGGGCACGTCTCGCCATGCTGCGGGTGCAGCAAAACGGCGCCGGCGCGGGTCGTGGCCAGGTCTTTGAGGTAGGCGCGGTTGGTCAGAAACGCGATCTGGTCGGGTTCTGCGTCTTTCAGCGTTGCCAACCCGCGAATGCGCGTTTGACCGTTGCCGCTCAGGGGCACAGCCAAATGGCGGGCGATATCCGCAAGAGTCAGAGAGTGGGAAGCATGCGTCATAAGAGCCCAGAAATGCTAGCGATACGGCCATGCCGCACCGGATAAAATTAATTCAATGAATTGAATTCCTGCGTCACCTCATCAGTAAGGTTGGGCAGGTCCATGGAGGAATGCAATACGCCCTGAGGCTCAACGAGAATGTCGATGCCGTGGCGATCGATAATTTTGTCGACGGCCCGCTCGAGCTTGGGTTCCGCCTGCTCGAGGAAGCGCTTTTCCGAGCGCTGCTGCGCGGTCAGCACTTCGCGGCGCAGCGTTTCAAAGCGGCTGCCCTTCTCCTGCAGCTCGTTTATCAGCCGCTGGCGCTCGGCATCCGACATCACGTCGCCGTCATCCTGCAAACGCTGCTGAAGATTCTGCAGCTCGTCGCCCAGGCCTTTGGCCTCGCTTTGCTGGCTGCCAATATCGCCTTCCAGCTGACTCAGGGAAGTTTGTGCCGACTCGGTATTCATCAGCGCTGCACGCCAGTCAAGCACCGCCACTTCTGCTGTTGCGGCGTATGCCGGCAGCACCATGGCGCCAGATAACGCTACCGCCGCTATCAGTTTACGCATGATACATCACTCCTTGTTGGTACGACCAAGCTCGTACGCCCGAGTTGATACGCCCGGGCTGCTTGAACGCATGAGTCAGCACGGCGCTGAGCGTAGCGAAAAGCGGTCATGGCGTTGGATTAAAACGTCTGGCCCAGCGAGAATTGGAAAAACTCGGTGTCGTCGTCACTTTCATCATTGAGCGGCTTGGCCACGCTGAAGGTCAAAGGCCCTACCGGCGTCAGCCAGGAAAGGCCGACCCCTGCGCTGTAGCGCAGGTCGCCCAGGTCAACACCCGAGCTACAGTTCTGACGGTCACGATCGTCGTCAAGCACGTCGTAACAGGAGGTTAGAAAGGTGTTACCGGCATCCACAAACAGCGAGGTCTGCATAGAGTCCTGATTTTCCACAAACGGCATCGGAAACAGCACTTCGGCGCTGCCTTCGATCAGGGCGTTGCCCCCCAGGGTACGGTCGCGGCCGCCATCGCGCTGGGGCGTGGTGCGCTGACCCAGGGTGTTCGAGGTAAAGCCGCGCACCGAGCCCAGCCCGCCGGCATAGAAGTTCTCATAGAACGGGTAGGGATCGCTGCCGCCGGCGGTGTCCGCGTAGCCCAGGTTGCCGGTAAACTTCAGCGACCACAGGTCGTCGTCGTCCAGCGCAAACAGCTGCTGGGCGCGGGCGCGCAGCTTGTAGTAGCTGACGTCGCTGCCGGGCGCGGCGGTTTCCAGCGACACGCGCTGGTAGCTGCCGTCGGTAGGCATGACGCCGCGGTTGAGGTTGTTGCGCGTCCAGCTGGCCGTAAGCTTCACGGTCTGCGCGCTGGCGCCTTCATCATCGACGTAGCGCTCAATTTCTGACGCCGTATCGGAGTAGGTCTTGACCTTGAGGTCTTCGGCGCTGGCGCCAAAGTTAAGCCTTGAAAGCTCGCTGATCGGATAGCCGAAGTTGATACCCGCACCAAAGGCATCGGTTGAGTAGGTGGAAATATCCGAATCTTCGTAGTCGGTTTCGCGGTAAAAAACGTTATAGCCCCGCGACACGCCGTTGATCGTCCAGTACGGGTCGGTAAAGCCGAAGTTGACGCTGGTAAAGGTATCGCTGCGCTGGGCGCCGAGATTGACGCGGTTGCCCGTCCCCAGAAAATTGTCCTGCGACAGCGAAGCGCCGTAGATCACCCCGGCGCTTTGGGAAAAGCCGATGCTGGCAGAGACAGACCCCGACGGCTGCTCTTCCACTTCGTAGGTGACGTCGAGTTTGTTGGGCTCGCCGGGCACGCGCTGGGTATCGACTTCGACCTGGCTGAAAAACCCGAGGCGGTTGAGGCGCTGGCGCGACTGGGTGATCTCGTCAGTGGAGGCCGGCGCGCCTTCCATCTGGGTCATTTCGCGGCGAAGCACCTCATCCTGGGTGGTGGTATTGCCCTTGAACTCGATGCGGCGAACGTAGGTGCGCTCGCCGGGTTTGACGTCGAGCACCAGGTCTACCGTGCCGTCCTCGTTCATATCGGGCATGCCGCGAACTTCGGCAAAGGCAAAGCCTTCGGCGCCCAGCCGTTTGCGCAGCGCTTCGGTCGAGGCATTGAGCTTGCTGCGCGAAAACTGCTGACCGCTTTCGATTTCGAGCAGGTCGCGCGCCTCGCTATCCTCCAGAGTCATGTCGCCGGCAAAGCGAATGCTGCCGATACGGTACTGTTCGCCCTCGTCCACGTTCAGGGTAATGTAGATATCGGTTTTTTCCGGCCCGATGGACACCTGCGTCGAGGCCACCTCAAAATTGGCGTAGCCGCGGTCCAGATAATACGAGCGTAGCCGCTCGATATCGCCGGCCAGCGCTTCGCGCGAATATTCGTCGTTTGAGAACCAGCCAAAAAACAGGCCCGGCTTGTCTTCAAGCTCGAACAGGTTGCGCAGGGTATCGTCGTCAAAGGCATTATTGCCGACGATATTGATCTGGCGAATCTTGGCCACTTCGCCTTCATTAATAGCGATATTGACCTGCACGCGGCCGTCGTCGATGTCCTCGACGTTGGCGTCGATGCGCGCGCTGTAGCGCCCCTGCGCCTGGTAAACGTTTTCCAGCTCGCGCTGGATTTCTTCCAGCGTAGAAAGCTCCAGCACCTGGCCTTCGGCAAGCCCGGCCTCGGTGAGCCCTTTGCGCAAATCGTCTTCATCGATCTGCTTGTTGCCGCTGATATCAAGCCGGGCAATCGTCGGCCGCTCGATAACCTTGATCACCAGCACGTCGCCTTCGCGGGCCAGCGATACGTCGTCAAACAGGCCGGTGGCAAACAGTTCGCGAGCAGCATCGGCCAGCTCGCTTTCGCTTACCGTATCGCTTGCGCTTACCGGAAAGGCATTAAAAACCGAGGCGGCTGATACCCGCTTGAGTCCTTCTACACGAATATCGGAAACGTCAAAGGGTTGTGCCTGGGCGCTACCGGCCGCGGCCAGCAAAAATGCCGCCATTCCTAGGGTCTTTATTTTCATGCAGTCAGTTCGCTCGCGTTGGTCTGCCCACCGTGTCAGACAGGCACCATATACATTTGTGCAGGCAGATGACAAGGCACCCCGCCTTTACACGCGTCATTACCACAGGCGCATCAGGTCAAAATACAGCGCCATCAGCATCAGCGTGCCGACCATGGCAAGGCCAATGCGCAGCCCTACGCCCTGGGCCCGCTCGGAAACCGGACGCCCCCGCACCAGTTCGACGACATAGTAAAGCAAATGCCCGCCGTCGAGCACCGGAATCGGCAGCAGATTGAGCACGCCAAGGCTGATGGAAAGATACGCCAGAAAGCCCACAAAGGCGTCGAGCCCTGCCCGCGCCGAATCGCCTGAAATCTTGGCAATCGTGATCGGCCCCGACAAATTAGACGGCGAAATCAGCCCCACCAGCATCTTGCGGATCGAGTCCAGCGTCAGGATGGTCATTTCGCCGGTGCGCGACAGCGCCTCACCCACGGCCTCAGCCGGGCCAAAGCGCACCTCTCGGCGCATCTCGTCGGGCCACTCCATCGCCGCCACGCCGGCGCCGATATAGCCAATTTCGCCGCCGCCGTCCAGCCGCTGGCTGCCGGGGGTCAGCGTCAGCGTACGGGCGTCGCCGCCGCGCTCAACGCTTAGCTCAAGCGCGCGTCCGGCGCTCTTGCGCACCGTCTCGACAAAAGCCATCCAGTCGTCGATGGCCTCACCGTCAACGGCAACGATACGATCGCCCGACTCAAGCCCCGCGCGCGCCGCCGCTTCGTCGTCGAGCAGCTGGCCCAGCACCGCCGGAAACGCCGGCTGCCAGGGCGTAATACCCAGCGTTTTCAGCGGCCTTGGCGGATTTTGCTGGACCAGATAGCCTTCGACCGACAGCGTATAGCGCCGGGTCCCGGCAGCGTCGCCGGGGCGCGCCTCGACGGCAATTTCACCGTCGTGGCCGATCAGCCCGACCAGCGCCAGATTAACGTCGTCCCAAGAGCTGACCGCCTCGCCCTGTATGCCGGTCAGCTCATCGCCATTGCGCAGTCCGGCCTCATAGGCCGGCGACTGCGGCGCCACCATGCCCACTTTGGGCACCACCACGGTGGTACCCACCACAAACAGTATCCAATAGGCAACAATCGCCAGCAGAAAGTTGGCCGCCGGCCCGGCAACAACGACGGCAATGCGCTGCCAGACAGACTTGCGGTTGAAGGCGCGGTGCTGCTCTTCGGGCGGCACCGGCGCTTCGCGCTCGTCGAGCATTTTGACATAGCCGCCCAGCGGAATGGCGGCCACGGAAAACTCGGTGCCGTGACGATCCACCCGCGACCATAGCGGCTTGCCAAAGCCGACGCTAAAGCGCAGCACCTTGACCCCGCAGCGCCGCGCAACCCAGAAGTGCCCGAACTCATGAAACGTGATCAAAAGTCCCAGCACCACGATAACCGCAAGAATATTCTGTATCAGACCCATCGAGTGTTTTTCTCCTGCGCGCGTCTGCGCGGGTTAACGTCGCAACGCGCCATGGTGGGTCACGCGCTGAACGGCGGCGGCGCGCGCCCGGCGATCGGCCGCGATAATCGTCTCGAGGTCTAAGGCCTTGGCCATCGGCTGATCCTCAAGCACGTCTTCCACTACCCGCGCAATCGCTGCAAACCCCAGGCGATGATCGAGAAAGGCCTCAACGGCCACCTCGTTGGCAGCGTTAAGCACGGCAGGCGCCGTCCCCCCGGCGAGCATGGCCTCGCGGGCCAGGCGCAGGCAGGGAAAGCGCGCCTCATCGGGGCGCTCAAAATCCAGCCGCGCGACCTGAAACAGATCCAGCGGCTTGACGCCGGCATCGATGCGCTCGGGCCAGGCCAGGCCATAGGCAATCGGCGTGCGCATATCGGGGTTGCCCATTTGCGCGATCACCGAGCCGTCATTATAGGCCGCCATCGAGTGCACCACGCTTTGCGGATGCACAACCACCTGCACCTGCTCAGGGGCAGCGTCAAACAGCCAGCAGGCTTCGATCAGCTCGAGCCCTTTATTCATCAGCGTGGCGCTGTCGACTGAAATTTTGCGCCCCATCGACCAGTTGGGATGCGCGCAGGCTTCAGCGGGCGTGACGCGCTCAAGCGCAGCGCTATCCAAGTGGCGCAGCGGACCGCCCGAAGCGGTCAGCAGCAGCTGCGACACGCCGTGTCGAGACAGCCCGCCGCGATGCTTAGCGGGTAAACACTGATAGATCGCATTGTGTTCCGAGTCGATCGGCAAAAGCGTCGCGCCCGAGGCCGCAACGGCGTCCATGAACAGCGCCCCACTCATCACCAGCGCTTCTTTATTGGCCAGCAGCACGCGCTTGCCAGCACGCGCCGCGGCAAGCGCCGGTAGCAGCCCCGCGCCACCGACAATCGCGGCCATTACCGTATCAGCAGCGCCATCGCGGGCCACCTCGCACAGCGCCTCGGCGCCGGCGGCAACGCCAGTGGTCACCCCCGCCGCCTGCAGCTCTCCGCGCAGCCAGGCAGCGTCGGTTTCACATGCCAGCACGGCGACCTCGGGACGGTGCACCAGGCACTGCGCCAGCAGCGCCTCGCGGGAGGTGTGCGCCGTCAGCGCGTGCACGCGATAGCGTTCGGGGTGGTGGGCAATCACATCCAGCGTGCTGGTACCCACGGAGCCCGTGGAACCCAGTACGGTCACGCAGCGAACGGCGGCGGTCATATAGGCAGTACCTGCAGGTATAAAAGGGCAAACACCGGCACCGCCGCGGTCAGGCTGTCGATGCGGTCAAGGACGCCACCGTGGCCGGGCAGCAGCGCGCTAGAGTCCTTAATCCGGCGCTGGCGCTTGAGCATACTCTCAAGCAAATCCCCCAGCACCGATACCAACGTCACGCCGGCAGTCACGACCAGCAGTGCGATGGTAGTGGGAACGCCCAGCGACTGCCAGACGGCAAACCCCAGCGCCAACAGCGCCGTGGCCGCCATGCCGCCGAACACGCCTTCCCAGGACTTGCCCGGACTCACGCCGGGAGCGAGCCTGCGCCGGCCAAACGCGCGGCCGGCAAAGTAGGCGCCGATATCCGCCGCCCATGTAAGCAGCAGCACGAAGAGCAGCCAGGTGCCCCCCGGCGCGCCCGAGCGCAGCACGTTAAAGCCGACCCAGCACGGCACCAGTACAACCAGCCCTATGCCCAGTCGCCGCGGCGTCGAGCGCCACTGGGCGCAGGCTTCGGGGTAGCATGACACCCAGTAGAGGTTAAGCGCCCAGCCGAGCGTGCCAAGCCATAGCGGCCAAACCGCATGCGCCGCCCCCGCAAGCCACAGCGCCAGCATAACCGCAGCCAGGCCGGCAACGACCAGCCCCCGCCGGCGCGCATTGCGCACGCCCGCCAGGTTGGTCCACTCCCAGCCGCCCAGCAGCACGATGGCAGCGACAAACAGCGCAAACGCGCCGTCCTCAAGTCCAAACAGCCCGGCCAGCACCAACGGTGCCAGCCAGGCTGCGGTAATAATCCGCTGTTTAAGCACCCTGGGCCTCTATCTGCTCGTGGGTCATGCCAAAGCGCCGCTTGCGCCTGGCAAAGTCGTCAAGGGCTTCGTCCATCGCCTCGGCGCCGAAATCCGGCCAGAGCAGCGCGGAAAAATACAGCTCGGCGTAGGCCAGCTGCCAGAGCATGAAGTTGGACAGGCGCTGCTCGCCGCTGGTGCGGATGCACAGATCCACCGGCGGCACCTGGCTTTGCGCCATGGCCTGCTCCAGCCGCTCGGCAGTTACCTCAGCGGGGGCAAGCTCGCCCGTCGCTACCTGTTCGGCCAGCCGGCGCGCCGCGCAGGCGATATCCCACTTGCCGCCATAGTTGGCGGCAATCACCAGATGCATCCCGGTGTTCGCCCGTGTCAGCGTTTCGGCGCGCTCGATATGCTGTTGAATCGCATGCGAAAACGCCCCGCGATCACCCAGGATCGTGAAGCGTACGTTGCGCTCGTGGAGCTTTTTGACTTCGCGCTTGAGCGCCATCAAAAAAAGCTCCATCAGCGCGTTGACCTCGGCCGTCGGGCGCCTCCAGTTTTCGCTGGAAAAGGCGAACAGGCTGAGCGTGCCCACGCCGCGTTCGGCGGCGCGCTTGATCACCGCACGCACCGACTCGACGCCGGCACGGTGGCCACGCACGCCGGACAGCCCGCGCTTTTTCGCCCAGCGGTTATTGCCATCCATAATAATCGCAACGTGGGCGGATGAAGGCGCAGGCTGTGCAACGCAGGGATCGCCGGCACTTGCCGGCCGTGTTTCGGGAAGCTGCGGTGGCGTCATGGCGTCTCGGATCCGGAGTCAATCATAAAAAATGGCGCGCAGGCTACACGGAAAGCAACGCTTCCCGTGACGTAACGTCGGGTCAACCCTGACGCCTATACCTTCATCAGGTCGTCTTCCTTGGCAGCCAGCGCCTTGTCGATGTCGGCAATATATTTGTCGGTCAGCTTCTGGATGCCTTCTTCGCCCTGACGCTGGTCGTCTTCGCCGATGTCTTTATCCTTGAGCAGCGTCTTGAAGCTGCCGTTGGCATCGCGGCGCACGTTGCGCACGGCGACCCGGGCGTTTTCGGCTTCGCTGCGCGCCTGCTTGATGTAGCCCTTACGCGTTTCTTCGGTCAGCATCGGCATGGGCACGCGAATCACGCTACCCGCGCTGGCCGGATTGAGCCCCAGGTCAGCGGTCATGATGGCCTTTTCGATTTTTGGCACCATGCTGCCCTCCCAGGGGCTGATGGTCAGCGTACGCGCGTCTTCCACGTTGACCGAGGCGACCTGGTTCAGCGGCACGTCGCCGCCGTAGTAGTCAACGGTCACCGCGTCCAGAATGCTGGGATGCGCGCGTCCGGTACGAATCTTGTTGAAGTTCGTGTGCAGCGCATCGACGCTTTTGTGCATGCGGCTTTCGGCGTCTGTGTGGATATCTTTGATCACGTTTTAACCCTCACTTGTTACCCTTTGTTTATCAGCGTGCCTTCCTTGCCCCCGACCACCAGGTTCAACAGGGCACCAGGCTTGTTCATGTCAAATACCCGCACCGGCATATTGTGGTCGCGTACCAGGCAAATAGCGGTCAAATCCATGACGCCGAGCTTTTGATCCAGCGCATCGTCGTAGCTGAGCTGGTCGTACTTTACCGCGTCAGCGTGCTTTACCGGATCCTTGTTGTAAACGCCATCCACCTTGGTGGCCTTGATCACCACGTCAACGTCCACCTCAATACCGCGCAGGCAAGCGGCGGAATCGGTGGTGAAAAACGGATTGCCGGTCCCCGCGGAGAACAGCACCACGTCGCCCGAGGTCAGGTAGCGGATCGCCGAACGGCGGTCGTAATGCTCGACCACGCCGCTCATTTGAATCGCCGACATCACCCGCGAGCGAATGTTTGAGCGCTCCAGCGCGTCGCGCATGGCCAGCGCATTCATGACCGTTGCCAGCATCCCCATGTGGTCGCCGGTGACGCGATCCATGCCGGCTTCGTTGAGCGCGGCGCCGCGAAACAAGTTGCCGCCGCCGATCACCAGCCCGACCTGCACGCCGATACCGACCAGCTGGCCGATTTCCAGCGCCATGCGGTCAAGCACTTTAGGGTCGATACCAAACTCATGCTCCCCCATCAGCGCCTCACCCGACAGCTTGAGCAAAATACGCTTGTAGTTTGACTTCGAACTGCTCGTCGTCGAGCTTGGGGGTGTCAGAGACGCGGGAGTCGGGGGTTCTTGCGTTTCATGGGACATGGTATCTCTCCTGCAGCAGACCTAAACACCAGATAGGCAAAAGCTCCCGGTTAGCGGGGAGCGGATACGCGAAGGCGTGCGCTAATGCGCACGCCTCACGCGGTGGAGCGTCTGACCTTAACTACGGCCAGCCTGTTCCATAACTTCCTTGGCGAAGTCGACTTCTTCGACTTCGATACCTTCGCCTACTTCAAAGCGGGTAAAACCGATCACTTCACCGCCGGCGGCCTTGACGTACTCGGCTACGCTCTCGTCGGGGTTCTTGACAAACGGCTGTTCGGTCAGGCTGTTTTCCGCCAGGTATTTCTTCAGACGGCCCTGAACCATTTTTTCAGCGATGTTTTCCGGCTTGCCGGCCATATCCGGCTGCGCCAGGATAATCGCTTTCTCTGCGTCAAGCTCGGCCTGCGGCATGTCGTCCGGACGCGCCACGCTGGGGTTGATCGCGGCGACGTGCATAGCAACGTCTTTGGCCACCTCAGCGGTGCCGCCGCTGAGTACGGTCAACACGCCGATGCGGCCGCCGTGTACGTACTCGCCGACGCTATGGCCTTCGCCGCCATCAACCACGACGGCGCGGCGGACGCTGATGTTCTCGCCGATTTTCTGCACCAGGCGCTCGCGAGTCGTTTCGAGTTCGCCTTCCATGACCGTCGCCACGCTGTCGCTTTTCGCCGTAAAGAAGGCGTCAACGATGGTGCGGGCAAACGCGATGAAATTCTCGTCGCGTGCGACAAAATCGGTTTCAGAGTTGATTTCGACCATGACGCCGTAGCTGCCGTCGTCGGCAACGCGGGTCGCCACGGCGCCTTCGGCGGCGGTGCGGTCGGCTTTTTTCGCGGCTTTTAGCCCGGAATTCTTACGCAGGTTTTCGACCGCGACGTCGATATCACCGTCGGTTTCAGTGAGTGCTTTTTTGCACTCCATCATGCCCAGACCGGTACGCTTGCGCAGTTCCTTAACCTGAGAGGCGCTGATAGCTGCCATGGAAATTCACCTCGAATAAGTCTAGCTGAATGATGAAAAGCGGAAAAAAGGGGGCCAGGCCCCCTTAGACAAGGCGGCACACAGGGCCGCTTGGTCGCCTTACTCGGCGGCGGCAGCGCTGCTGTCAGCGTCGGTCGCGCCTTCGGCGGCCTCAACGAGCTCGTCCGGCGTGTCTTCTTTGGAACGACCGCAGGCATCGGCAATCGCCTTGACATAGATCTGGATCGCACGGATGGAGTCATCGTTACCCGGGATCACATAGTCAACGCCGTCGGGGTTGGAGTTGGTGTCCACCACGCCGATGACCGGAATGCCCAGCTTGTTGGCTTCGTTGATAGCGATACGCTCGTGATCAACGTCAACCACAAACAGCGCGTCCGGCAGGCCGCCCATGGCCTTGATGCCGCCGATGGAACGCTCGAGCTTGTCCTGCTCGCGCGTTGCTACCAGCACTTCTTTTTTGGTCAGCTTCTCGAAGGTGCCGTCTTCGCGCATGGCTTCCAGATCGCGCAGACGCTTGATCGACTGACGGATCGTTTTGAAGTTGGTCAGCATGCCGCCGAGCCAGCGGTGGTTGACGAACGGCTGACCCACGCGGTTGGCCTCTTCCTTGATGATTTTGCTGGCGCTGCGCTTGGTGCCCACAAACAGGATCTTGTTGTTGGCCGAGGCCATTTTCTCAACCACGTCGATCGCTTCGTTCAGCGCCGGCAGCGTGTGCTCGAGGTTGATGATGTGGATCTTGTTGCGCGCACCGAAGATGTACTGACTCATCTTCGGGTTCCAGTACTTGGTCTGGTGGCCGAAGTGGGCGCCCGCTTTGAGCAGGTCACGCATATTGACATGTGCCATGGTAAAACTCCTGAAACTCGGGTTAGGCCTCCACGCACCCCATGGATCCGACCAGTGACGCCTTACGGCGCTCAAGGGCACCCGGGACCATGTGACGGTGCATGTGTGTTTTCAAGGCTTGCAATTAGTGATGTATCGCGCCGCCAATGGCGCGATACGGGTACGTTTTCTTGCGGCGTCTGGCCAGCGCCAGCCAAGGGCATAGTTGAGCCCTCAGCGGGGTTTATCAACCAACAGCCCTCAGCGGGGCGGTATAAGCCCCGGCGGCTATTATGAGCCCTCAGCAGGGCAATAACCAGACGCGAAGGACGATTGCAGGAAAGCGCGCGGTTTTATACCATAGTTCCCTGCCAAGATGAAGTCGCGGCGCTTTATCAGCGCCGTCGGCTACCCGTACCGGCAAAGGTATATAGTAGCCTGTACGCCACCGCCCAGACCGTGGTTACGGCTATATCCCTCCACCTTCAACGCCAGCGAGTGTCCATGAACGTTCCGATTAAAACGCCCGACGAAATTGAAAAAATGCGCGTTGCCGGCCGCCAGGCCGCCAGCGTGTTCGAAATGATTATCCCTCACGTCACGGCGGGTATCAGCACCGGTGAAATCGACCGCCTGTGCCACGACTATATTGTCAACGAGCTCGGCTCCACCCCGGCACCGCTCAACTACCACGGCTTTCCCAAAGCGACCTGCACGTCGATCAACCACGTGGTTTGTCACGGCATTCCCGACGCCGCCAAAACGCTCAAGAAAGGCGACATCATGAACCTCGACATCACCGTCAAAACCGCCGACGGCTACCACGGGGACTCCAGCATGATGTTTGTCATCGGCGAGACCATTCAGGGCGAACGGCTAAGCCGCGTCACCCAGGAATGCCTGTATAAAAGCATGGCCGCGGTCAAGCCCGGCGTACGCCTGTCCGATCTGGCGCGGATTATCCAGCACCACGCCGAAGCCCACGACTACTCGGTAGTGCGCGACTTTTGCGGCCACGGCATCGGCGCCGGCTTTCACGAAGAGCCGCAGGTTCTGCACTACGACGGCTACGCGCCCGACGCCGACCTCACGCTGGCCGCAGGCATGTGCTTTACCATCGAACCGATGATCAATGTGGGCAGCCACAAAACCAAGGTGCTGCGCGACGGCTGGACGGCGGTAACCAAGGATCGCAGCCTGACGGCGCAGTGGGAGCACACCCTGCTGGTGACCGACACCGGCGTGGAAGTGCTGACCGAGCGCCGCGACGAAGACCTGAGTTTTCTTACCCGCTAATGCTCCTTCACCACTACCGGTTCGTGCCGGACACCTCGCTTTTGGACCTTGACGCCTTTCGCGCCGAGCTGACCGGCTCGCGCTCGCCGGTCGCGCCGTTCAAGGCCGCGCTGGAAACGCTGCAGACGCGCCTCGACGCGCGCTTTCGCGACGGCGCGGATATCCGCGACCTGGTGCGCGGGCGCGCCTGGCACCTCGACCGGCTGCTGGCGATTGCCTGGCAGCAGCACGCCTGGCCCGACGACGGCGTCGCCCTGCTCGCCGTCGGCGGCTTTGGTCGCGGCGAGCTGCACCCGTATTCGGACATCGACCTGCTGCTGCTGCTCGAGCACGACGACGACACGCCCTACCGCGAGCCG
Source organism: Vreelandella subglaciescola (assembly GCA_030454225.1). Classification (GTDB taxonomy): domain Bacteria; phylum Pseudomonadota; class Gammaproteobacteria; order Pseudomonadales; family Halomonadaceae; genus Vreelandella; species Vreelandella subglaciescola_A. Next base: position 11,527 of record JAKDRW010000019.1, on the reverse strand, counting down.
CTAACGGCCTTTATCACCTTTTTGTGGGATATCGGCCTTGAGATTGGCCACAGCGTGCGCTCGCTTGCCGACTGCGAGCGCGAAGCCGCCGCCGACGTCACGGTCATGACCAACCTGTTGGAAACGCGCCTGATAAAGGGCCCCGAGCGGCTGCGCAACGCCATGCGCGAACGCCTGGACGCCAGTCGCCTGTGGCCCGCCGACCGCTTCTTTGCCGCCAAATGGGAAGAGCAAATTGCCCGCCATCAGCGCTACAACAACTCCGAATATCACCTCGAGCCCAACATCAAGAGCTCGCCGGGCGGTCTGCGCGACATTCAAATGATCGGCTGGGTCGCCAAGCGCCATTTCGGCACCGAGAAATACGCCGACATTGTCGCCAACGGCTTTATGAACGACGCCGAGCTGCGCATTTTAAGCCAGGGCCAGGCGTTTTTATGGCAGGTGCGCTACGCCCTGCACATGCTCGCCGGGCGCGCCGAAGATCGCCTGTTGTTTAACCACCAGCGCAGTATCGCCAAGCTTTTCGGCCTCAAGGATACTGCCGAACGGCTGGCGGTCGAGCAGTTCATGAAGCGCTATTACCGTCACGTGACCGCTCTTGCCGGCCTTAACGACATGCTCCTGCAGCACTTTGACGAGGTCATCCTGCGCGGCGAGCAGTCACTCGCCACCGCCCGGCTCAACGCGCGCTTTGAAACCAAGGGCGGCTATATTCAGGCGCGCTCGCGCAGCCTGTTCCGCGACCACCCCGAGGCGCTTCTCGAGCTTTTTTTGCTCATGGCCGAGCACCCCGAGATCGAAGGCGTGCGCGCCGACACCATCCGCCTGATACGCGACCATCGCCACGAGATCGACGACCATTACCGCGACAACCCGCTGCACCAGCGGCTGTTCATGGCGCTACTGCGCTCGTCGGGTAACGTGCCGCGCCAGCTACGGCGGATGAACCGCTACGGCATTCTGGGCAAGTACCTGCCCGAGTTCGGCCGCGCCGTGGGGCTGATGCAGCACGACTTGTTTCACCTCTACACCGTCGATGCCCACACGCTTAAACTGCTCAAGCTGCTGCACAGCTTCCGCCAGCCCGAAGCGCAAACGAACTATGCCGTGGCCGCCGCGTTGATGCCCAAGCTGCCCAAGCTCGACGTGCTGTGGATCGTGGGCCTGTTCCACGATATCGGCAAGGGTCGCGGCGGCAATCACTCGATTATCGGCGCCCGCGACGTCGAGCAGTTTTGCCATAGCCATCGGCTATCCAACCACGACACCAAGCTTGCCAGCTGGCTGATCGAGCACCATTTGCTGATGTCGATGACCGCGCAGAAGCGCGACATTACCGACCCCGAGGTCATCCGCGATTTCGCCCTGACGGTGCAAAATGAAATCCGCCTGGACTACCTCTACGTGCTCACCGTTGCCGACATCAACGCCACCAACCCTACGCTGTGGAACGGCTGGCGGGCCACGCTTTTGCGCCAGCTGCACGCCGAAACCAAGCGCGCGCTCCGCCGCGGCCTGAAAAACCCGCTCGACCGCGACGACTGGGTGCGCGAAACCCGCGACGAGGCGCGCTCGCTGCTGCAGGCCGCCGGCGTCAGCGAAGCCCAGATCAACCCGCTGTGGGATTCGCTCGGCGAAGACTATTTCCTCCAGTACTCGCCCGATGAAATCGTCTGGCAGACCCGCGGCATTCTTGCCCACCGCACCCCCCACCTGCCGCTGGTGCTGATCAGCGCGCCACCCGACGACATGACCATCGGCGGCACCCAGGTGTTCATCCATGCCCGCTCGGTCGACGACCTGTTTGCCGCCACCGCCGCGGCCATGGAGCAGCTGGGGCTATCGATCCACGACGCGCGCATCGCCACCTCGCGCAACAACTGGACGCTCAACACCTTTATCGTACTGGATAACCAGCACCAGGCGATCCGCGACGCCGAACGCATCGCAGAAATGCACCGCCACCTGGTCGAAGAGCTTGACGATCCCGACGACTACCCACGCATCGTGAGTCGCCATACGCCGCGCAAGCTCAGACACTTCAAGGTGCCCACTACCGTGCTGATCGAGCAGGATCCCGGCAACGAGCGCACCCTGCTGGAGCTGACCGCCCCCGACCGGCCCGGCCTGCTGGCCCGGGTGGGGCGAATTTTCATGGAGCAGGACATCGCGCTGTCTGCCGCCAAGATCGCCACCCTGGGCGAGCGCGTGGAAGACGTTTTCTTCATTACCACCAAGGCCGGCGAGCCGCTGACCGATCCCGACCGCCAGGCCAGCCTGCGCGAACGGCTAATCGAGGTACTGGGGGTATAACCCTGACGGAGGTTTTATGCTGACGCTTTATACCATCAACACCTGTGACACCTGCCGCAAGGCGCGCCGCGCGCTCGACGCCCGGGGCGTGGACTACCGCGTTCACGACCTGCGCCGCGACGGCCTGTCCGACGCGCTGCTTACCGACATCCTTGAGCGCGTGGCGCTGGATGACGTCGTCAACAAACGCAGCAAGACCTGGCGTGAACTTTCCGCTGCTGACCGGCAGGCCTTCGAACACTCGGCCGCTGGCGACAGCGGGGGCAAGATTCGCGCGCTTTTGCACGCGCACCCGACCCTGCTCAAGCGCCCGCTGCTCGCCGGTGACGATGCCACCCTGCGGGTTGGCTACCAAGACGGCAGCTATAACGACGTAACGGCCGCCGACGGCGCGTGACGCACCCCATGGCAAAAGGACGCCCCCTATGCTCAGCTTTGCACTTGGCATTGGCACCCAGAACACCCAGGGCAACTGGCTCGACATCTACTATCCGGCACCGTTATTAACCCCGGACGAGAGCCTTGTCGCGGCGGCCAAACAAGCGCTGGACGCCCCTGCCGGCAACGCCGCGGTCAGCTTTCTGCCCGACGATTGCGCGCGTCTTGGCGAGGCGCTCAGGGCCGCCGGCCACCCCCAGCAGGCCGAGCTTACCGAAGCGCTGGCCGTCAGCCGGCGCCCGCTGGTGGCGATGTTTATGGCAACCGACCGGCCGGTGCAAAGCGCGCCCGAGGTTTACCTCAAACTACACCTGCTGTCGCACCGGCTGGTCAAACCCCACGGCGTTGATCTTACCGGCATGTTCGGCCTGCTGCGCAATATCGCCTGGACCAACGAAGGCGCAATCGACGTCGACGAGCTGCCCGCGCGGCGGCTGAAAGCGCGCCTGGCCGGTCGGCCCTTCTCCGTCGACTGCGTGGACAAGTTCCCCAAAATGACCGACTACGTGGTGCCCTCCGGGGTTCGTATCGGCGACGCCGCCCGCGTGCGCCTCGGCGCCTACCTCGGCGAAGGCACCACGGTGATGCACGAGGGCTTTGTCAATTTTAACGCCGGCGCCGAAGGCCCGGGCATGATCGAAGGGCGCATTTCCGCCGGCGTAATGGTGGGCAAGGGCTCGGATCTGGGCGGCGGCTGCTCGACCATGGGCACGCTGTCCGGCGGCGGCAACCTTGTCATCAAGGTCGGCGAGGACTGCCTGATCGGTGCCAACGCCGGCATCGGCATTCCGCTCGGCGACCGCTGCACCGTGGAGTCGGGGCTCTACGTGACCGCCGGCGCCAAGGTCTCGCTGCTCGACGCCGACGGCAACGACGCCGGCAGCGTGGCAGCTCGCGAACTCGCCGGCCGCAGCGACCTGCTGCTGCGGCGCAACTCGCAAAGCGGCCGCATCGAGTGCTTGACCAACAACAGTGGCGTCGCGCTGAACGAGGCGCTGCATGCCCATAACTAAGCCCGATGCCCTCTCGCCGACGCTCAGGCTCGCCTTTGAGCTGATGCGCCGCCCGTCGGTTACCCCCGACGTCGAGGGTTGCCAGGCACTGCTCATCGAACGCCTCAAGGCGCTCGATTTCCACATTGAACGCCTGCCCTTCGGCGACGTGAAAAACGTCTGGGCCACTCGCGGCCACCGCGGCCCGGTGCTCGCCTTTGCCGGCCACACCGACGTGGTGCCAAGCGGTCCGGAAAGCGGCTGGCAGTACCCGCCGTTCGAGCCGCGCATCGATGACGACGGCATGCTCTGCGGGCGCGGCGCTGCGGACATGAAAGGTAGCCTGGCGGCCATGGTCACCGCGGTAGAACGTTTTGTCACCGCGCACCCCAACTACGCCGGGCGCATCGCCTTTCTCATCACCGCCGACGAAGAGGGGCCCGCGGTTGACGGCACCCGCGCGGTAGTCGAGCACCTGCGCGAGCGCCACGAACGGCTCGACTACTGCATCGTCGGCGAACCTTCGTCTACCGCGCGGCTGGGCGATGTGATCAAAAACGGTCGGCGCGGCTCGCTCGGCGGCGTGCTGCGGGTCAAAGGCACTCAGGGCCACGTCGCCTACCCGCACCTGGCAAGCAACCCCATCCATCGGGCGCTGCCGGCGCTGGAGGCGCTTACGCGCGAACCCTGGGACAGCGGCAACGCATTTTTTCCCGCCACCAGTTTTCAATTCTCGAACCTGCGCGCCGGCGCCGGTGCCAACAACGTGATTCCCGGCGAGCTCGAAGCGGTGTTCAACTTCCGTTTTTCCACGGCGATCACCCACGACGACCTAAAAGCGCGCACCGAAGCCCTGCTCGATGCGCACGGGCTGACCTATGAGCTTGCCTGGACGCTCAGCGGCGAGCCGTTTTTAACCGCCGCAGGCGCGCTCATCGACGCCACGCTGCAGGGGGTCGCCGCCGTCACCGGCGAGCGCCCGACGCTGTCCACGTCCGGCGGCACCTCCGACGGCCGGTTTATTGCCACGCTGGGCGCACAGGTCGTCGAACTCGGCCCGCTCAATGCCACTATCCACAAGGTCAACGAGCGCGTTCGCGCCGCCGATCTGGATACCCTTAGCCGCATTTACGAAACCACCCTTGAAGCGCTATTTGCCCCTCTGCAGGAGCCCGCCTGATGGAACGCTACCCCGATATCGAAATTTATCTGGCCCACACGCCGGTCGCCGCACTTAACGCCTGGCTTGACGAGACCCTGGGGGCGGCTGCCCTCACTCCGGCCGGCAAAGGCCGCTGGCGGACCCAGGGCACATGCCACGGGCAGGCGGTGCCGGTACTGCTGGTGGAAAACGCCGCCGACGGCTTTGCCAGCCTGTGGTTCGACAGCGACCAAACACCCTGGGCAAGCGACCAGCAGGCCGCACAGAGTGCTGCCAAAACGCTGGCCATCAAGGTGCGCTGCTCGGGTAGCTGGAGCCCCGGCGATGATCCCGACCGCTTCCTGCAGGTATTGCCCAGCGGCGAGGAAGGCACGATTCACTGGCCGAGCTGATGCGCTTGCGCTTTGCTTGATTGCTTGCCCCAGGCCCGCCAACACAAAAAACCCCGCCGGAGCGGGGTTTTTGAGGCTAACAGCACGTTTGATATAGCTCGTCGTGCTACTCGATAATGCTGACATCGTCGGCTTGCAGGCCACGATCGTTCTTGATCACCTGATAGCGTACGATCTGGCCTTCGTGCAGCATGCGCGGTCCCCGACCGCGAATCGCGCGAAAGTGGACGAACACGTCTTCGCCGTTATCGCGGGTAATAAAGCCGTAGCCTTTATTGGTGTTAAACCATTTGACCTCGCCATCTTCGCGACCGTCGTTGGGGTCAATGATATCGTCTTCGTCGTCCCAGTCGTCCTCTTCCTGCTCGACGGGGGCCGACTGGCGCGCGGCAGGTTTAGCGCGTGCCGACGGCGGCGTTGCCGGAGCCGCGGAGGCCTGCGCGACCATCGCTGGCGCCAGCGCAACGGCCGCCAGCGTGCCGATAGCCAGCAGCACAAAACAGCCCAGCATCGTGGCGAAATACACGCTGGCAACGCCGCCAATCTGGGCCAGAGCGCCCACCCATTCATCGACGAGCGGCGCGCCCACCAGATGAAAAATGCCCGTCAGCAGAAACGGCGCCGGCGCGGCCAGCAAAATACTGATCAAAATACAGCGCAACACAACTTTTGGATTCATGGATATAAAAAGCTCGCTTGTTGTATAGATAACAAAGGAAGGACAATACCTCGTCCCGATAGGCGACGCCAAGACCGCCACTAATTTGCGGCAAGCGCCGATTATCAACCGCTGCCGCGCTCGCGACAGCGGTCATACTCCACAAGACTGCGATGTTACCATGCCCCACCACTTGTCGCCTGCCGCGCTCGACGCGCGCCTGGAAGAACTCGAAACTCGCCTGGCCTATCAGGAGGCCTGGCTCGATACGCTCGACCAGAGCGTCATCGACCAGCAGCGCCGCCTGGACGCGCTGGAAAAACTCAGCGCGCTGATGCGCGAGCGGCTACGCGCACAGCATAGCCCCTCCGGGGCCGACGCGACGACGCACCCCGACAGCGAACCGCCGCCGCACTATTAGCTCGCCGCCGCGCTCTTTCCGGGGCGCCGGCCGCACCTGACGCACCGGCCTAGTCACGAAAAACGCGCACGCCCAGCGCCTTGAGGTAGGCCGTCTCGGGAATCGCCGGGTGAATCGGGTGATCGCCCGACTGATGGCCCTGAAAAATTACCTGGCCGTGGCGGTCCTGATGGCGTACCGCGCCGCGGACCACGTCAACCAGCCGTTCGGGCGCCAAGTGCATTGAGCACGACGCCGAGAGCAGCAGCCCGTCGCGGCCCAAAAGGCGCATGGCTTCGCGGTTGAGCTTGGCGTAGGCGCGCTCGCCGTTGGGGATGTCCTTGCGCTTTTTGATAAACGCCGGCGGGTCGAGCACCACCACGTCGAACTGTTCGCCGTCGGCCTTGAGCGCGGCCAGCGCTTCAAAGGCGTCGCCCTCGCCAATGGCCACCTGCTCCTGCAAGCCGTTCAGCTCGGCGTTACGCGCTACCCGCTCAAGCGCGGGGCCCGAGGAATCCACGCACAGCACCTCGGAGGCGCCGCTGGCCGCCGCCTGTACGCCCCAGCCGCCTACGTAGCTGAACACGTCCAGCACGCGCTTGCCGGCCACCTGGCGGTTAAGCCAGGCGCGGTTTTCGCGGTGGTCAAAGAACCAGCCGGTCTTCTGACCGTCGAGCACCGGCACCACAAAGCGCACGCCGTTTTCTTCGATCAGCACTTCGTCGGGCAGCGTGCCTTTGACGATTTCCACCTGGGCGTCCAGCCCTTCCTGGCGGCGGCCGCCGGTATCGTTGCGAAACACGATGGCCGAAGGCTTGATGACTTTGTCCAGCGCGTCGACGATAGCATCAGCCAACGCCTGCATGCCGGCGGTATTGAGCTGCACGACAAGAATGTCGCCAAAGCGGTCGACCACCAACCCCGGCAACAGATCGCCCTCGCCGTGTACCAGACGATAGAACGGCTGGGAGTAAAGACGCTCGCGCAGCGCAAGCGCCTGTTTGAAACGATGGACAAACAGCGAGCGATCGACCTTCATCGCCGGATCGCGCGACATGATCCGCGCGCAGATCAGCGAGTTGGGGTTGACGTAGGCGATACCGATGGCACGACCGTTGGCTTCTTCTACCTGCACCACCGCGCCGCTTGGCATGGTTTTCAGCGGCGTTTCACGGATATCCACTTCGTTGGAGTAGATCCACAGGTGGCCGGCTTTCAGGCGGCGGTCGGCGTTTTTCTTGAGGCGTAGCGTCGGCGACGCTGCTTGAGAAGGTGTCTGGCTCACGGTGTTCTCCCGTTCGGGGCTGTTGCAGATGCAGAGGCTGGATAAAGGTCAGGGCGCTAGCGCTGGCATACCGGGCAGTAGACGCTGGCCCGCTGGCCAAGGGTAATATGTTTGAGCCGCGCGCCGCAGCGCCGGCAAGGCTCGCCCTGGCGGCCGTAGACGTTAAGGTGCTGGGCAAAATAGCCCGGCTCACCCTGCCCGCTGACAAAATCGCGCAGCGTGGTGCCGCCCTGGGTAATCGCCGCACCCAGCACCTCTTGGGCAGCATCGACGAGGCGATCAAAGCGCACCCGGGCGATGCGTCCGGCGGCGCGGCGCGGGTCAATTCCGGCCATGAACAGCGCTTCGGCGGCGTAGATGTTGCCCACGCCCACCACGACGCGGTTATCCATCAAAAACGGCTTGACGGCCATGCGCTTGCCCCGCGACATCCGGTACAGCCGCTCGCCGCTAAAGGCCTCGGACAGCGGCTCCGGCCCCAGGTGCGACAGGCGCGAATCGTGCGGCTCATCGGCCTGTAGCCAGTCGACAAAGCCGAAGCGGCGCGGGTCGTGATAGCGCAGCACATAGCCGTTGGCTAGCACCACATCGATGTGGTCATGCTTTTTGGGCAAATCGCCCACTCGGGCAATGCGCAGGCTGCCCGACATGCCCAAGTGCCACAGCAGCGTGCCCGACGTGCCGCCCAGCGGCACCAGCAGGTACTTGGCGCGCCGCCTGAGCGTACCGATGCGCGCGCCCACCAGCCGCTCGGACAGGTCGTCGGGCACCGGCACGCGCAGGCGGGTATGGCGCACGCGCACCTCGGTGACTTCCTGGCCTTCGACGTAGGGGGCAATGCCGCGGCGCGTAGTTTCCACTTCGGGTAGTTCAGGCATGCCGCCGTCTCCCCGGGGTCAGCCAGTTGCCGGCAAGGCGCAGGGCTGCGTCCATGCAAAAACCCGGCACGAAGCCGGGTTTTTCAACAGGCGCTCGCCTGCGCAGAAAGCCAATCATAAAGCGCTTGCTTACTTGATCTTGGCTTCCTTGTACATGACGTGCTTGCGTACCACCGGATCGTACTTCTTGAACTCGAACTTGTCGGGGGTATTCCGCTTGTTCTTGTCGGTGGTGTAGAAATGGCCGGTACCGGCGCTGGATACCATCTTGATCTTGTCGCGCATGGTGAATGCTCCCAAAAAATTTGGCCAGAGTCTGGCCCCAAAACCTGCTAAAGGCTGGCTCAACACGTCCGGCCGAGGACACGCCCGGCCCGAACTCGCGTGGTAAACGTCTTAGAACGTTTCGCCGCGCTTGCGCAGATCGGCCAGTACGCTGTCGATGCCTTTCTTGTCGATGATGCGCATGCCCTTGGAGGAAACGCGCAGCTTGACGAAACGGTTCTCTGACTCGACCCAAAAACGGTGCGAGTGCAGGTTGGGCGCGAAACGACGACGCGTCTTACGCTGGGAGTGAGAAACGTTATTACCGTATACCGGACGCTTGCCGGTAACTTGACACATATTGGACATGAGAGCCTCCAACCGCTTGGCGAGTTGTTCAAAACTGTTTTTTAAAACCGTCGGGCAGACCGGAACCAAGGAGGCAGCCGACGCGTTTTTTTCGCCGCGACGTTTCCCAAGCCCGTTATTCAACCCAAGTTCAAAGGTGGCACTTTATACCAGAGACACCCCCAAACAGCAACAAAAAACGCGTTTTCCCCGTTGGCTATATCCAGCCACGCTCGGCAAACGACACCACTTCGCCGTCACCCACCACAAAATGGTCGAGCACGCGGATATCGAAAAGCCCCAGCGCGTCTTTCAACCGCTGGGTAATGCGCCGGTCGGCATCGCTCGGCTCGGCCACCCCGGACGGATGATTATTTATCGGGAGTGGCTTCGAAAGCCCAGGATGTTGACAAGAATACCAGGCAGCTCATGCGGCTTCCATGCGCAGCTGAAACATCAGCCTGCTGAGCAGTTTGAAGAGCTTCAAATTGCAAAAAAAGTTGCCTTGGACACTAAGTAGTTCAACAGTAGCTGATAAAGCCTCAACAGGTGCCTTATAGCTCAATGTCTATCTGAGGTGCTCGTTTAGTCGCGTAGTCACTTGGTCAAGGTTTTGCTGGGTTAGCGCAGATAATTTTATTCCCTTTGGATAGCATTGTCGCAGCAACTGGCTAATATTATCGTTGGTATCCTGTTGCCATGTTCTCTATAAGCTGGAGAAGTAGACCTAGATACTTATAGCAATGGTTAAAACCTTATGTGCTTAGCTCTGTGCCCCGGTCTTATGTCAGAGTTACCTCCATAGCATCCGACAGCCGCTTTATCTCTCTGACCATGCCAAGCTTCACAGTACCCAGGGACTTTCTTGACACTCGGCCTCTGGAGGGCGCTCACGGATAGAGACTGCACTCTTGATTTGTCGCGTGGTTGACCCGAAGCATGCTTGAAGCGCCGCATCATGCACTTAGAACGTCAATGCTGCATCAGCTCCTTCTTCAACATACCGCGCACTTAAATTTACAGGCTGCGATAGATCGTTTCATGTGATACCTGCATACGCCAGTCGTCCGGGAATCTGAGTCTCAGCCAGCTCGGGATGTGCTCTGTGACCACAGTAACAATAGCTTTTTGCCAAAAACTCTCGAAGCTGCGAAACAGTTGCCAAATCACATACCTTGATGCGTATTAACTGCTCTCATGCGGCCTCATCAGCCGTGCTAGCTCGAGATTGGCCTCGCTCTTCATAGCAGGCGGCTTTCCGACTTACCGTGGAAACGGAACGCTTCGGCTGCTTAGCTAAGCGCTGTAAAGAGAGGCCGATGACAATACATAAGAGACTGTCTCTTTCTCAGACAGCGTCAAATGTCGACTGGAGTGTGAGCGAGATTGCGGTGCGATACCGCCGCTGCTAGACAAAACACAATGTAACGATCCTGGCTGCTGGCAGAGCAGTCGGCTGACCTTCCTTAAGGACTACTCCACTTGCCATTGCTTCTAGAATATTTTCCTCTGGCTCACGTAAGTCCTGAGCGCCCTCTTCTTGCCATGCCATACCAGCTAATGCAAGGTAAGAATATTAAAATTATTCGTTGAGCGTAAGGCTGTGTACTTCGCAAAAAGTTTGAAGTTAAGCCCCCTTATCAAGCAGCATCAACAGGTTTTCAGCACTTCACGGATGCACGCATTTTTAACGTCGTCCTTAGCGGCTAGTATGCCCGCCTCGGCGCGATAGCTAGCCGTCCTCGGGGCTCCGTCAGCAGACAGCCACCGACAGCGTGTGACTCAAGCTTTTCGGCAGCGCAAGGAGCTCTCAGGCGCTCCCAGGCTGATCTATGAGCTGAATGATACCAATGTATCCGCCAGGCAAAATACTGTCGCTGCCAGCCTCTGCTGGCAAAGTCCTTGGGCAGAAATGGCTCGCAAGAACAAGACCTCCACGAATTCACTGCGTGTACTACCTTTAGCTCCTAACTAGCTGAATTAAAAATTTATCCGCGATGTGCTGAACTAGATATGGTCCGGTGACATCACTTACTTGGCGACTTATAAAGGCTGGCTTTACCTGGCGAAGCTAATCGGCTTGTACTCCCGCAGGCTCGCTAGCCGGATGATAGGCAGGAGACGTTTGACCCGGCCATTGATGCCTTTAGATGGCTCTGTGGGGGCGCAAGATACCCAGAGGCGGATCGTACCCCTGCAGTATTGCCTGACGCACTACCAGTCGCTACTGACGCAGCACAATCTCAAATACGCGTGGGCGGCAAAGGCTAATGCTATGATGATGCCTGCCTTGAGCAGCATCCTCCACAGCCTTCAGATCGAAGCCATTTATGGCTAGCGATGCGAGATGCGAGATGCGAGATGCGAGATGCGAGATGCGAGATGCGAGATGCG
>JAKDRW010000085.1 GCA_030454225.1 Vreelandella subglaciescola | reverse complement strand
GTCAAAGCCAACTGAGTCAAAGCCAACTGAGTCAAAGCCTGAGGAGGTTGTGATGTCACAGGATATGCTTATCGTCGACGGCCTGCAGTATTCCAACTGGTCCCGGGAGATCTTTGAGCAGATGCGCGAGGGCGGCATCGACGCCGTCCACGCTACGCTGGTCTACCACGAAACCACCCGCGATACCCTCTCGCGGCTGGGCGAGTGGAACCGTCGTTTTGAAGAGCACAATGATTTGATCATGCCGGTGCGCGAACCCGCCGATATTCTTCGTGCCCGCCAGCAGGGGCGCGTGGGCGTGTTCCTCGGCGCCCAGAACTGTTCGCCCATCGAGGACGATATCGACATGGTCGCGGTGATGCGCGACCTGGGGCTGTTGATCATGCAGCTGACCTACAACAACCAGAGCCTTTTGGCCTGCGGCTGTTACGAAGCCGAAGACAGCGGCATTACCCGCTTCGGGCGTCAGGTGATCCGCGAGATGAACCGGGTCGGCATGGTCATCGACATGTCCCACAGCGCCGAGCGCTCGACGCTTGAGGCCATCGAGCTTTCCGAACGCCCGGTGATTATTTCCCACGCCAACCCGGCGGCCTGGCAGCCGGCCAAACGCAACAAGTCGGACAAGGTGCTCGGGGCCATCGCCGAGAGCGACGGGCTGCTGGGGTTCTCGGCCTACCCGTTCCACCTGAAGAACGGCCCCGACTGCACGCTGGCCGAGTACTGCGCCATGATTGCGCGTACCGCCGACAAGATCGGCGTGGAGCATCTGGGCATCGGCACCGACCTGTGCCAGAACCAGCCCACCTCGGTGCTTGAGTGGATGCGCAACGGCCGCTGGTCGAAAGACATGGACTACGGCGAGGGCAGCGCGGCCAACGCCGGCTGGCCCAAGCCGCTGCCCTGGCTGCGCGACAGCCGCGACTTCCCCAACCTGGTCAGCGGTCTGCGCGAGGTCGGCTTCGCCGAGCACGAGGTCGCGGGCATCATGGGCCAGAACTGGGTCGCTCTGCTCGAGCGTACTACCGTGGCGCAGCGAGCCGTGGCGCAGGTCGCCTGACGGCGCGGCCCCGGACGTTTCGGGAGGTCTGAGATGATGGAACGTATTTCTCCGCGTGAAGAAAGCCTGCGCCTGCGCGCGCCGGATCGGGTGATGGACCTGGAACGGCTGGGCAGTCTGCACCCCAGCCGGCTGAGCTTCGTGCGCAGCCTGATCCGCCAGATGGCCCGCCAACGCTGGCAGGTCAGCGCCACGCGCTTCGAGCTTGACGACGCCGGCCACGGCACCGCCATTTACCGGCTGCAAACGCCGCGTGGCCGCTATCACGGGGTGATTTTTTCCCAACCGCTGCCCGACGACGCGCGTTCGGACCGCGTCATTGCCGAGGCCTGGGATTTGACCTTCGGCGTGGTCGAAGGCGACGTCGACGACGAGCTATTAGCTCACATGGCCGCCAACGTGCCGCTGCAGGAAGCCGGGCGCCAGCATCCGCGCCTGCTGGTGCTGTCCCGGGCCAACCGCAGCCTGCGCAACTTCACCGCCTTTAGCGAAGCCCTCGCCG
>JAKDRW010000084.1 GCA_030454225.1 Vreelandella subglaciescola | reverse complement strand
GTAAGAGAAAAGAGGCTAAAAGATGACGAAGCTGCAGTTGCGCAACGTATCCAAGCGATTTCAGCAAGTGCAGGCGCTGCAAGACGTCAGCCTGGCGCTTGAGGCGGGGCAGATGCTGGCGGTGCTCGGCCCGTCGGGGTGCGGTAAAACCACGCTGCTGCGCTCGATCGCTGGTTTTGAATTTCCCGATGCGGGCTCTATCACCGTTGACGGTGAGGTGTTGCACGATGGCAAGACCCACGTCAGGCCGGAGAAGCGCCGCATTGGCTATGTGCCCCAAAGCGGCGTGTTGTTTCCCCATCTGACGGTGGCGAAAAACATTGCTTTTGGCCTGTCCGGCAGCCAGCACAAGGCGAAGCGCGTCAGTGAAATGCTTGCGCTGGTGGGCATGGAGGGTCTGGGCGGGCGCATGCCGCACGAGCTTTCCGGCGGTCAACAGCAGCGCATTGCGTTGGCGCGAGCCTTGGCGCCCGAACCTTCGCTGGTACTGCTGGATGAGCCGTTCAGCGCTCTAGACGCGGGGCTGCGCTCAGCCCTGCGTGAGGAAGTGCGTGCAGCGCTGAAAGCGATAGGCGCCACTGTCATTTTGGTGACCCACGACCAGGAAGAGGCGCTATCGATGGCCGACCGGGTGGCCGTCATGCGCGAGGGCTGCTGTGTGCAGGTGGCAGACCCCGTATCGCTCTACAAGTACCCAGCCGACCTTTGCGTCGCGCACTTTGTCGGCGAGGCCACAACTCTCGAGGCGCCGGTGGCCAATGGTAGTATTGAAACGTTGTTTGGCCGCCTGCAGGTAGCCTCCGGCTGCCCCAGGAACTGCCGTCTTGCCACTATCATGGTGCGTCCCGAACAGTTTATCGTCGGTCAGCCGGATGGGCAGCAGGTTAGCGGGAAAATAGTCAAGACGGTTTATTACGGCCATGATGCGCTGATGTATCTCAAGACCGACGCGCAGTTTGGAGCCGATGAAATACGCGTCCGCGTGATGGGCGCGCCGACATTTTCAGCTGGTGACCTTGTCAGCGTAGCGGTCAGCGGTGACGTCATGGCTTATCCGCAAGAAGAGAAGAAAGAACAGGCCGCCTGATTTTGCCGGCGCTGCCCCTAAATCACTGAGCCCCAAACGCTGAATTTAGCCTCCTAACGCAAAACGCCCCGTCGGCGATGACTAACCGGCGGGGCGTTTTGCGTGTGCTACGTACGGCGCGCGGGTGTTGCTAGACCGCGTAGGCCTTGTGGAATACGTCCGGCGTGCGCTCGGCGTCGACGATGCCGCCGCGGATCAGGAAGTCACCGAAGCCTTCGCCGTCGTTACGCTCGGCGGCGTAGCGTTCGAGCATCGGGTCGATCAGCTCGAGGATGGTGGCTTCGTCGATGTTCTCGCGGTAGAGGCGGTTCATGCGTTCGCCGCGTTCATCGCCGCCGAGGAACAGGTTGTACTTGCCCAGCGCCTTGCCGGTCAGCGCGATTTCGGCCAGATACGGCCGCGCACAGCCGTTGGGGCAGCCGGTGACGCGCACGTTGATCGGCGTGTCGGCAAGCCCGTGCTTGTCCATCAGCGCGTCGAGGCTGTCGGTCAGCGACGGCAGGTAGC
>JAKDRW010000018.1 GCA_030454225.1 Vreelandella subglaciescola | reverse complement strand
GCCCCCCTTGTCCGGCGGCGCGTGTTACCCCCTCCCCGCCCCCCGCGCCGCCCCGCGGGATATTTCACTCCCCCCCCGGGGCCCCCCCCCCCCCCGGGGGGGGCCCCCCGGGGCTGCGCGTGCACGTGCCGTTCGGCCACCGCGAGGTGGTGGGCGTAGTGATAGAGCTTGCCGAGCACAGCGAGCTGCCCCGCCACAAGCTGCGCGCGGTAAGCAAAGCGCTCGACGAAACGCCGCTGCCGGCCGACTGGCTATGGCTGTGCCGCTTTACCGCGCGCTATTACCAGCACAGTCTTGGCGACACGCTGCATAACGCCCTGCCCGCACGGCTGCGTCAGGGCCATCCCATGGCCGGGCGCACCCACACGCTGTGGCGCCTTCACCCCGATGCCCCCGAAACCCCGGACTTTGGCCGCGCCACGCGCCAGGCCGAACTGTGGGCGCTGCTGGGCCAGCACCCGCACGGATTGGCCACCCGCGCGATCACCGCGCACGGCTTCACCCGCGACGCGCTCAACCGGCTGTTGCACAAAGCGCTGGTTGAGCGCCGCGAAGTGGAAGTCGCCGCCGAGCCCAGGGGCGGCTCGCTGCTGGCTGCCCCGGCGCTGCCGCTCAACCGCGAGCAGGCCGAGTCGCTTGCCGCGCTGCACGACAGGCTCACGCGCTTTCATCCCTGCCTGCTCGAAGGTGTCACCGGCAGCGGCAAGACCGAAGTCTACCTGCAGCTGATTGAAGCCGTAGTCGCCAAAGGCCAGCAGGCGCTGGTGCTGGTGCCCGAAATCGGCCTCACGCCGCAGACGTTGGCGCGCTTTCGCAAGCGCTTTAACGTGGCGGTACTGGCGCTGCATTCGGGGCTCACCGATGCCGAACGCCTGGACGTCTGGGAGGCCGCCGCCAGCGGCCGTGCGCGGGTGATTATCGGCACCCGTTCGGCAATCTTCACCCCGCTTGCCAACCCCGGCGCGATCATTGTCGACGAAGAGCACGACGGCTCCTATAAACAGCAGGACGGACTACGCTATCACGCCCGCGATCTGGCCGTGGCGCGCGCCCACTATCACGGCATTCCGGTAGTTCTGGGCAGCGCTACGCCGTCGCTGGAAAGCCTCCAACAGGCGCTTGACGGAAGCTACCGCCACCTGCGCCTGACCCAGCGCGCCACTCGCCATCCGCCGGCCAAGCTCGAGCTTTTGGACCTACGCCACCGCCGCCGCCAGGGCGGGCTGCTGCCCGGCGCCATCAAGGCCATTGAGGCCACGCTTGAAGCCGGCAAACAGGTATTAGTGTTTATCAACCGCCGCGGTTTCGCCCCCACGCTTGCCTGCCACGCCTGCGGCTGGATGGCCGAGTGCGGCCAGTGCGATTCGCGCATGACGCTGCACCGCGCCCCGCCGCTTTTGGCCTGCCATCACTGCGACAGCCGCCGCGCCCTGCCCGACGCCTGCCCCGACTGCGCAAGCGGCGACTTGCGCGCGCTTGGCAGCGGCACCGAGCGCAGCGAAGAAACCCTGCAGACGCTCTTCCCCAAGACCACCATTTACCGCATCGACCGCGACAGCACGCGTAAAAAAGACAGCTTTGAGCAGGTACTCAAGGAAATTCAGCGCGGCGGGCCCTGCCTGCTGGTGGGCACCCAGATGCTCGCCAAGGGGCACCATTTGCCCCACGTCACGCTGGTGGTGGTGGTCAACGCCGACGGCGGGCTTTACGCCGCCGACTTTCGCGCGCTTGAGCACAGCGCCCAGCTATTGGAACAGGTGGCCGGGCGCGCCGGGCGCGCCGCCGATCCCGGCCGCGTGCTGGTACAAACCCTGCACCCCGACGACCCCCAACTGGGCCAGCTGGCCGAACACGGCTACGGCGCGCTGGCCCGCGAGCTGCTTGACGAGCGGCGCATCGCGCGACTGCCACCCTGTCACTTTATGGCGCTGCTGCGCGTGGAAAGCCCCCGCGTTGAGGCCGCCACCGCGCTTGCCCAGGGCGCCGCCAGCGCGCTGCGCGACTGGCTGGCTCAGACAGCCACCCCCGCCCAGTGCCTGGGCCCGGTGCCGGCGCCCATGGAGCGGCGCCAAAACCGCTATCATCTGCACGTGATGCTGAGCGCCGACAAGCGCAGCCGCCTGCACGCCGCCGCCAGCTTTCTCGCCCAGTGGCTTGAAGCCAGCCCCGATGCCCGCCGCGTGCGCTGGTCGCTGGATATCGACCCGCAAACGCTCGCTTAAACGACGCTTTGAAACTCACCGCTAAAAGCTGATAATAAGCGCCCAGTTTTTGACATGCTCGCTTGACCGCCGTGCGCCCCGATCGGCGTTTACGCACGCCGCCACCGACGTTTTCCGGATGCCCACATGAAAGACACGATTACTTCACTGCTCGAAAGCGCCATCAGCGCGCTCAAGCACCAGGGCGTGCTGCCCGATGACCTGCAGCCCACGCTCAAGGTTGACCCGACAAAGGACAAAGCCCACGGCGACTACGCCACCAACCTTGCGCTAATGCTGGCCAAACCCGCCGGAATGAAGCCGCGCGAGCTGGCCGAGGCGATCATTGAGGCGCTGCCCGCAAGCGATGCGCTGCAAAAAACCGACATCGCCGGCCCCGGCTTTATCAACTTTTTTGCCGCTACCGACGCCGCCGCGCAGGTCGTCGCCCAGGTACTCGACGCCGGCGATACCTTCGGCCGCAGTCTGGTCGGCCAGGGCGAAAAGGTGCAGGTCGAGTTTGTCTCCGCCAACCCCACCGGCCCTTTGCACGTCGGCCACGGCCGCGGCGCGGCGATTGGCGACTGCCTGTGCCGGCTGCTGGAAGCCACCGGCTTTGACGTCACCCGCGAGTTTTACTACAACGACGCCGGCGCGCAGATTCAGAACCTCGCCCGCTCGGTGCAGGCGCGCGCCAAAAACCTGACCCCCGACGACCCCAGCTGGCCGGAAAACGGCTATCGCGGCGACTACATCGTCGCCGTCGCCAGCGACTACCTCGCCGGACGCACCGTGGTGGCCGACGACCGCGAAGTCACCGCCAGCGCCGACCCCGACAGCCTGAGCGCGATTCAGGACTTCGCCGTGGCGTGGCTGCGCCGCGAGCAGGACCTTGACCTCAAGGCCTTCGGCGTCGCGTTTGACGTCTATTTTCTCGAGTCCTCGCTGTACGACGACGGCAAGGTCGAGGCCACCGTCAAGGCGCTGATCGACAACGGCCACACCTATGAAGAAGACGGCGCCGTGTGGCTGCGCACCACGGCCTTTGGCGACGACAAAGACCGCGTCATGCGTAAACGCGACGGCGGCTACACCTACTTTCTGCCCGACGTGGCCTACCACCTGGACAAGTGGCAGCGCGGCTTTACCAGCGTGATCAACGAGCAGGGCGCCGACCACCACTCGACCATTACCCGGGTGCGCGCCGGGCTGCAGGCGCTTGAAACCGGCATTCCCCAGGGCTTCCCCGACTACGTGCTGCACCAGATGGTGATGGTCACGCGCTCGGGCGTTGAAGTGAAGCTTTCCAAGCGCGCCGGCAGCTACGTCACCATCCGCGATTTGATCGACGAAGTCGGCCGCGACGCCACGCGGTTTTTCCTCGCCGCGCGCCGCGCCGACTCGCAGCTGACCTTTGATATTGACCTGGCGCGCTCGCAGTCCAACGATAACCCGGTGTACTACGTTCAGTACGCCCACGCGCGGGTGTGCAGCATGCTGCGCCGCGTTGAGGCGGGCGGCCAGCCGTTTGACCACGCGCTGGCGATGGAGCATCTGGCGCTGCTCGACAGCGATCAGGAAAAGGCCGTGCTCAACCGCCTGGCGCGCTACCCCGAGGCGGTGGAAAACGCCGCTAAAAACCGCGAACCACAGCAAATCGCCCAGTACCTGCTCGATCTTGCCGGCGATTTCCACACCTGCTACAACGCCGTCAAGGTCATGGTCGACGACGACGCCACGCGTAACGCCCGGCTGGCGCTGGGGCTGGCCGCGCGCCAGACGCTGCGTAACGGACTGGACCTGATGGGCGTTAGCGCACCGGAGGAGATGTAAGCCATGGCCACCCAGCGCAAAAAGCCCACGCGCCGCGGCGCCACCAGCCAGCGTAAAAAGCCGGCGAAGGCGGCGGGCGGCTTTCGCCTGCCCGGCTGGCTGTGGGCACTATTAGGGCTGGTGGCGGGTTTTTTCCTCGCCCAGCACCAAAACGGCACCGCGCCCTGGCAAGACACCGCGCCGCCCAAGGCAAGCCCCGCGCCCAGCGATAGCGCCGACGGCCGCGATGGCCCAGACACCGCAGCCGAGGCCGAAGAAGACGACGACGGCATGCCCACGTTCGAGTTCTACACGCTGCTGCCCGAAACCGAGGTCATCGCCCCCGGCGGCGCGGTACCGTCGAGCGTGACACCACCCAGCCCGTCGGCATCCTCCGACGCCAGCGACGCCGGCGCAGATCCCATTGCCCAGGTTATCGCGGCCAAAAGCCGCTCCGAAGAAAAAACGCCCACCGTCCAGCACGCGCCCACCGAACCCGGGCACTACATGCTGCAGGCGGCGTCTTTTCGCGAGATCGATGACGCCAGGGAACTGAGCTCCAGGCTGAAAAACCTCAGTCTTCTGGCCAAAATCAGCGAGGTCAAGGCCAGCGGCGTCACCTGGCACCGCGTGCAGGTCGGCCCCTACGAGGATCCCCACGAGCTGTCTCGCGCCCAGGATCTGATGTCCACCCAGGGCATTGAGCCGCTATTGATCCAGCTGCAGGACTAGCTCTTGTCTGCCATTTGCCGGCCGCCCGAGCAGACGGCGCGCCGGCGGGTGGTTGATTTTTCCGCCCCCGCCCGCATTTTGTGGTGACGCGCTTTATTTCGGGTGCCGCCCGGCGGCACCGTCAGTCATCGGGAGCATGCCTCCCTACAAGGAGTTACCTCCATGACCACTATCGTATCCGTGCGCCGCGGCGACCAGGTTGCGCTGGCCGGCGACGGCCAGGTGTCGCTTGGCAACACCGTGATGAAAGGCAACGCCAGCAAGGTGCGCCGCCTTTATCGCAACAAGGTGCTGGCGGGCTTTGCCGGCGGCACCGCCGATGCCTTTACGCTATTCGAGCGCTTTGAATCGCAGCTGGAAAAACACCAGGGCCATCTGACCAAGGCCGCCGTCGAGCTGGCCAAAGACTGGCGTACCGACCGCGCCCTGCGCCGTTTGGAAGCACTATTGATCGTCGCCGACCACACCGCGTCGCTGATCATTACCGGCAACGGCGACGTCGTCGAGCCCGAACACGGCGTGATTGCCATCGGCTCGGGCGGCAACTTTGCCGAGGCCAGCGCCCGGGCGCTGTTGGAAAATACCGATCTTTCTGCGCGTGAGATCACCCAGAAGTCGCTCGCGATCGCCGGTGACATCTGCGTGTTCACCAACCACCACGTCACTATGGAAGAGCTTTAACCATGACTCAGATGACCCCCCGCGAGATCGTCCACGCGCTGGACCAGTACATCATCGGGCAGAAAGACGCCAAACGCTCCGTGGCCATTGCGCTGCGCAACCGCTGGCGCCGCATGCAGCTGGATGACGCGCTGCGTCCGGAAGTCACGCCCAAGAACATCCTCATGATCGGCCCTACCGGCGTGGGCAAAACCGAAATTGCCCGGCGGCTGGCCAAGCTCGCCCGCGCGCCGTTCATCAAGATCGAAGCGACCAAATTTACCGAGGTAGGCTACGTCGGCCGCGACGTGGAGTCGATCATCCGCGACCTGATGGAATCCTCGATCAAAATGGTTCGCGAGCAGGCCAAGGAAGAGGTCGGCCACCGCGCCGATGACGCCGCCGAGGACCGCATCCTCGACGCCCTGCTGCCGCCGCCCCGCGGCCAGGAAGACAAGCCCCGCGAAGATGGCGGCACGCGCCAGACGTTCCGTAAAAAGCTGCGCGAAGGCCAGCTCGACGACAAGGAAATCGACGTTGAGCTCAGCGCCCAGGGGCAACACGTCGATCTCATGACCCCGCCGGGCATGGAAGAAATGACCAGCCAGCTGCAGAGCATGTTTTCCAACATGGGCCAGCAAAAGAGCGAAACTCGCCGCGTCACGGTCAAAGACGCCTTTGGCCTTTTGCGCGACGAAGAAGCCGGCAAGCTGGTCAACGAAGACGACATCAAGTCGCGCGCCATCGAGGCCGTCGAGCAGCACGGCATCGTGTTTCTCGACGAGATCGACAAGGTCGCCAAGGGCAGCGGCCAGTCCAGCGGCGGCGATGTTTCCCGCGAGGGCGTGCAGCGCGACCTGCTGCCGCTGATCGAAGGCTCCACGGTGTCGACCAAGCACGGCATGGTCAAGACCGACCATATCCTGTTTATCGCCTCCGGAGCGTTTCACCTCGCGCGCCCCTCGGACCTGATTCCCGAGCTGCAGGGCCGCCTGCCGATCCGCGTAGAGCTCGACGCGCTCACGCCCGATGATTTCAAGCGCATCCTCACCGAGCCGTCGGCGTCGCTTACCGAGCAGTACCGCGCGCTGCTGGCCACCGAAGGGCTTGAAGTGGACTTCACTCCGGACGGCATCGCGCGCATCGCCGAAATTTCGTGGCAGGTTAACGAAGGCACCGAAAACATCGGCGCGCGGCGGCTGCACACGGTGCTCGAGCGCCTGCTTGAAGAAGCCTCGTTCAAGGGCAGCGACATGCCAAGCCCGCTGGTCATCGACGCCGACTACGTCAACGCCCAGCTCGGCGAGCTTGCCGTCGACGAAGACCTGTCGCGCTATATTCTTTAGCGCGCGACCGTCCCACGCCAATCGGCACCGCGTGCCGACTATTGCCCCGCCTCCCAGTGCGGGGCAACATGTTTGGGCATCCGTTTCACTCACCACCCTGCTTACTCACCATCCGAGGTGACCCATGACAGCTCCCGTACCCACACGCGTTCACTACCATAAAAAAGCCCGCCAGCTTGAGCTGGGCTACCAGGGCGGCGACAGCTATCGCATTGCCGTAGAGTTGTTGCGCGTCTGCTCGCCCTCCGCCGACGTAAGCGGCCACGGCAACGACGACGCCGTATTGCAGGTCGGAAAGAAAGACGTCGGCCTCAAAGACATTACCCAGACGGGCAACTACGCGCTCAAGCTGCACTTTGACGACGGCCACGAAACCGGCCTGTTCACCTGGGACTACCTGTTTGATCTGGCCACCCGCCAAGACGCTTACTGGCACGACTACCTCACCCGACTCCACGAGGCCGGCGCCTCACGGGCGCCGCTGGGCATCGAAATCAAGTCGCTCTAGCCCTTTTATACGCGCCACCTGCGACTTGCCCAGCCAAGCGCAGACAAGGCGGGGCGGACAAGGCTACAATGTCGCCAGTTTCTTCCGCGACGGCCAGCTGTTGACATACTCGGCCGTCCGTTACCGTCTCGACTTCCGGAGCCAAACCCCATGAGCCCCACGGAAAAGCGCATCGCCGACGATGCTGGACACGCCCCAGACGACGGCGATCAAACCACGGATTTTGGCTATCAGGACGTCCCGCGCCATGAAAAAGCTTCAAAGGTAGCCGACGTCTTCCACTCGGTCGCCGCCCGCTACGACGTCATGAACGACTTGATGTCGATGGGCATTCACCGGCTGTGGAAACGCCTGACCATCGAGCGCTCGGGCGTGCGCCCCGGCCACCGCGTGCTGGATATCGCCGGCGGTACCGGCGATTTGACGCTCAAATTTTCGCGCATGGTCGGTCCGCGCGGCCAGGTGGTGCTGGCCGACATCAACGCCTCGATGCTGGGGGTAGGTCGCGACAAATTGATCGATAACGGCGTCGGCGGCAACGTCGACTACGTGCAGGCCAACGCCGAGTGCCTGCCGTTTCCCGACAACAGCTTCGACTGCATTACTATCGCCTTTGGCCTGCGCAACGTCACCGATAAAGACGCCGCGCTGCGCTCCATGCAGCGGGTGTTAAAGCCCGGCGGCCGCCTGCTGGTGCTCGAGTTTTCCAAGCCCCAAAGCGCGCTTTTGAGCAAAGCCTACGACGAATACTCTTTCCGCTTTTTGCCCCGCATCGGCCAGCTGGTGGCGGGTGACGCCGACAGCTACCGCTACCTCGCCGAGTCGATCCGCATGCACCCCGATCAGCCCACGCTCAAAGGCATGATGGAAGCGGCCGGGCTTGAGCGGGTGGAATACACCAACCTGACCGGCGGCATCGTTGCGCTGCATCGCGGGATAAAATTATGACGCCGCTGCTCCCCGTTACCGCGCTCGGCGCCACCCATCACGCCGCGAGGTTGGCATGACGGTCACTCCCACACTGCTGCTTGCCGGCCTTGAGCGCGCCATCAACGCTCTGCTGGCACGCGACCCGGCGTCCCCTGCGCGCCTCGAAGCGCTGGCCGGCAGCCGCCTGCTCGTCTGCCTGGAGCAGCCCTACCTGCCGCTCATGCTGCACTTTCACCGCGCCGGCGTAGATATTATGCGCGCCGCAGACGACGCCGAAAGCAGCGCCGATGCGGTGGTCGAGCTCACCCCCGAAACGCTATCCCAGTGGGCCAGCGGCGAAAGTATCGAGCGGCTGATGTTCTCCGGCAAGCTGTCGATACGCGGGCGCACCTACCTGCTGGAAGCTACCCGCGAGCTGTTTACCGATCTCGACATCGACTGGGAAAACGAGCTCGCCGCGCTGCTCGGCGACATGCCCGCCCACTCGCTGGCCGAAGGGCTGCGGCGCATGGCGCGCTTCGGGTTGCGGGCCAAGGACGAACTCTTTGTCGACGTTTCCGAGTACGTCTTTGAAGAGGCCCGACTGCTGCCCGGCCGGCAACAGCGCGACCTGCTGCGCGACCACCTCACCGAGCTTGAAGTGGCGACCGACCGGCTCGAAGCGCGCTTTGCCCGCCTGCACCGGTTGCTCACCGAGCGCGAGGCGCGGCCATGAGCCTGAGGCTTGTGCGTATTGGCTGGGTCATTGCCCGCCACCGGCTGGATACCCTGGTACCGCTTGAGCGCCTGCCCTGGTGGATGCGCGGGCTGATGTGGTTTTCACCGCTGCGGCTGTTCCCCGTGGGACCTCGCAGCCGCGGCGAGCGGCTGCGCCTCGCGCTTGAAGCGCTGGGACCGATTTTTGTCAAGTTCGGCCAGATGCTGTCAACGCGCCGCGATCTGCTCCCCGCCGATATCGCCAACGAGCTCAAGCGACTGCAGGACCAGGTGCCGCCCTTCCCCGGCGACGCCGCCGCGGCGCGGGTCGAAAAAGAGCTGGAAATGACCCTGGCCGAGGCGTTCAAAAGCTTTGAGCGCGAGCCGCTGGCTTCGGCCTCCATCGCCCAGGTGCACGCCGCCAGGCTGCACAGCGGCGAAGACGTGGTAGTCAAAATCATCCGGCCAGGCATCAACCGTGTGATGCGCCAGGATATGGGGCTGATGTATCAGGTCGCCAAGCTGCTGGCCCGCGTACCCGAGGCGCGCCGCCTGCGCCCCGTCGAGGTCATCCGCGACTACGAGGCGACGCTGTTCGACGAGCTCGACCTGTACAAGGAGGCCGCCAACACCTCGCAGCTCAAGCGCAACTTCAAGGATTCGCCGCTGATGTACGTGCCCGCTATCTACTGGGCGTTTACCCGCCGGCGGGTCATGGTCCAGGAGCGCATTCACGGCGTGCCGGTGGCCGACGTCGACACGTTACAGGCGCACGGCACCAACCTGAAAATTCTCGCCGAGCGCGGCGTCGAAATCTTTTTTACCCAAGTCTTTCGCGACAACTTTTTTCACGCCGACATGCACCCGGGCAACATTTTCGTCAACTGCAGCGACGGCGACAGCCCCCAGTACGTAGCCATCGACTGCGGCATCGTCGGCAGCCTGACACGCGAAGACCAGGACTACCTGGCGCGCAACCTGCTGGCGTTTTTTCGCCAGGACTATTACGAAGTCGCGGCGCTGCACATCGAATCCGGCTGGGTCGGCGAAAACACCCGCGCCAACGAGTTTGCCGCTGCGATCCGCACCGTGTGCGAGCCGATTCTGGAAAAGCCGCTCAAGGACATTTCGTTTGGCCAGGTGCTGCTCGGCCTGTTCCAGACCGCGCGACGCTTCAATATGGAAGTACAGCCGCAGCTGGTGCTGTTGCAAAAAACCCTGCTCAACATCGAGGGGCTGGGGCGCCAGCTCTACCCCGAGCTCGACTTATGGAGCACGGCCAAGCCGTTTCTCGAGCGCTGGATGAAAGAGCGCACCGGCCCGCGCGGGCTGTGGGATTCCATCAAGCGCCAGGCGCCCGAGCTGTCGACCCAGCTGCCCGAGCTGCCGGTGCTTGCGCATCAAGCGCTGAGCCGGCTGGAATACGGCCACCGCCAGCACCAGCGTCAAATTGACGCCGTCAGCGACATGCGCAACCAGATGGGCCGCCAGAACAAGCGCCAGCACCGGCTGCGCCTGGGGCTTATCATACTGGCCGTTGCGCTGGCCTGGCAGCCGCTGGGCAGCTGGGTTGCCGGGCAAGACTGGCCGGTGCTGGTCGCGGGAGCCATCGGCCTGTTGCTGCTCGCCTGGTAGCGGCCGATAAACGCAGAACTGACGCGCATCAAGAAGTGTCGAAGCGTTAGCCGGTACGCTGTACACAGCGCCATCAACAACGCCATCAACAACGCTATACATAACGGACACGCCACATGACCACCACGCCGACCCCGGATGCTCCACGCGCCACCGATAGCGTTCTCGACGCGCTCGACGCGGCACTCAAACAGCGCCGCCACGCCAGTGCCGACGATTCTTACGTTGCCGCCTTGCATCACCAGGGCTTGAACAAGATACTCGAGAAAGTGGGCGAAGAAGCCACCGAAACGCTGCTCGCGGCCAAGGACGCCGAGCACGGCAGCGACGCCGAGCGTCAGGCGCTGATCGCCGAAACCGCCGATCTGTGGTTTCATAGCCTGGTGATGCTGTCGCACCTGGAACTCGGTCACCGTCCGGTGCTCGACGAGCTGGCCCGCCGGTTTGGCGTATCGGGGCACGCCGAAAAAGCTGCCCGCACGCGCTAATAGCCAAGCACCACGCGCTTGCCGCACAGGCATCGATAAAACCAAACGAGGAAATGCATATGTTAGGTGGTATCAGTATTTGGCAGCTGCTGATTGTTCTGGGCATCATCATCCTGATTTTCGGCACCAAAAAACTGCGCAACGTGGGTACCGATCTGGGCGGCGCCGTCAAAGGCTTTAAAAAAGCCATGCACGACGAAGAACAGACCCCCAACGGTGACGACGACGCCGACAAGCCCCAGGCCCAGGTGCGCCACGAAGACGAAGCGGGCAATACCTACGACGTCGAGGCGCGGGAAAAACAACCGGACAACAGCGACGAGCGCAAATAAATCATGCTGGATATCGGCTTTCTTGAACTGTTGATTATCGCCGTGGTGGGGCTTTTGGTACTCGGCCCCGAACGCTTGCCGCGCGCCGCCCGCACCACGGGGATGTGGGTGGGCAAAATCAAGCGCTCGGTATCCGGTATGCAGCGCGAAATTAGCGCGCAGCTCGAAGCCGACGACCTGCGACAAAAACTCGACGATCAGCAGAAAAAGCTCGATGACAGCCTGAAAAAGGCCAAGCAGGACGTCGAAAATATCGTCGAGGCCCCCGGGCAAAAGGCCCGCGAAGTGGAACGCCAGGCAAGCGACGCATCAACGCGGCTGGACGACGCGCTGGAGACCCTGCGCGACACGCCCGCCGACAGCGCTTCTGCAGGCCAGGCGCCCACCGAAAAAGCGCCTGTCGACACGCTCGCAAGCGAGCCTCCCCGACCCACGTCATCCCAGAAGGACAGTGAATAGCGATGAGCAGCGGCGACTCACAGGATCAAGCGTCAAAAGAGCAGCACAACCACGCCTCTCAGGCGCCGCTGATCGAGCACCTGATCGAGCTGCGCTCGCGCCTGATGCGCGCGGTTATCGCCATTCTGGTGATTTTTCTCGGGCTTTACCCTTTCGCCAACGGCATCTATGCCTTTGTCGCCGAACCGCTGATGGCGCTGCTGCCCGAGGGTTCGCAGATGATCGCCACCGAAGTCGCCTCGCCGTTTCTGGCGCCGTTCAAGCTAACGCTGGTGGTGGCGGTATTTATCGCCATCCCCGTGGTGCTGCATCAGGCCTGGTCCTTTGTTGCCCCCGGCCTTTACGACAAGGAAAAAGCCCTGGCGGTGCCGCTTTTGGTCTCAAGCATCGGGCTGTTCTACGCCGGTGCGGCCTTCGCCTACTACATCGTCTTTCCGCTGCTGTTTGCCTTTTTTACCCAGACGGGGCCCGAAGACATCACGGTGATGACCGACATCAACCAGTACCTCAACTTCGTGTTGAAGCTGTTTTTTGCCTTCGGCGTGGCCTTTGAAATCCCCATCGCGACGTTTCTACTGATACTCTCGGGCATCACTACGGTCGAAAGCCTGAGCCGCAAGCGCCCCTATATCGTCCTCGGCTGTTTTGTCGTGGGCATGCTGCTCACCCCGCCCGACGTGGTATCCCAGAGCCTGCTGGCGATTCCCATGTACCTGCTTTACGAAGTGGGGCTACTGTTTGGCCGCCTGGTGCGCAATCGGCGGGCCAAACAACAGCCCGACGATGCCGCTGACGATTAAGCCGCCTGCGTCTCGATCATCTCGCTGATGCGATCGACCAGCTTGAAAATTCCCGCAGCGGCTTCGCTCAGCCGCGCGGTTTGTATCAACGCTGGCGTCGACACCACCCGGTGCTCAAAGTCCACCACGATGTCGTCCGCCTCGCCGCTGCGGTGCAGCCCGCCCATTGTGCTGATCGCCCCCGACACCCCGTGATGGCGCCCCACGGTAACCGAAATGCCGTCGCCCAGTAGCCGCGGCGCCAGCACCGGCGCAATGCCCAATAGCCCCACGGGCTTGGCGGCCTGGCTAAACCCGGAAAGCGCCTCGCTAAGCGCCGCGATGACCTGCATGCTGGCGCCTGCCTGGCTGAAGTCCGAGACGTTTTTCACCACGCCCTCGCCGCCCGGCAGAATCACCGCGTCGAAGTCGTGGGCGTCGAGGCTGGCAAGCGCGCTGATACCGCCCCGGGCGAGCCTTGCCGACTCGTCGAGCACGTTGCGCTCCTCGCCTTCGGCGACTTCACCGGTGCGGTGGTTGATCACCTCGTGCTGGGGAATATCCGGGGCAAAAAAGCGATAATCGATGCCTTTTTGCTCCAGGCGCAGCAGCACCAGCGTGGTTTCGTGGGTGTCGGCGCCGTCGAGGGCACCGCAGCCGGTGAGAATAATCGCTACCTGTTTGCTCATGTTATTGTCCTTTTGATACACGGTTTTATTGTGTCACGCCGCGTTTTTGACGAATAGCCAAGCGGTCACTTTAATCAGCCCGGCGGCTCGCCACAAGGCGGCTTTCGCCCACCACGCGGCCTGATATAATAGTTCTGAAAGGCACACTGTTTCACTGCTGGAGGTTCCATTGACTACCCCAACCCCGCGTCATTTCCCTGCCGCGCGCATGCGCCGCATGCGCCGCAACGACTTTTCGCGCCGGCTGATGCGTGAAAACACGCTGACGCCGGCCGACCTGATCCTGCCGGTGTTCGTCATGGAAGGCGACAACCAGCGTGACGCCATCCCCTCGATGCCCGGCGTGGAACGCCTGACGCTTGACCTGCTCATCGAACAGGCGCGCGACGCCCAGGCGCTGGGCATTCCGGCGCTTGCGCTATTTCCGGTGATTGAAGCCGAACACAAAACCGAGCTGGCCGAAGAGGCCTACAGCCCCGACGGCCTGATCCAGCGCAGCGTGCGCGCGCTAAAAGAGGCGTTGCCCGAGCTAGGTATCATCACCGACGTGGCGCTGGACCCCTACACCAGCCACGGCCAGGACGGCATTCTCGACGCACACGGCTACGTGCAGAACGACCCTACCGTCGAGACGCTGATCAAGCAGGCGCTATCCCACGCCGCGGCCGGCGCGGATATCGTCGCCCCCTCGGACATGATGGACGGGCGCATTGGCGCGGTGCGCGAGGTGCTGGAAAAAGAGGGGCTCTTCAACGCCAAAATCATGGCCTACAGCGCCAAGTATGCCTCCAGCTACTACGGCCCCTTCCGCGACGCCATCGGCTCGGCGGGCAATTTGGGCCAGGCCGACAAGCGCACCTATCAAATGGACCCGGGCAACAGCGATGAAGCCCTGCACGAGGTCGCCATGGACATCACCGAAGGCGCCGACATGGTGATGGTCAAGCCCGGCATGCCGTATCTGGACGTGGTACGCCGGGTCAAGGACGAGCTCGGCGTGCCGACGTTTGCCTACCAGGTCAGCGGCGAATACGCCATGCACCGCGCCGCCTTTGATAACGGCTGGCTCGACGCCGACAAGGTCATCCTCGAGTCGCTGCTGTGCTTCAAGCGCGCCGGTGCCGACGGCATCCTGACCTACTTTGCGCTGGACGCCGCAAGGCTGCTGGCCAAATAGCCCGCACCATCCGATACAGGCACAAAAAAGCCGGCCTAAGGGCCGGCTTTTGCATGTAAAAGCAGCGCTTCTTACGGCGTGGCGGTCTTTGCCCCACTTGGTGCCTTGGCGCGCTGGCGCAGGGTCCTGGCCGCCTCGACCATATTGGCCAGCGCCGGCTCAACTTCTTCCCAGCGGCGGGTTTTCAGGCCGCAGTCGGGGTTGACCCAGAGGCGCTCGGCGGGAATCCGCTCGGCGGCCTTTTCCATCAGCGTGACCATCCAGTCAACGTCGGGCAGGTTGGGGGTGTGGATATCGTAAACGCCCGGCCCGATTTCGTTGGGGTAGGCGAAGTCCTTGAACGCGTTGAGCAGTTCCATGTCCGAACGCGAAGTCTCGATAGTGATCACGTCGGCATCCAGCGCGGCAATCTAGCCGATGATGTCGTTGAACTCCGAGTAGCACATGTGGGTATGGATCTGGGTGGCATCGGTAACACCCGAGGCGCTCAGGCGGAAGCTTTCCACCGCCCAGTCAAGGTATGCCTGCCACTCGCCCTGACGCAGCGGCAGCCCTTCGCGTAGCGCCGGCTCGTCGATTTGGATGGCGTTGATACCGGCGCGCTCAAGGTCGACGACTTCGTCGCGCAGCGCCAGTGCGATCTGGCGGCAGGTGGATTCGCGGGGCTGATCATCGCGCACAAACGACCACTGCAGGATGGTCACAGGGCCGGTGAGCATGCCTTTCATGGGCTTTTGCGTCAGCGACTGGGCGTATTCGCTCCAGCGTACCGTCATCGGCGCCGGGCGGGTCACGTCGCCGAAGATGACCGGCGGCTTGACGCAGCGCGAGCCGTAGCTCTGCACCCAGCCAAAGCGGGTGAAGGCAAAGCCGTCGAGCTGCTCGCCGAAGTATTCCACCATGTCGTTACGCTCGGCCTCGCCGTGCACCAGCATGTCGATGTCGAGCGCTTCCTGACGCTCCACCGCGTAGGCGATTTCTTCGCGCATCCGCGCTTCGTACTGCTCGGTGCTCAGCTCGCCGCTCTTGTGGGCACGCCGCGCCGCGCGGATATCGCCGGTCTGGGGAAAAGAGCCGATGGTGGTCGTCGGGTACAGCGGCAGTGAAAGCGCGGCGCGCTGTGCCTCGGCGCGCTGGATATAGGGCGTGGCGCGCTGGCTGTCAGCGGCTGTGGTTGCCGCCAGGCGCGTGGCCACCGCCGGCTGGTGAATACGCGTGGAATCGCGGCGGCCGTCCAGCACACGGGTGGCATCCGCCAGGCGCTGTTCGTCGACGTCCGTGGCGCGTTGGTCGAGCAGGCGCGCTAGCGTAACGGTTTCGTCGAGTTTCTGGCGGGCAAATGCCAGCCAGCTCTTGAGTTCGCCGTCGAGGTCAACTTCGGCGTTGACGTCCACCGGCACGTGCAGCAGCGAGCAGCTCGGCGCGAGCCACAGGCGGGCGCCCAGCCGCACTTTCAACGGCATCAGGCGTTCGCGCAGGGCGGCCAGATCGGCGCGCCAGATGTTGCGCCCGTCGATGACGCCAAGCGACAACACCTGATGCGGGCCAATGCGGTCCACCACGCTGTCTATCTGTTCCGGCGCGCGCACTGCATCCACATGGAGGCCGGCCACCGGCAGCCGCGTGGCAACGGACAGGTTGTCGCCCAGCCCGCCAAAGTAGGTCGCCAGCAGAATCTTCACCGAGGTGGACTGCAGGCGGTTGTAGGCACGCTCATAGGCCTGCTGCCACGCGGCGGGCAGGTCCTGCACCAGCGCCGGCTCGTTGAGCTGTACCCATTCAACGCCCTGCTCGGCCAGCCGGATGAGCACGTCGGCGTAAACGTCCAGCACGCGGTCAAGCAGATCCAGACGCTCGAACGCCGCGCCCTTTTTCTCGCCGCCCTTTGTCTCCCCGCCCTTTGCCTTGCCCAGCCACAGCCAGGTCACCGGCCCGGTCAGCGCGACCTTGGGCGTAAAGCCTGCGGCCTGCGCCTCGGCCACTTCGTCAAACAGCCGCGTGCTGGCGAGCGTGAAGGTCTGTTCGGCGTGCAGTTCGGGGACGAGGTAGTGGTAGTTGGTGTCGAAGTATTTGGTCATCTCGCAGGCGGCCGCCGGCTCGCCGCTGGGAGCACGGCCGCGCGCCAAGCGAAAGGCGGTATCCAGCGCCACCTCGCCCTGCGCGACTTCCGCCGCGGCGTTGAAGCGCTCGGGGACGGCGCCCAGCATCACGGAGACGTTGAGCACCTGGTCGTAAAAGGCGAAGTCGCCGACGCTGACCAGATCCAGCCCGGCGTCCTGCTGCGCCTGCCAGTGATCGGCGCGTAGCGCTTTGGCGGCTTGCTCGAGCGCGGCGCGGTCAAGGTCGCCTTTCCAGTAGGCTTCGGTGGCTTTTTTCAGCTCGCGCTGGGCGCCGATACGCGGATAGCCCAGAATATGAGAAACTGTCATACACTATGCCCTTTCACGTGAATACGTTGAGAAAACATCGTGCTCACAGCTTGAGCTTCGCCAAAGAGTGAATCAAACTAATCTTTTTAATACGGATGATGAATACTTCTCACCATGATTGAGCTTCGCCACCTTCGTACTCTGCTTGCGCTGCGCGACACCGGATCACTGGTGGAAGCCGCCGAGCGCGTTCACTTAACCCAGTCGGCGCTGTCGCACCAGCTCAAGGATCTGGAAAACCGCCTCGACAGCGCGCTGTTTGCGCGTAAAACCCGGCCGGTAGAGTTCACCCGTGCCGGCCTGCGGCTATTGAGCCTGGCCGAGCAGGTGCTGCCCCAGGTACGCGAAGCCGAGCGCGACGTCGCCCGGCTGGCCGGCACCGAGCAGGGCCGGCTACATATGGCCATCGAGTGCCACAGCTGCTTTCAGTGGCTGATGCCCACGGTCGATCATTTTCGCAATCACTGGCCCGAGGTCGAAATCGACATCCCCAGCGGCCACCACTTTGACCCGCTGCCGGCGCTGGCCCGCGAGCAGCTGGATCTGGTCATCACCGCTGACCCACAATCGATTGACGGCGTGCATTACGCGCCGCTGTTTCGCTATGAAGGACTGTTGGCAGTAGCGCGCCAGCACCCGTTCGCGGGGCAGGGGTTTGTCACCCCCGGGGCGCTGGCCGAGCAAACGCTGATTACCTACCCGGTGGAGCAGTCGCGCCTTGACGTGTTCACGCATTTTCTCGATCCAGCCGGCGTGCGACCCAAAGATATCCGCACCGCGGAGCTGACCATCATGATGATGCAGCTGGTGGCCAGCGGGCGCGGCGTGTGCGCGCTGCCCAGCTGGGCGCTGACCGAGTATCTGGAGCGCGACTACGTGAGCGCCGTACAGCTGGGAGCAAACGGCGTATGGGGAACGCTGTACGCGGCCATGCGCGAGGACACCCGGGAGGCGCCCTGGATGCAGGATTTTTTACGCACCGCGCAGGAAACCTCGTTTGCGGTGCTGTCAGGCGTCAGGCCGGCGACTCGCGACGGGGAATCAACAGCGTAAAGCGCGCGCCGCCAAAGGTTGCGCTGTGGTCCACGGTGACGCTGCCGCCGTGGCCGGCCATGATTTTCTGCACGATGGAAAGCCCCAGCCCGTAGCCGCCCGAGCTGCGGGTGCGGCTGGTATCCAGCCGGGCAAAGGGTTTAAAGATTTCATCGCGCGCCTCCTCGGGTACGCCGGGGCCGTCGTCTTCGACGTCGATACGCACCAGGTTGGGCTCGTCGGACACCCGCACCAAAACCTGCGAATGGCCGTAGCGGCAGGCGTTGCTGACCAGGTTTTGCAAGGCGCGCTGCAAATAGCGTGGTTCGGCGTAAAGCGCTACCTCAGGCCCCGACTCCAGGTAAAAACTCAGCCCCTCGTGAAGCGGCGACAGCGTGTCGATCACACGCTCGGCAAGCGCTTGGCAGTCGACCATCGAGGCTTCCATTTCCGCCCCGCCCACGGTTTCACCGCCGAGCCGTGCGTAGGTGAGAATTTCGTCGATCAGCTGGTCGAGTTCGCCGATATCGGCATCGATTCCCTGCAGCTGGCGGCGAATGGCCGGCTCGTCGGTCATGTCCTCGACCATTTGCGCCGCAAAGCGAATCCGCGCCACGGGGGTACGCAGCTCGTGGGAGACGGCGCGAATCATTTCCTGCTGGCCGCGCAGCAGCGTCTGCACCTGGCTGGCCATGCCGTTGAAGGCCATGCCCAGCCGGCCCAGAAAGTCGCCGCTTTCCACTTTTACCCGGGTTTCCAGTCGCCCGCTGGCAATCCTCGCAGCGGCCAGCTCAAGGCGCGCCATGCGCGACTCGATGCTGCGCATCACCAGATAAATGCTCAGCGATAGCGCCAGCAACAGCCCCATCAGCAGCGGCAGGTTAAGATTCAGCGCCAGCGAGCCGCCGCGGGTGATGGGGCCCATTTGCACCCAGCGCTGCTCATCGGGCAGGCGATACCAGAAAGTGACCACCAGCTGCTCGTGCAATAACCGCGTCACCACCTGCCCTTGTTCAAGCCGTGTGCGCTGCGCGCTGGATAGCGCCTCGGGCAGGCTCTCGTGCAGCGTCAGCGGCCAGCTGCCCGAGGACAGATCAGCTAGGCGTTCGCGGCGTTTTTCAAGCGGCATTTGCGCCAGCCACTCGCCCACCAGGCGCGCGGTGGCGTGCCACTGGTGCTCGCTCCAGTCGTCAAGCCTGGCGGTCAGCAGCCAGGGTGCGTCCGCCAAGCGCTTACGCAGCCGCCAGGGCGACTCTTCCGCCAGCACCTTGCCTTGCTCGAGCCTTGCGCGCTCAAAGTACCCCAGCCCGGCGTCTTCCATGCGCGTCAGCCGCAGGCGCATGCCCAGCTGCTCGCTCAGCGCGGCGAGGCGTTTTTCGCGCTGCTCGGGCTCAAGCGCAGCGAGCTGAGTCGTAACCAGCGACACTGGCAGCGTTGCCAGCTGCTCGCGGTAGTCTTCGCGGCGCACCTGGTCGATCAGCGCCCGGCCGCCCAGCGCAATAAGAAATACCGCCAGCAGCGACGTGCCCAGCAGCAGATAGAAGCGGACAAACGAGCCTCGATTAATCACCCTGCGCATCGCGCTCGCACTCCGTTGCCCCACTGATGCCTAAATGCTGTTCCCGGCCGAGCTATCTGTTCTTGATGCATTCGCTATGCTTAGCTGTCTTTAACAAACAGATAGCCTTTGCTGCGCACGGTTTTAATTCGGTGCGGCTGATTGGGATCATCGCCGATCTTGGGGCGAATGCGCGACACGCGCACGTCGATGGAGCGGTCCTGGCCGTCGTATTTGATACCCCGCAGGTCGTTGAAAATCTCTTCGCGGGTCAGCACGCGCCCGGCATTGCTGGCCAACAGCCACAGCAGGTCGAACTCGGCACTGGTCAAGTCGATGCGCTCGCCGGACAGCCACGCTTCGCGGGTAGCGTGGTCGACTTCCAGATTTTCAAAGCGCAGGCGCTCTTCGCCGCTGGGTAACGAGCCGTCGGCGCGGCGCAAAAGTGCGCGCATCCGCGCCAGCAAAACCCGCGGCTGCACCGGCTTGGGCATATAGTCGTCGGCGCCCATCTCGAGCCCTAACACCTGATCCAGATCGTCGGTGCGCGCGGTCAGCATCATGATGGGGCCGGCAAAATGCGGCCGCACGCGGCGACAAATCGACAGTCCGTCTTCGCCGGGCAGCATCAAATCCAGAATCACCAGGTCCGGCTGCAGGCTGCTGATGCATTCAACGCCCTTGGCACCGTCGGCCTCAAGCGTCACTTTAAAGCCGTTGGCTTCCAGATAGTCGCGGGTCAGCTCGGCCAGCCGCTGATCGTCTTCCACAATCAGCACGTGCTCGCGTTCGGCGTAGTCGATCCCCGTATTTTCCTGTGACCCAAGCGCTTGAAATTCTTTCTCTAAATGATCAACCATGTGTACCTTTGACTCCGCTTGGATAAACTTGCGTTACCCACATTTTTTTCGCTAACTCCCTGCCTCATGGCGACAGGGAACGGTGTATTCCTTGATGCTTGTTTATCCGCCTGCTGGCTCGCGTTAACGCGGCCACCGCGGCATAATATTGCGACAGGATACCGCAAAACGGCGCTGACGCCTGCGCTGCAAGCGGACAAGTTGTCACGCCGCCCAACGGATACCCCCGGGTAACAAACCACCGGTGAGGTAATAAAAAGGCAGGCTCGCAAGCCTGCCTTTTATATTACAACCCCGTTAACCTTTGGGCCCGAGTAAAAGCCAAATAATAAAGCCGACCAGCGGGAAGACCAGCAGCACCAGAATCCATAGCAATTTGGCCAACCCTCCCGCCGGGCTCTTGGCCACTTTGACGATGGCCCAAACGATGATAATCAGCCATATAAGGCCTAGCAGTCCACCTACTTCAATGCCCATAAAAAAGCTCCTTTCACCCGTGGGCGCTGACGATTAGCCTTAACGCCTGCTTAGCTAAGCATAGCCGCTATCCGCGTACAAGGCGTGCACAAACTCTGCTTTTTTGTCCTTGTCACTCTTGCGGGCGGTGCGCCTCGGGCAGCGTCAGGCGCATTTCGCCTTGGCGGATTTCGATCGTCAGGTGGCTTAAAAAACTCATGCCCAAAAGCACCGTGTCATCGTCCATGTTGGGGCTGATTGAGCCCTGCACATCGCGGATCCGGATGCCCCCCAGGCCCACTTCTTCAAGGTGGGTCAACGAGCCTTTCACCCGCCCGTTGGCGGTGTTGAACCACACGCGGCGGCCGTGCTCAAGCCCCAGCCTGGCGGCAAGCCCGGCGGGCACGGCGACATAGGTAGCGCCGGTATCGAGCAAAAAGGTCACCGGCACATCGTTGATCTTGCCCGGCGCCTTGAAGTGTCCGGCGCGGTCGCGCTGCAGCGTCAGCGGCATATACGGCTCGGCCGGCGCGACGATATTGGCATTGGGGTGTCTCAGCGATTCAAGCCCGCCCTGCAGCCACCAGGTGCCGATCCCCATCAGCAGCACCCAGAACAGCAGCATCATGATCAGGCCGCTGCGATTTCCCGCCCCTTTTGCTGCCATAATTGCTCCCGCCGGCCGCTATCACTTTTGGCACAACGTTACCACTGCTGAGCCGCTGCGCGCCCCCGGGCTTCATTGACGCGAGTACAAATCAGCATGGCAACAATAAACAGCGCCGCACAGAGCAAGATAGACGCTTTGAGACCCACCAGCACCTGTAGCCCACCTAATAGCACGATACCCAAAACGCCGGCCAGCTTGTTGGCAAGCCCCCAGAAGCCGAAAAATTCGGCCGCCTTATCGCGCGGTGAAAAAAGCCCTACCAGCGTACGGCTGGCCGACTGGCTGGACCCCAGGCTGGCGCCGGCCAGACACCCCACGACCAAAAACACGTACTGCGCCTGCCAGTCCCAGGCGAAACGGGCATTGATCCAGTCGGTCAGCGTCGGCGTGGCCCAGATGGCGATAATGGCCGCTACCCACAGCACAAGCGTTAGCTGGTACGTCAGCTTGCCGCCGAGCCGGTCCTGCAAGGCGCCAAAGCCCACGGCACCCGCCGCCGCGGTGATCTGCACAATGATAAACATGATATTGCGCACGCCGGCCTCCCAGCCGATCACCTGGGCGCCGTAAATGAACGCAAAGGCAATGATGATGTAGACCCCCGCCATGGAAAACAGCAGCGACACGAGAAACACACTCAGGTCTTTAAAGTGGCGCAAATCCCTGAATGTTGCCAACACCCGCTGGCGGGCAATACGGCGATACGATGCACTCGCCGGCCGGGGAGTGCCCCGCTCTTTTAGCCAGGCAAAGGTGGGAATTGCCGCCACGAGGAAAAAAGCCGCGGCGAACGGCCCCACAAAGCGGATGCGGGCAAAGTTTTCCGCCGTGGTATCGCCCAGCACCAGCAGCGTAAAGCCGGCGGCAAAGAGCCCGCCGATGTAGCCCAGCGCCCAGCCAAAGCCCGAAATCTTGCCCAGCGCCGCGGGCGGACCCAGCTCGGGTAAAAACGCGGCGATAAACGACTCGCCCATGGAATAGGCGTAGTTGGAGACGATAATCAGCGCCAGCCCGAGCACCACATAGCCCGGCGCGACAAAGTAAAGCAGCGCGGTAGACGCCACCGTTGCCGCATAGCTGAGAAACAAAAAGCGCTTTTTTGCCGCGCAATGATCCATCACCGCACCGCATAGCGGGGCGGTCACCACCACCAGCAAATAGCTAATCGCCAGCGCCAGGCTCCAGAGAAAATTGGCCAGCCGGTAGCTGCCGCTATGCTCGCCCACGATCACGGTGGTAAACAGCTCGCCGAACACCACGGTGATGATCAGCAGCGTGTAGGCCTGATTGGCAAAATCAAACATCGCCCAGCCGAAAATTTCGCGGCGCGAAGCATAGCGGGTAGCGCGTTCGGACTCGGCAGGCAGCATGGCGGCTCTCTTGGTGCAGAAAAGTACGCTGAATAAAGGCCGCCATGGGCGGCTTGAGCTTGATCAATCAAGAAGCGCTCAGCGTAAGACCGAGCGGCTATAGAATGGTCGGTTGAAGAAGGGCCGGCTACAGCAGCCAGTGCGCCAGCACCGCTGCGCTACCGACCACTAACGCGGTAATCACCGCCACCGTGACCGCCGCATTAAGCCAGCGGTCGAGCCTTGCAATGGCGGGCGGGCGCGGCGTTACGCGGCGCCGCCGCGTCGCACCCCGACGGCTACGCTTCGCCATCACACCTTTGTCGCTGCCCACATCGCGCCCTTTGTTCACTCATGCTTCACTTATGATTGATGCGCCGGTTGACCACGTTGGGCGCACGCCGCAGGCGCTCTTCTTCGCCGAGCTGGTCGGCTTCGAAGGCATCGGCGCCCACCGGGGTTTCGCCGTGGCGGCGATACAGCTGGGTCAGCATGGCCTTGCGGTCGGCGCGCAGCTCGCGCAACAGCACCACTATCATCATATAAATGATAAAGGTAAACGGCAGCGCCGACAGCACCGCCGCCGACTGCAGGCCGCTCAAGCCACCGGCGACAATCAGCGTCAGGCAGATGGCCGCGATCAGCACACCCCACAGCACGCGCTTATACAGCGGCGGGTTGATCGAGCCGTTGTCGGTCATCTGCGCGACGATGTACGACGCGGAATCCGCCGACGTCACCAGAAAGACGAAAATCAGCAGCATCGCCATAATCGACAGCACGCCGGAAAACGGCATCAGCTCAAACATTTCAAACAGCGCCACGGTAATGTTGTCCTGGGTCGCCTGGGCCAGGCCAATATCCGTACCGCCAAGCTCCATATGCAGCGCTGCGCCGCCAAACACGCCGATCCACATGCACGCCAGCAGCGGCGGCACCAGCAATACGCCGATCACGTATTCCTTGATCGTTCGCCCGCGCGATACCCGCGCTACAAAGGTGCCTACAAACGGCGACCAGGCAATCACCCATGCCCAGTAGAAAATCGTCCACTCGTTGCCCCAGTTGCTATCGCTGTACGGCGCAATGCGCAGGCTCATGCTGATGAAGTTCTGTAAATAGTCGCCGATGCCCAGGGTGATCGTTTCCAGAATGGCCACGGTCGGCCCGGTGATCAGCACGTAAAGCATCAGCCCGATACACAGCACCATGTTCAGGTTGGACAGCCGCTTGATGCCCTTGTCCAGCCCCGAGCACGTCGACGCCATATAGGCGCCGAA
Source organism: Vreelandella subglaciescola (assembly GCA_030454225.1). Classification (GTDB taxonomy): domain Bacteria; phylum Pseudomonadota; class Gammaproteobacteria; order Pseudomonadales; family Halomonadaceae; genus Vreelandella; species Vreelandella subglaciescola_A. The sequence continues at coordinate 6,629 of JAKDRW010000018.1, read as the reverse complement.
CATCACCAGCAGAATGACAAACTGCCACCAGCCGTTTTCCGGCAGGCCGAATACCGCGTTGAGCCCGCCGTTCATCTGCAAAACGCCAAGTCCCAACGAGGTCGCCACGCCCATCACAGTGGCCACAACCGCAAAAATATCCAACCAGGAAGCGTAGGGCCGCACGCGTGGATACTTGGCGGTGACCGAAGACAGCACCGACGACACCAGCCCCGCCTGCCCCTTGCGGAACTGAAAGTAGGCGATAATCAGCCCTACCACGGAAAACGCCGCCCACTGGTGAATGCCCCAGTTGAAGTAGGTGTACTGAATGGCATAGCGCGCCGCCTCGACGCTTTCCGGCGCCTCATCGCCGTAGGGCGGCTTGATATAGTGCGACATTGGCTCGGCCATGCCATAAAACACCAGCCCAACGCCAAACCCCGCCGCCAACAGCATGCTCACCCAGGAAAAAAAGCTGTAGTTGGGCGTGCTATCCTGAGGGCCTAGCCGCACCTTGCCATACTTGGAAAACGCCAAGCCAAGCAAAAACACCACGAAGCCAAAAATGGAAAACAGATAAAACCAGCCAAACAGCCGCGTCACGGTATTAAGCGACGCCTCTGCAGCATTACCGAAGCCTTCGGGGAACACTGCCCCGACGATCACCAGGCCCAAGATGATCACCGCCGAGGCGATAAACACCGTTCTGCCGCCCTGGTTTGCCATATAGTCACCTTACCGTTGCCGTTTAAGTCTAAGTCTGATGCCCTACCGAGCCTGGCCCGGCAGCGTGCAGCTTTTACCAGCGCAGACTCTACCAGCTAAGCGCTGCCGGCGCATAAGCCAGGCTTTATATAGCATTGCCCCGGCGTACGGGCCGATTCATCCCGAGCAGGCGCCGACGCGCAGCCCGATGAACTTGACCGCCCGCTAGTGTTCCAATACTCAGCTAACGTCAGCGGACGGTTTTCCCCCTCGGGTTAATCCGTCCGCATCTTCACCAGGGCTTCACAGGAGAACTGCATGTCACAGCAACGCGATACGCGTAACGCCGCCTGGCAGGCCGCCAATCAGTGGCGCGCCCGCGCCACGCAAACCCGCCCCGAAGGGTTGGTGGGCACTATCAAGCTGTTTTTCACCTGGCTGTTGTTCGGTGCCATGATGATCGTGGCCATGGTGCTGGGGCTATTTTTGCTGCTGATCGGCTGGGCGATGATGCCCTTTGTGCGCCACAAGATGAAAAAACGCATGGACGCCATGCGCGCGCAGCAGGCTACCGACATCGGCGGTGACAGCGCCTACCGCGAGCCGCAACGCCCCCACGGCGCGCTGGAAGGCCGCTATGAGGTCAAAGAGGACGACGACACGCCGCGCTGAGAAAAGGAGCTACCCCTCTGGCGGCTCCAAGAAGCGCACCCAGAGCGCGCTGACGGCGAGGCGGTGCTCGGCAAACGTCATCGCGGTCACGCGGGCTTTTTCGCCGGTCAGCGCGGCGCGATGGGCGGTGCTGCGGTAGGCCAGGTACGCTTCGCGCAGGTCCCGGGCCTCGTCGTCGGGCAGGTAGCCGCTGGCGGCAAGCGTAGCGAGAATGCGTACGTTGTCGCTGTAGGCCAAAAGCGCCGGCGCATCGATGCCCAGCGCCAGCACCGCGTACTGGCACAGAAACTCGATATCCACCATGCCCCCGGCGTCCTGCTTGACGTCAAACGTATCCCGCTGACGGCTGGCCAGGTGCGCGCGCATCTTGTGGCGCATTTTGACCACGTCGTCGCGCAGGCCGGCCTTGTCGCGGCGTTGACCAAGCACTGCCTTGCGCACGCCGTTGAACGTGTCGGCAAGCGCGCTATCGCCGGCCACCACGCGGGCGCGCACCAGCGCCTGATGCTCCCAGGTCCAGGCGTGCTGCCGCTGATAGTCGGCAAAGGCATCGATCGAGGTGACCAAAAGCCCCGCGTTGCCCGAGGGACGCAGGCGCATATCCACTTCGTACAGGCTGCCCGCAGGCGTCAGGGCGGTGAGCAAATGGATCATGCGCTGACCCAGGCGGGTAAAAAACACCGAGGTATCGACCGGCCGACGGCCGTCGGTGGCGCCTTTGGCGCTGCGGTGCAAAAACACCAGATCCAGATCGGAGCCGTAGCCCAGCTCGACGCCCCCCAGCTTGCCGTAGCCGACGATCAGAAATTCCGGTAACGCGCGGCTCATGCCCGGCGGTACGCCGTGCTTGCGGGTCAGGTGCTTCCACGCCATGGCCAGCACCGCGTCCAGAATCACCTCGGCGATGTACGTCAGGTAGTCGCTGACCTTCATCAGGTGGCGCGTACCGGCAATGTCCGAAGCGGCCACGTGCAGCGTCTGCGCATGCTTGAACACGCGCAGCGCTTCCAGCTGGGCTTCTTCGTCGTCTTCGGGCAGGCGGTTCAATATCTGGCGCAGCTCGTCGGCAAGCCGTGCCTTGCTCGCCGGGGTGTAGAGCGATTCCGGCGTCAGCAGCTCATCGAGCAGAATCGGATAGCGCGCCAGCTGATCGGCGATCCACGGGCTGGCGGCGCACAGCCGCATCAGGTGTTCGAGGGCGTGGGGGTTTTCGCGCAGCAGCGCCAGGTAGGCGGTGCGCCGCAACACCGCCTCGATCAGCGGCTGCACCCGCGGCAGCGCGGCGTCGGGCGTGGGGCTTTGCGCCAGCGCGTCGAGCAGCAGCGGCATTAGCGCATCGAGGCGCTCAAAGCCGATGCGCTGCATGCCCTGCACCGCGCGCGACTGATACAGCCGGCCCAGCCGTTGACGCGCAGCGACCGGGTCGTCGAACCCCGCCTCGCCGAGGTGGCGCTCGGCCTCTTCCTCAGCCAGCTCGCCGCGCCATAAAAGCCGCCATTGATCGAGCCCGGGAGCATCGCTGTCGCCGTCGTCGACGGCGTCTTCGGGGTCGGCAATTACTCCGTCAAAATAGTGCTGCACCCGCTCGCGGCCTTCGCCCAGCCGTGCCATTAACGCAGGCCAGCCGTCAAACCCGAGCGCCAGCGCCACCCGCGCGCGCGCCAGCGGGTCGTCCGGCAAGCGTTGGGTCTGGCGGTCGTCGAGCGCCTGCAGCGCGTGTTCCAAATCGCGCAGAAAGGCGTAGTCGGGCAGCAGCTCGTTAACCGCCTTGCGGGGCAAAAGCCCCAGCGCCGGCAGTCGCGCAAGCGCGGCGCGCAGCGAGGTCTGCTGCAGCTCGGTATCGCGCCCTCCGCGGATCAGCTGGAACGCCTGCACCACAAACTCGACCTCGCGGATGCCGCCGGGGCCCAGCTTGACGTTGCTTTCCATACCCCGGCGTTTGACCTCGCGGTGAATCATGGATTTCAAGCCGCGCAGCGACTCGATGGCGCCGAAATCCAGATACTTGCGGTAAACAAACGGACGCAGCCCGTCTAAAAGCTCAACGCCGCCGGTCACGTCGCCGGCCACCGGGCGCGCCTTGAGCATCGCGTAACGTTCCCACTCGCGGCCCTGGTCCTGATAATAGGCCAGCAGCGCGGCAAAGTTTCCCACCAGCGGGCCGCCGTCGCCCAGCGGGCGCAGCCGCATGTCCACGCGAAAGGCAAAGCCGTCGGCGGTGACGTTATCCAGCGCGGCAATCAGCTTTTGTCCGAGCTTGGTGAAGTACTCCTGATGGGCAAGCGTTTTGCGCCCGCCCAGGGTGTCGCCGTCTTCGGCGTAGGCAAAAATCAGGTCGATATCCGACGACAGGTTCAGCTCGCCGGCGCCGAGCTTGCCCATGCCCAGCACGACCAGACGCTGGACCGAACCGTCTTCACGCGGTGCCGGACGCCCCCAGCGCGGCGCGTAGAAGGCTTCCAGCCAGCCCAGCGCGGCCTCAAGGCTGACCTCGGCCAGCGCCGTAACCGCCGTCGCGGTATCCCAGACGTCGTAGCCGTCCGGCCGGTTCAGGTCGCGCCAGATAATCCCCAGCATGCGCGCCTGACGAAAACGCCGCACCGCCTGGTGCAGCGTCGCTTCGTCGTCGGCCTGTGCCAGCGCTTCACCGAGCCAGCGCTCAAGCGTCGCGCGCGCGGGGGAGGCGTCGAGCTCGCCGGCATCGAGCAGCTCGCCAAGCAAAAGCGGCGTGCGCACCAGCACGTCCAGGGCGAAATTGGACACCGTGACCACGCGCATAAGCGCTGCCCGCCGCGACACGGGCAGCGCCTGCCAAGCGCTAGAGGGCAGCGTTGGCGCAGGCGCCCCGGCGACGTCGCTATCGGCTTTATCCAGCGCTTCATCGAGGCGCAGCAAGGCTTGGCACGCCGGCGCCAGAAGCGCCTTCGGCAGCGTCTCAAGCGGCAAAAAATCGTCGTTTAACGCCATCGTGTCTGTCCTCGTTATCAGCCCGGTTTTAACCCGGTTTTCAGCCCCAGAAGCGCTGCCAGGTCAGCAGCGCCCACGTCAGCCCGGCGAAGGCAAGCGCCAGCATCACCGCCGCCGAGCCGATATCCTTGGCGCGTCCTGAGAGTTCGTGATGCTCAGTGCCAATGCGGTCTACCACGCTTTCAATCGCGCTGTTTAAAAGCTCGACGATCAGCACCAGCACGCAGCTGCCCACCAGCAGCAGGGTCTCCGTTACGCTCTGTCCAAGCCATACGGCAACGGGCAGCAGCAGCGCGCTGATAGCGACCTCCTGGCGAAACGCCGCCTCGTGGCGAAGCGCCGCGCCAAGCCCTTTGAGCGAGTAGCGCGTCGAATGCAGCAGGTGCGCGAATCCGGTATGCCGTGGTTTCATGCCTGTTCCTCGTTCAGCCAGCGTCGGCCAGTCGCGCTTAGTGCGCGTTGATCATGGTCGCCAAATCGGCAGACAGCGGTTCCAGCACTTTGGTCCAGTTAAGATACGGCGTAGTACGATCGCCATTGACCAGCACGCTAAAGACCCCCCAGCGCCCCTGGGCGGTGCGGAAATAGCCCGCAGCGGCGCGCACCGCGTACGGCTCGTTGAGCGTGCCGGTTTTCATCATTACGTTGTGTTGAAAGCTTTCCGGGCCGCGGCGAATAAATTTCATCACGCCGTTTTCCGGCGACTGAAACCCGGCCACAAAGCTGGGGAATAGCGAGCTCTGATGATACATCGACTCCAGCATCACGTTGATGCCGTGCGCCGTGGTGCGGTTGTCGGTGGTCAAGCCGCTGCCGCTTTTCAGCGTCACTTCGCCGTGATCGGGCAGCGTCGCTACGTAGTTTTCCAGCGCCTGGCCGGCCTGCTCAAGCTCGGCGTGGGGCGTTTCGACCAGATTCAGCGCCAGCACGTCGGCCATATAGTTGTTGGAGTAGTTGAGCGTGCGCCGCACCAGCTCCTGAATCGGCTTGCTGTCCACCGCGGCAAGCGTTTTAGCCGCGTGCGGCACGTCCTCCGTGGTCACCCGCGGCGACTGGGTAAAGGTAATGCCAAAACGCCCCAGCATTGCGGTTAGCGTATCGCTCGTTTGCTCGGCGCCAGCGCTGGCCCCGCGGTAGATATCGCGCGACCCGGCGTTGGCCGATATTTGTCCGCTGACGCGCACCACGTCGCCATCCGCATCCGTGATGCGCTCGGCGCTGATCTGGGTGCCGCTATTGTCGGGCTTGGTCACCAGCTGATTATCCACCGTCGTTAACGCCTGCGGCCCGTCGCAGTGGGTAATGTGCCCCGGCTCACCGGGCTTGGCGGCGGGGGCGACGTTGACACACCAGCTGCCGAAGTTAACCCCGGCCGACGACAGCGGCGCGCTGTAGGCGTTGGCCACCCGCTTGCGCGCCTCGCAGCGGTCGGTAGTGATGCACTCAACCGGCCCAAAGCGCCACTGGCTAACCACCAGCTGGCCGTTGATGTGGCGCACGCCGGCCTGCTGCAGCCGCTGCACCAGCCGCCACAGATTTTCGCTGGTAAGCCCGGGGTCACCGCCGCCTTCAAACCACAGGTCGCCGTTAAGCACGCCGTCGCTATCGGTGCGGGCCAGGCTTTTCAGCCGCGTGGTAAAGCGGTGTTGCGGACCCAAGCGGTTAAGCGTGGCCGCCGCCATATAGGTCTTGGTCACCGAGGCCGGCGACAGCGCGCGCGTAGGGCTGATAGTGCCCAGGGTCGCCTGCGGGCTGTCCAGCAGGCGCGCCTCCGCGCTGATGGCAAAGCCGTCGTCCTGCAGCTGGCTCAGCTGGGCAAAATCCGCCCAGGCCGACGAGCCGGCGTAGAGCATTAGCGCGGCGGTGACTACGGTCCGCAAAAACACGGCGCGAGGCGCAAAGAAAACCCTCATGACTACCATCCTTAATGTACGCTCATTTTGGAAAACATCTGCAGCAGCACCACGCCGGCCACAATCAATACAATCCCCAGCACCGCGGGCAGGTCCGGGCGTTCGCCGAAGACCACCACGCCCACCAGCGTCACCAGCACGATGCCCAGCCCCGCCCAGATGGCGTAGGCCACGCCCACCGGCAGCGTGCGCAGCACCAGGCTCAACAGATAAAACGCCAGTCCGTAGCCGACCACGACCGCCGCGCTGGGCGCCAGCCGGGTAAAACCGGCCGACGCCTTTAACGCGCTGGTGGCGATCACTTCGGCCACGATCGCCAGAATCAGGTAAACAAACGTAAGCGCTCCACCAACCCCATCTTCTACAGCTGAGTAGCACGCGTCAGACTAG
>JAKDRW010000002.1 GCA_030454225.1 Vreelandella subglaciescola | reverse complement strand
TAGCTCCATCAGCAGCTCATAGGCATAGTTTTTCACCTCGGCCTGGCGCGCCGGAGTTTCTTCTTCGTAGGCCAGCTGGAACTTGTAGCCAATGTAGTAGCCGTGCACCGCCTCATCGCGAATAATCAGGCGAATCAGATCGGCGGTGTTGGTCAGCTTGGCGTGGCTTGACCAGTACATCGGCAAAAAGAAGCCCGAGTAAAACAAAAACGACTCCAAGAACACGCTGGCCACCTTGCGCATCAGCGGGTCTTCGGAGTAATAACGTTCCAGAATCAGCGTTGACTTGGCCTGCAGCGTGGGATTTTCTTCGCTCCAGCGAAAGGCGTCGTCCACGTCGCGGGTAGTGCACAGCGTCGAAAAGATCGAGCTGTAGGAACGCGCATGCACCGCTTCCATAAAGGTAATGTTGGCGTACACCGCCTCTTCATGCGGCGTGCGCGAATCGGGCATCAGTGACGGCGCGCCGACGCTGCTTTGAATCGTATCGAGCAGCGTAAGCCCGGTAAAGACGCGGATGGTCAGCTGCTGTTCTGCGGCCGTCAGCGTATTCCACGACTGGATGTCGTTGGACAGCGGAACTTTTTCCGGCAACCAGAAGTTAGTCGTCAGGCGGTTCCATACGTCCAGGTCTTTTTCATCCTGAAGGCTGTTCCAGTTGATCGCGTCGACCCGCGAAATGCGCGGCGCCGCCGGCGTTTGCATGTCTGTCATTATCGCTCACCTTAAAAGCAAGTCGGCTCTGAAAAGGACATTAAAGCGTGCAGGAAACGCACCCTTCGACCTCGGTACCGGCCAGCGCAGATTGGCGCAGGCGAATGTAGTAAAGCGTTTTGATGCCTTTACGCCAGGCGTAGATCTGCGCGCGGTTAATATCCCGGGTGCTTGCCGTATCGGGGAAAAACAGCGTCAACGACAGCCCCTGATCTACGTGCTGGGTGGCTTCGGCGTAGGTATCGATGATTTTTTCCGCGCCGATTTCATAGGCGTCCTGGAAATACTTCATGTTCTCGTCATCAAGATACGGCGCCGGATAGTAGGCGCGCCCCAGCTTGCCTTCCTTGCGGATTTCGATCTTGGCCGCTACCGGGTGGATGCTCGACGTCGAATGGTTGATATACGAAATCGAGCCGGTGGGCGGTACCGCCTGGAGGTTACGGTTGTAAAGCCCGTGCGCCATAACCGAGGCTTTCAGCTCGCGCCAGTCTTCCTGGGTCGGCAGCTTGATGCCCTCGCGCTCGAACAGCCCCTGAACTTTCTCGGTACGCGCCGGCCACGCCTGTTCGGTGTACTTGTCAAAAAAGCGGCCGTTGGCGTAATCGGAATCGGCAAAGCCCTTGAAGGTGTCGCCGTTCTCGATCGCCAGGCGGTTGGACGCCGTTAGCGCATGAAAGGTCACGCAGTAGAAATACAGGTTGGTGAAGTCCAGCCCTGCGTCCGAACCGTAGTAGATATGCTCGCGCGCCAGAAACCCGTGGAGGTTCATCTGCCCGAGGCCAATAGCCCTGGATTGGGCGTTGCCGTTGGCCACCGAAGGTACCGACGACAGGTTGCTCATCTCGGAGACGGCGGTCAGCCCGCGAATCGCGGTCTCAACGCTTTTGCCGATATCGCCGCTGTCCATCACCTTGGCGATATTAAGCGAGCCCAGGTTGCAGGAGATGTCTTCGCCGACGTGCGCGTACCCCAAGTCTTCATCATAGCGGCTGGGCGTGTTGACCTGCAGGATCTCAGAACACAGGTTGCTCATGTTGATGCGCCCGGCGATGGGATTATCGCGGTTGACGCTGTCTTCAAACATTACGTAGGGGTAGCCCGACTCAAACTGCAGCTCCGCCAGCGTCTGAAAGAACGTCCGGGCGTTGATCTTGGTCTTGTGGATGCGCTTGTCCGCGACCATTTCGTGGTACTTCTCGGTCACGCTGATATCGCCAAACGGCACGCCGTAGACGCTCTCGACGTCGTAGGGCGAAAACAGATACATTACCTCGTTGTTTTTGGCCAGCTCAAAGGTGATATCCGGAATCGTCACGCCCAGCGACAGCGTCTTGATGCGGATTTTTTCATCAGCATTTTCGCGCTTGGTATCCATAAAGCTGAGGACATCCGGGTGGTGGGCATTCAGATATACCGCCCCGGCACCCTGACGCGCGCCCAGCTGGTTGGCGTAGGAAAACGCGTCTTCCAGCAGCTTCATGATCGGGATGATGCCCGACGACTGGTTTTCGATACGCTTGATCGGCGCGCCCTGCTCGCGGATGTTGCTGAGCAAAAAGGCCACGCCGCCGCCGCGCTTGGACAGCTGCAGCGCCGAGTTGATCGAGCGACCGATAGACTCCATGTTGTCTTCAATGCGCATCAAAAAGCACGACACCAGTTCGCCGCGCTGGCGCTTGCCGCAGTTGAGAAACGTCGGCGTCGCCGGCTGAAAGCGCCCGTTGATGATTTCATCCACCAGCGCTTGGGCCAGCGCTTCGTCGCCGCGGGCAAGCGTCAGCGCGACCATGCACACGCGGTCTTCAAAACGCTCCAGGTAGCGCTTGCCGTCAAACGTTTTCAGCGTATAGCTGGTGTAATACTTGAACGCGCCGAGGAAGCTCGAAAAGCGGAACTTATACGCGTAGGCCTGCTCGAACAGCGCTTTGACAAACGCCGGGCTGTACTGCTCGAGCATCTCGGCTTCGTAGTAATTCTCTTCCACCAGGTAGTCGAGCTTTTCTTTCAGCGAGTGGAAAAACACGGTGTTCTGATTGACGTGCTGGAGAAAATACTGGCGCGCCGCTTCACGGTCCTTGTCCAGCTGCAGGCGGCCATCGGCGCCGTACAGGTTGAGCATGGCGTTAAGCGCGTGGTAATCCAGCGTTTTTGATGCCTGCTGGGCAGGCGCTGGTGCTACAGATGTTGTTGCCAAAACGAGGTAACTCCCTGACGAACGTTAGCGACGTCTTGCGGCGTACCAAATAGCTCGAAGCGATACAGCAGCGGCACGTCGCACTTCTGTGCGACGATGCGTCCGGCCATGCCATACGCCGTGCCAAAGTTGGTATTTCCCGCGGCGATAACGCCACGCAGGAAACGCCGGTTATGCGCGTCATTTAAAAAATAGATGACCGGCTTGGGCACCGCACCCGCGACGTTGCCGCCGCCATAACTTGGAATAATCAGAATATAGGGTGACTGCACTTTGAGCGGCGGCGCATCGCGCTCATACGGAATCCGCTGCGCCGGCAGGCTAAGCTTCTCGACAAAGCGGCGGGTATTGCCCGACTTGGTCGAGAAGTACACAAGCTTGGCCGCTGTGCTCATGCCGTGGCGGCGGACAGTTCACGGATGCGATCCGGACGAAAGCCCGACCAGTGCGCCTCGCCTGCGGTAACCACCGGCAGCTGGCGGTAGCCAAGGCGCATCACGTCGTCTTTGGCGTCGGGCTTCTCGTCCAGATTGATAACGGTATAGGAAAGCCCCAGCTTTTCCATTTCACGGTAAGTTGCCGAGCATTGAACGCACGCCGCCGCGCTGTAAACCGTAATAGTCATTGCTTTTCCTCGCCAGATCGCATGTGAAACAGGCCTTACAAAGGCATCAGCGCTTGGGAGCGCCCGCCCGATGCACACAATATATAGTATATATCGGCCATTTCAAGCGAGAAAATATCTATATGTAGATTTACGAGGAAATGAAAATGTCAATATACCCAGACGCCAGGTTTTGTGCTACAGCACAAAACGGCCAAGCGCAGACAAAAAGGAAGAACCGCTGGGAGCGGTACAAGAAAAGCACCCAAAGACAAGCTGTTAACACAAAAATGGCGGCTAGCTGGCCGCGCGTTGACACACAAAAAACCGCCCGCTGATGTCACAGCGGGCGGTCATCTCACGCTACCGTCAGGGTAGCGCTAGCGCATTTATTTACGCGATGGCTGCCTGATAGCGACGCTCAACGTCTTCCCAGTTGACGACGTTAAAGAACGCGGCAATGTAATCCGGGCGCTTGTTCTGGTATTTGAGGTAGTACGCGTGCTCCCAGACATCCAGCCCCAGCACCGGCGTGTTGCCGTGGGAAATCGGGCTGTCCTGGTTGAGGCTGTTTTCTACCACCAGCTTTTTCTCCGGCGTCACGGAGAGCCAGGCCCAACCGCTACCGAAGCGGCCCAGCGCGGCTTTTTTCAGCGCGTCCTGAAAGGCTTCATAGCCGCCCAGCTCAGAGTCGATGGCCTTGGCCACATCGCCCTGGGGATTGCCGCCGCCGTTGGGCGACATCATCTGCCAGAACATGGCGTGGTTGGAAACACCGCCGCCGTTGTTGATGACCGCCTGGCGCTTGGCTTCGGGAACGCGATCCAGGTTGGCCAGCAGCTCGTCGACCGGAACGTCTTCAAGGCCGGTGCCTTCAAGCGTGGCGTTGAGGTTATTGACGTAGGTCTGGTGGTGGCGCGAGTGGTGAATTTCCATGGTCGTCGCGTCGATGTGCGGCTCTAGCGCGTCGTATGCGTAGGGTAGCTCGGGCAGTGTATGTGCCATTCTTATCCTCTCCTTGCGTTATGAGTCACTGTTGCTTTTGTTGACACCTTATAAAGTGCGGCCTTGCTGGGACGATTTCAACCGCTCCGGCCTTTTGTCTGCCCCGTGTCTACACACTGGCATAAAACCCAGCAACGCGGTCAACTATTGAAAGTGTATCGAATACGCCACGCAGAAAAAAGCCGTCGCTACCCATTAAAGCCTCTTTCAACGGAGCGGCAAGCGCTTGGCATTCAGATACTTAGAGTTTATTTTCAAGCTCCGGCAACACCTCGAACAAATCTCCCACCAGGCCGTAGTCGGCCACCTGGAAGATAGGCGCGTCTGCATCTTTGTTGATCGCAACAATCACCCGCGAGTCCTTCATGCCGGCCAGGTGCTGAATGGCACCGGAAATTCCCACGGCGATATAAAGCTCCGGTGCGACGATTTTCCCCGTTTGCCCGACCTGCATATCGTTGGGCACGTAGCCTGCATCGACCGCCGCGCGCGATGCGCCCACGGCGGCGCCGAGCTTGTCGGCGACGCCGCCCAGCAGTTTGAAGTTTTCACCGTTACCCATACCACGCCCGCCGGAGACAATCACGCTGGCACCGCCCAACTCGGGACGATCGCTCTGGGCCAGCGCTTCGCTGACAAAACGCGACTGCGTATTGTCAGCAACGTAGTCGACGGCTTCGATAACGACATCGGTTCCTACGCTGCTGGCCACGGCGTCAAAGGCGCTGGGGCGCACGGTTATTACCTTCAACGCATCGGCGCTGTGCACCTTTGCTACGGCGTTGCCGGCGTAAATCGGGCGTTTGAACGTATCCGCGCTTTCTACGCTGATGATATCGGATATCTGGCCTACGCCCTTGAGCGCCGCCAGGCGCGGCAGTACGTTTTTCCCCGTCGTCGAGGTGCTGGCCAGCACGTGAGTATAGTCATCGGCAAGGGCTTCAAGCAGCTGGCCCATCGACTCGGCTAGCCGGTGGGCATAGGCGGCGTTATCCGCCATGCGCACCCGGCTTACGCCATCAAGCGTCGCGGCCTGCTCGGCGGCGGGCTGAGCGCCCTCACCGGCCACCAGCACATCGATCGTGCCGCCGATGGCGCGGGCCGCCGCCACTACGTGGGCGGTCACGCCGGCAAGCCGGCCATCGTGCAGGTCGGCAAGTACCAAAATGCTCATGCAATCACCTTTGCTTCATTCTTGAGTTTGTCGATCAGCTCATCGACCGACCCAACGGTTACCCCGCCCGGGCGCTCGGCCGGCGGCTCGACGCCCAGCAGGCTGATATTTGAGGCAATGCTGACATCGAGCTCTTCGGGGGTACGCACGTCCAGCGGCTTTTTCTTGGCCTTCATGATATCCGGCAGCTTGGCGTAGCGCGGCTCGTTCAAGCGCAGGTCGGTAGTGATAACCGCCGGCAGCGATAGCCGCAGCGTTTGCAGCCCGCCGTCGATTTCGCGTGTCACCGTCGCACCCTGTTCGTCGACCTCCAGCGCGGAGGCAAACGTGCCCTGGGAGAACCCGCTCAGCGCGGCCAGCATCTGCCCGGTTTGATTGTTATCGCTATCAATCGCCTGCTTGCCCAGCAGCACGATACCGGGCTGCTCCTCGTCGACAATGCGCGCCAGCAGTTGCGCGGCGCCAAGCGAATCCACGCGCGCATCGGTATGCACATGAATCGCGCGATCAGCGCCCAGCGCCATGGCGGCACGCAGCTGCTCCTGCGCGGCCTTGGGACCGACGGTCACGGCCACTATTTCGCTGGCAATGCCCTTTTCCTTGAGCCGCACGGCCTCCTCCACGGCGATTTCGCAGAAAGGGTTCATGGCCATTTTTACGTGGGTAAGATCAACGTCCGAACCGTCCGGCTTGACCCGGATTTTAACGTTGTAGTCGATGACGCGTTTCACCGCGACGAGTACTTTCATAGGTGCCTCGCTTAGCCTGAAGTTAAACGCCGATACTCAGGATTTTATCGACCCGCAGCGTCGCATGATGCGCCTGCAACGCAGGTTGCAGCATGGCAATGCACGCCAATAAACATCGAAGGAGTGTTCTTGCGCAGGTATTATGCCTACCATGCAGCACAATCAGAAGCAAACGACCGTTTAAAAACCTGGCCGTGTCTGTATGATATTTGCCCAGCCAGCGGCCCGTATAGGCAGAGCCGCGACCCGGCAAGCAAATGGGGATGACAACGTGGTGAGAAACAGGGGGAAAACAGGATGGACAACACCGTAGAGCGCGACGTTATGGAGTTTGACGTGGTTATCGTCGGCGCTGGCGCCGCGGGGCTTTCCGCCGCCTGCCGGCTGATGCAACAGGCCAACGCGGTCGGCCGCGAGCTGGCGGTTTGCGTGGTCGAAAAAGGCTCGGAAGTCGGCGCCCATATCCTGTCCGGCGCCGTTTTTGAGCCCCGCGCGCTGGACGAGCTGTTTCCCGACTGGGCCGAGCGCGGCGCACCGCTCGACACCCCCGCCGTGCGCGACGAGGTCTACCTGCTAAAAGACCCGCAAAAAGCGCAAAAACTGCCCCACGCGCTGGTGCCCAAGAGCATGCGCAACACCGGCGATGGCATCACCCGCTACGTGACAAGCGCGGGCAATCTGTGCCGCTGGCTTGCCGAACAGGCCGAAGCGCTTGGCGTTGACGTATTTCCCGGCTTTGCCGCCCAGCACACGCTGATCGAAGATGGCCGCGTGGCCGGTATCGTCACCGGCGATATGGGCGTTGCCGCCGACGGCACACCCAAAGACGGCTACACCCCCGGCATGGAGCTTCGCGCCCGCTACACGCTGTTTGCCGAAGGGGCACGCGGACACCTGGGCAAGCAGCTGATCGAAGACTTTGCGCTGGACGCAGGCCGCGACCCGCAGCATTACGGCGTTGGCCTGAAAGAGCTTTGGCAGGTGCCCGCCGAACAGCACGAGCCGGGACTGGTGCTGCACGGCGCCGGCTGGCCGCTGAGCGGCGATACCCACGGCGGCTGGTTTTTGTACCACGCCGATAACGGTCAGGTCGTGGTCGGGCTGATTGTCGATTTATCCTACCAGAATCCGTGGATTTCGCCGTTCGACGAATTTCAGCGCATGAAGCACCATCCGCTACTGGCACAGCACCTGGCCGGCGGCGAGCGCGTCGTCTACGGCGCCCGGGCGCTAACCAAGGGGGGGCTTAACAGCCTGCCCAAAATGACCTTTCCCGGCGGCCTGCTGCTCGGCTGCGATGCCGGTACGCTCAATTTTGCCAAGATCAAGGGGCTGCATACGGCGATGAAGTCAGGCATGGTCGCCGCCGAAAGCGTGTTTGAAGCGCTTGCCGCAGGCGACGAAGGCGGCCGCGAACTTGCTGATTTCACCGCCAAATGGGAAGCCAGCTGGGCCTACGCCGAGCTCAAGCAAAGCGCCAGCTTCGGCCCCGCCATTCACCGCTACGGTACCGTGCTGGGCGGCGCGTATAACTTTGTCAACCAGCTGATCGGCAACCGGCTGCCCAACGTGCACGATACGTCCACCGATCACGGCTCGCTCCGGCCTGCCGCCGAGTTTACCCCCATCGACTACCCCCACCCCGACGGCAAGCTCTCGTTTGACAAGCCCTCCTCGGTATTTTTATCGAATACCAATCACGAGGAAAACCAGCCTTCGCACCTGAAACTGGTGGATACCGACCTGCCGATTCGCTATACCCTGCCCGAGTTTGCCGAGCCGGCGCAGCGCTACTGCCCCACCGGGGTGTATGAAATCGTGGAAGACGAGAACGGCGACAAGCAGGTCCAGATCAACTTTCAGAACTGCGTGCACTGCAAGACCTGCGATATCAAGGAGCCGTCGCACAACATCATCTGGACGGCGCCCGAAGGCGGCGACGGCCCCAACTACCCGAACATGTAGCGCCTGTGGCGCCTGTGGCGCCTAGTCGCCGGTAGCAACGCGGCGCTCGCCGCCACTTATCCACTCGCTCCACGAGCCGGGGTAAAGCTGCGGCAGCGCCCGCCCCGCCACGGCGTAGGCCAACACGTTATGGCAGGCGGTAATCCCGGAGCCGCAGTAGGCTACCAGCGCCTGCGCGTCGGGCAGCTCGCAGGCAAGCGTGGACGCCGGCTTAAAATGTCCGGTTGCGGTAAGGTTATCAGTGCTTGGCCGGCTGACGGCGCCGGGAATATGCCCGGCCACCGCATCCACCGGCTCGCTTTCACCGCGAAAGCGCGCGCCCGCCCGGGCGTCTAGCGGCACCATATCCCCGCTGGCGACGGCGTCGGCGCCTAGCCAGGCGTCGTCATTGAAAAGCGGCTGCCAGCCGCTTGGCGCCGGCGCGTCTGCCCGTGTTGTCAGCTTACCGCCGGTTTGCTGCCAGGCTTCCAGCCCGCCATCCAGCACGCGTACGTCCGGGTGGCCGGCCCACACCGCCAGCATCCACCAGGTACGCGCGGCCGCCAGCTGGCCGCCGCGATCATCGTAAACCACCACCGGCTGCGCGAGATCAATCCCCAACCGCTGCACCACCTCGGTAAACGTCACAGGGCTGGGCAGCGGATGGCGCCCGCCCTGCCCGGGGGCGGCGGCCAGATCGCGATCCAGATCTATATGTTGGCTGGTTGGCACGTGGCCCTCGCGCCACAGCGCCTCGCCGGCAGCGGCGTTGTCAAGCCGCGCGCGACAGTCAAACACCTGGGGCGGCGTCGCCCCGGCAAGCGCAGTAGCCAGCGCCTCAGCGGTAATCAGCGGATTTTTCATGGCGTGCTCCTTACATCCAGACCCAGTAACATCCAGGCCCAGCTTGCCCGCTAACGCGGTACCGCGTCTAGCGTCTCGATCGGCGCACGACTGGCGATCAGGCGCCGCTGGCCGGCGTCAAGAAACAGCACGTCGATAACCGGATCGTCAGGATTGCCCTCGACCGCAGCCACCTTGCCCTCGCCGAATACCGCGTGGCGCAGCCGCTGTCCGGGAAAGTAGGCTGACGCGGCGGCGCCCGCCAGCGGTGCGTCCCGCGAGCTTTCCACCACCGCGACGTCGTCTCGCCCCAGCGCCGACAGATAGCACTGCACCAACCCGGTTGATGCCACCGGCAGCGGTGCATCCGCCGACGTATCGCCGGCTATCCGCCCGGCAATGGCCATGCTGTCCTGCCAGGCACACTCGCCGATAAAGCGGCTGGGACGATGCCCGCCGCCGTCGTGCAGCAGCCATAGCTCTTCCTGGGCGCGCGTCACGCCCACATAGAACAGCCGGCGCTCTTCTTCCAGGCGCTCGTCGGTCAGCGGGTTATCGCGGCTATAGTGGGGGAAGTCCTCTTCGTTGACGCCGGCCATGGCGACCAGCGGCCACTCAAGCCCCTTGGCGGCGTGAACCGTGCTGATCAGCACGCCGCCGGCCTGGTTCTGCACCGGCCGCTGCAGCAGTTCGATAAAGGCGTCGGTGTCCGGCACGTTTTCCGCCTGCTCGATCAGCACGTCCACCAGGCGCACGTCCTCTTCG
Source organism: Vreelandella subglaciescola (assembly GCA_030454225.1). Lineage (GTDB taxonomy): Bacteria > Pseudomonadota > Gammaproteobacteria > Pseudomonadales > Halomonadaceae > Vreelandella > Vreelandella subglaciescola_A. The sequence continues at coordinate 104,283 of JAKDRW010000002.1, read as the reverse complement.
CCTTTAGCCCGCCTGGCCGCGGCGCGCTTGAGTACCTTTTCCGCCTCAACCACGTCGGCCACATGGCGCAGCAGTTTCGCCGGCGGCCAGGCACCCAGCTTGGGCAGCTCGCACAACAGCGCCCAGCGTTTTTTCAACGTGCGCCGCTGCAGCGGCTTGAGCTCGCTCAGCAGCGGGTCGCTGCGCTCGGGCCAGGCCTGGGTCTCGGCCAGCCGACAGGCCAGCCGCCAGAGACGCTCGCGGGCCACAAAGGTCGTCGGCTGTGCCAGCAGCAAATGGAGTAGCTGCGGGTCGTGCAGCAGCGCCGGCTGGCGGGCCAGACTCAGATAGCCGGCCAGCGCCTGCACCAGCGGCAGCCTGAACACAAAGCGGTCTTCCCGCGATAAGCGAAACGCCAGCCCGGCCTGCAGCAGCGCCAGCTGAAACGGCACCGATAGCGCCCAGCTGCGCACCAGCAGGCAGGTCTCGGCCAGCTCACGCCCTTGGGCCTGCCAGTCCGCCAGGGCGTCGAGCAACACGCGACTACCCTGGCCCACGGCCACGCGAGTCGTGGGGTTGGCATCGGCGGCCAGGCATATCTGGTCGGGGCGGCGCCGGTTGGCCGCAATCGCGTGGTTCGCCGCCAGCGCCAGCGCGTGGCCGTGGCGAAAGGTGATCGACAGCGGATAGTCGCGCGCCTGGCCGAAGGTCGCGGTAAAATCGGTCAGCATGGTGTCGGGGTGGGCGCCGCGCCACTCGTAGATGCACTGGTTGGCATCGCCCACCGCCATCACCGCCGCCTGCTTTCCCGCCAGCAAGGCCAGCAGGCGCTGCTGGGCGGCGTTGATGTCCTGGTATTCGTCGATAATAACGTGGTCAAGAAACCCCGCTACGCGGGCGCGCAGCGCGCTATCGGCCTCGAGCGCCCGCAGCGGCCGGTAGAGCAGGTCGTCGTAGGTCATCACCCCTTCAGCGCGTAGCAGGCGCTCGGCCTCGTGAAACGCGGCGGGAAAATAGTCGGTATCGTCTTCCAGATCAAGGCGCGGGTAGAGCGCTTCGGGCTCGGCCATTTCGGCTTTGACCAGCGCGCAGTAGTGCGCCAGCGTTTCCAGGCGGTCGCCTTCGAGCGCGGCGTCGCGGCGTTCGCGCTGGTGTTCCAGCACGTTAAGGCTTGCCTGGCGAAGCAGGCGCTCCAACTGCCAGTCGGCGGACAGCAGGCGGCGCGATTCAAGCACGCCCCAGCGGCACAGGCTTTGGGTTAGCCGGTGGCCAAGCGAATGGAAAGTGCGGACATCGGGCAGTGGCTGCCCCGCCGGCGCCATCAACGCCAACCGGCGCTGAAAGTCTTCGCGCGCCGAGCGGTTGAACATCAGCACCAGCATTCGGCGTGGTGCGACGCCCTGCGCCAACAGGTGCAATACGCGCGCGGCCATGGTGGTGGTTTTGCCCGCCCCCGCCACCGCGGCGACGCGCGCATGCCCGCCGGCATGGCGGATCACCGCCTGCTGCTGTGCGGTCAGTTCCACGGCACCTCACCTGCCTCGGCGGCGTTCAGCGTACCCAGCACGTGCCAGTAGCCAGCGCTTTCCACCCCGACGTCGGTATGCGCTTTACCTTCGCGCAGACTCGCGGCATCAACCAGCTGGTAATAAACGTTGCGACTAAGCCGCGCGACAAGGCCGAAGCGCACCGGCACTTCGGGCGCCTCATCGCCGCCTGGCGTGCGCGTCATGCTGAGCGGGTGCTCGGCGTCCAGCGTCAGCTCGTCGCCGTGCTGCGTGGTCAGCCGCCAATCGCCACCCACTTGCTGCGCGGCCACGATCATTAGCGGGCGATCCTCCACCTGGATACGAATGCGCTCGGTCGGCGTCACTAAACAAACGCCTTCGGGATCCAGGCGCATAAGGCTTGCCAGTAGCCGGACCAGGTCGGGGCGGGTAAACGGCGCGCCTTCGTGCCACCAGCTGCCGTCGGCCTTGATGGTCAGCGCCATATCGCCGCAAAAAGGCGGTTGCCACTGATCGACCGGCGGAATCGCAGCCGTTTTGTCACCGTGCTGCAGCAAACGATCAAGGTTCATGCTGGCCTTCCCCTCAGCTTATGCTGTCTTGAATAGGTGGTGCGTTACCAAAGCCCGCCCTGGCTTAACGACTCGCGCTGCTGCGCCGACGCCTGGGGGGCGGCGGCGCGAAACAGCCGGTAAAAATTTGCCGTGGTCTGCATCGCCAGCTCGTCTACGCTGATGCCGCGCGCCTCGGCAAGGCACTCGGCCACGTTAACCACAAAGGCCGGCTCGTTGGGCTTGCCCCGATGCGGCACCGGCGCCAGATAAGGGCTGTCGGTCTCAATCAGCATACGGTCGAGTGGCAGCTGACGCGCCAGCTCGCGCAGCGCGGTGGCGCTGGCAAAGGTGACGATACCCGAGAGTGAGATATAAAACCCCAGCCCTACCGCGCGGCGCGCCATGTCGATATCTTCGGTGAAGCAGTGCAGTACCCCGCCAACGTCTGGACCAACGTGTTTTTCCAGGAGCGCCAGGGTGTCTTCCCGGGCCTCGCGGGTGTGCACGATCACCGGCAGTTCAAGCTCGCGCGCGGCGATCAGGTGCTGCTCGAAGCGGGCGTGCTGAACGCCCGGATCAACGCTTTCGCGGTAGTGATAATCCAGCCCGGTTTCGCCAATGGCGACCGCGTCGTATTGCTTCGCAGCGTCGACGATGGCGCTGGCATCGGGCTCAACTTCGGGCGTATGCAGCGGGTGCAAGCCAGCAGAAATCACCACGTCAGCGTGCTCGCGGGACAGCGCGGCAAGCGTCGGCATATCGTCCAGGCTGACGGCCACGGCCAAGAACTGTCTGACGTGGGCGTCGCGAGCAGCCTCAAGCGTTGCGGCAACGTCGCCGCCGTGGGTCTTGCCGGACAGGCGGTCAAGATGGCAATGGGAATCAACAAACATGACAAAAACTTCGTAGTAGGAAAAAAACGTAGCCTGGCAAGAATTACAGGGTCAACGATGGCTCGGCGGTATCAAGCTGGCCTGCGAGCAGGGTTTCAACCCGGTCGCGGACATTATAGTCCTGCCGGTTGAAGTGCACGCCGACCCCCGGCACGCGCCGCCCCGAGACGCCTTCCGGCGAGACCCAGACGACGTCACCGTGGATCACCAGCTCTTCATGCTCGCCAGGCAGCGTCACCAACAGTACCACGGCATCACCCAGCGCATAGCGCTGCAGGGTCGCCACAAACAGGCCGCCGCGCTCCAGAAAAGGCATGTAAACGGTCAGCAGCGTGGGCACATCAGGAATATCCAGCGGTAAGAATTGTTGCGTGCTCACAGTGTTTCTCCATGAAACCGGTCATTATCCATAAGGTAAACCCGCCGTCAGGAACGCAACAGCGCCGACCAGCGCACCAGCCATGCCTCAAGCACCAGCTGCGGGTTGGGGTTAGATCCCACGGCCAGCAGGCGGCGCTGCTCGCGCGCGAAGTCCAACAGCCGGAACCAGTCCTGGACGCGGGCATTCTTCGCCGCCTGGCGATAAAGCGGCAGCAAATCGGGGTTTTTAAGCGCACGGCCGTCGCCGGAAAGACCAAAACTGATCAGGTCTTCAAGCCAGGCAATACCGTACCACAGGATGGCATCTATCGCTTGGCGGTCGAGGCGCGCCGCCTCGGAGACCGGCTCGGCGCCGCGTACCAGCTGCTCAAAACAGTCGTGCAGCTGCTGGCGCAGCGCGCGCTGCTCGGGCTCGGCAAGCTCCAGCGCCAACAGCGGTAGCCCGCCGGTCACCTGCCACCAGAAGCGCGCCTCGTCCTCGCTCTGCAGCTGCTCCACCAGCCAGGCGCGGCAGTCAGCAAACGCCACGGCCGGCAGCGACCACGCCTGGCAGCGCGAGCGAATAGTCGCCAGTAGGCGTGAAGGCACGTCTGCCAACAAGATAAACAGCGTGCGGCTGCCGGGCTCTTCCAGACTTTTCAACAGCGCGTTGCTGGCCGCCACGTTCATCGCTTCCGCGGGAGAAATCACGATTACACGATAGCCGCTTTGCTGGGCGGTCTGATTGACAAAACGGTTAACCTCGCGCACCGGATCGATACGAATTTGCCGCTTGCCCTCTTCCGGCGAGATGCGCAGCAGGTCGGGGTGGTACCCCGCCGCCAGCATCCGGCAGCTGTGGCACTCGCCGCAGGCCGTCGCGCTGTTTTCGGCACACAGGGTACGCGCCACCAGCGCCTCGGCCAGCCTCTGCTTGCCCACGCCGTGGGGGCCGCTAAATAGCAGCGCGTGAGGAAACCGGCCGCTCTGCTCGAGGCGCCAGAGCTGATCCCAAAGCGCACCGTGCCAGGGCAGCGGCGATGGCATTAGCGCCATACAGCCGTCCGCTGATCAAGGGTAGTATCAAGCTGGGCCTGTACCGCGCTAAGCGACTGCGCCGCATCAATCAGCGCAAAGCGTTCGGGTTCGCCGGCGGCGCGCTTGAGGTAGCCGTCGCGTACGGCGGTAAAAAAGTCGCGCTGCTCGCGCTCAAAGCGGTCGCGCTCGCCGCCCAAATCATCAAGCCTTGAGCTGACACGACGCGCAGCGGCGGCCACGGGCATATCCAGCAGCAGGGTCAAATCCGGCGTCAGGCCCCGTTGTACAAAGCGCTCCAGAGTGGCAATGCGCTCGGCATCGAGGCCGCGCCCGAAGCCCTGATAGGCGTAGGTGGCATCGGTGAAGCGATCACACACCACCCAGGCGCCGCGCGCGAGTGCCGGCAATATCTTCTCGGCAAGATGCTGGGCGCGGGCGGCAAACATGAGTAACAGCTCGGCGTCCACGCTCAGCGCCTCGGCGGGCACCGGGTCCAGCAGCAGCGCGCGAATCGCCTCGGCGCGCGGCGTGCCGCCCGGCTCCCGGGTACTCACCACCTCAACGCCCCGCGCCTCAAGCCAGGCGGTCACAAAGGCTACGTTGGAGGACTTGCCCACTCCTTCTCCGCCTTCCAGAGTAATCAAGCGCCCGCGCTGGGTCATAAGAGCCTCGTCGCCGTGTGTCGAATGAATATCGGGTTAGTTGCTGCTGGCTTCGCGGCGCAGAAAACGCCTCACCGCATTGTTGTGTTCGCGCAGGTTGCGCGAAAAGTGATGCCCCCCATCGCCTTTGGCGACGAAATACAGCGCCTGCCCCGGCTTGGGATTCACCGCGGCGTCGAGCGCGGCCTGGCCGGGCAAGGCAATCGGTGTGGGCGGCAACCCGTCGATCACGTAAGTGTTGTAGGGGGTTTTTTCTTGCAGGTCGGCGCGGGTGATGTTGCCGTCGTAACGCTCGCCCATGCCGTAGATCACGGTGGGGTCGGTCTGCAGGCGCATGCCGCGCTCCATGCGGCGCTTGAACACCCCGGCAATCGCGCCACGCTCCTCGGGAACACCGGTCTCGCGTTCGATCAGCGAGGCCATAATCAGCGCGGCGTAAGGGGTATCAAAGGGCAGGTCAGCGGCGCGCTGCTGCCACGCAGTATCAAGCTTTTTCGTCATACGTCGGTGGGACTGGCGCAAAACATCCACGTCGCTCATCCCCCGGTGGTAGCGATAAGTATCGGGAAAAAACCAGCCTTCGGGGCTGTCTTCATCGACACCGAGCAGCGCCAGGATAGCGTCATCGCTCATCTCGGCGGTGCGGTGTTCGAGCTTTTTGGCGCCGTTGAGCAGGTCGCGCATTTGCGCAAACGTCCAGCCTTCGGGCACGGTCAGCGAATAGGTCACGACCCTGTTGCTGGCCAGCAGCTTTAGCACCTCGCGGCTGTTCATGTCGGGCGTTAGCCGATACTCACCCACGCGCAGCTGAGGCACCTGGTCCGGCGACACGCGCGCCAGCACGCGCAGCGCCCAGGGGTCGGCAATCACCCCGCGCCGGCCCAGCTCCGCTAGCACCTGATTGAATCCGGCACCGGCGGGCACCTGATACAGCAGCGGCTCATCCAGCGTAAGCGGCTCGGCCAGACGACTTTGCCAATAGGCGTAGCCGCCCGCCGCGCCGGCAAGCCCAAGCACTCCCAGCACGACCAGCGCGGTGATGATGCGTTTCACTAGCGTTTCTCCCCAGATAAAAGCGCCCCGGCTACCGGCGAATAGCCCAGCAGGCGATGCGCGGCGGCCTGGAGTGGCGATGCTGACGCCGATAAAAACCGCCGCAGCAGCTCACCGTCGGGCGCTGTCAATGTATTGACCGGCCATACGCCCTGTACTGAGTTGCCCACAAATAGCTGCTCGATCGATTCACTCGAGCGCAGCTCCGCAAGGCTTAATGGCGCCTCAGCTACCACGCCGCGCGCAAGCAGCGCCGCGCGCAGCGTGCCGGCCACGCCGCAGGCATCAAGCGGCGGTGTCCAGAACGCGCCGCCGGCGCGCCAGAACACGTTCATGGCGGTGGCTTCGACGAGATTACCGTCGCTATCGGCCAGCAGGCCTTCGGCGATGTCCTTGCGCTGCCATTCCCGGCGCGCCAACACGTTTTCCAACCGGTTCAGATGCTTGATGCCCGCGAGCGCCGGCTGGCGCGCCAGCCGCAGCGCGCACAGGCACACGTCGACGCCGCGCCAGCGCAACGTCGCCGGGGCAAACGGCGTGCGCCGGCTTATAAGGCGCGGCTCGGCGGTGCCGGGCAGCGCGTAGCCGCGCCCGCCGCTGCCGCGGGTCAGGATAATTTTCAGCACTTCAAGCCCGCTGGCGGGCGCCTGCCAGGTGGCGGCAAGCGCCGCCTCATCGGGCGGCTCGATGCCCAGTGTTCGACAGCCACGCATCAGCCGTGCGCGGTGATAAGGCCATAGCCCAGGCGCGCCATCGCGCAGCAGTACGGTTTCAAACACGCCGTCGCCGTAGGCCAGGCCACGATCGTCAAACGGCACTGAGTCGGATGACGTCATTCAAATCTTGTTAAACAGCAAAGAGCCGTTGGTACCGCCAAAGCCAAAGGAGTTGGACAGCGCCACATCGATGCGCATGTCGCGCGCGGTGTGGGGTACGTAGTCGAGCCGGCAACCTTCCTGGGGGTTATCCAGATTGATCGTCGGCGGGGCGACCTGGTCGCGCAGAGCCAGCACGCAGAATACCGCCTCGACTGCGCCGGCAGCCCCCAGCAAATGCCCAATCATGGACTTGGTCGAGCTGACCGCCACCTTGGTTGATGCATCGCCCAGTACGCGCTCGATCGCGCGGCTTTCGGCCAAATCACCGGCGGCCGTTGAGGTGCCGTGGGCGTTGATGTAGTCCACGTCAGCGGCGCTGACGCCGGCATCCTTGATGGCGTTGCGCATCGACTGCGCCGCTCCGCTGCCATCTTCGGGCGGTGCGGTCATGTGGAAGGCGTCGTCGCTCATGCCAAAGCCGCCAAACTCGGCATAAATGTGGGCGCCGCGCGCCTTGGCGTGCTCGTACTCTTCGAGCACCATAACGCCGGCACCGTCGGACAGCACAAAGCCGTCGCGATCAACGTCCCAGGGACGGCTTGCCGCCTCGGGGTCGTCATTTCGCGTGGAGAGCGCGCGCGCCGCCGAAAAACCGCCCAGGCCCAGCGGCGTAGTGGCCATTTCGGCGCCGCCGCAGACCATTACGTCGGCATCGCCGTAGGCAATGGTGCGGGCGCTGTAGCCAATATTGTGCGTGCCGGTCGTGCAGGCGGTGGTAATGGCGATATTGGGGCCTTTAAAGCCGTGCTGGATCGCCATATTGCCGGAAATCATATTGATGATGGAGCCGGGGACAAAAAACGGTGAAATCCGCCGCGGGCCACTCTTTTCCAGCGCTTTGTGGTTGTGCTCGATCATCGGCAACCCGCCGATGCCCGACCCGATCGCCACGCCGATGCGTTCGGCATTGTCATCGCGACACTCGAACCCCGAGTCGGCAATGGCCTGGGCGCCGGCTGCCATCCCGTACTGGATGAACAGGTCCATCTTGCGCGCATCCTTGGGATTCAGATAGGCGCCAATATCAAAATCCTTGACCGAGCCGCCAAAACGCGTGTTAAAGCCGCTGGTGTCAAAGTGCTCGATGGGGGCGATGCCGCTTTTACCCGCCACGATGCTGGCCCATGATTGATCGACGGTATTCCCGACCGGGGTCACCAGGCCTAACCCGGTTACCACTACCCTTTTTCGTGCCATCAGCTTTCCTCCAGGCATCCTTGGTGACGTAACCCGCGTGGGGCACTGGCTGCGCATTCTACCGTGCTGCCGTCAAGCCGCACAGCAGAATGGCATTTATTCGCCACATTCATGGGAACGGCGTGCGGATGGCCACAATAAACGCCTAAAACCGCATCTTAACAAGTACCTATACAACAAAAAGCCGCCCATAACAGGACGGCTTTTTATGTGGGCGATTACACCGCCCCGCTTTGTTGCCTCGACACGGCCCTTACTGGTGGGCGTTTACGTAGTCGACAGCTTCTTGAACCGTGGTGATCTTTTCGGCTTCTTCGTCGGGAATTTCGGTATCAAATTCCTCTTCCAACGCCATGACCAGCTCAACGGTGTCAAGCGAATCGGCGCCCAAATCTTCGGTAAACGAAGAGTTACTCTGGATGTCTTCTTCTTTAACGTTCAGACGCTCGGCCACAACCTTTTTTACGCGCTCTTCAATAGTACTCATCAACGTACTCCAGTCATTCTCGTTAGCCGCCATACGGACAGCTATTTAGAAACCGCAAGCCAAAAGCTGCGGGTAGTTTATAGACGCCCTTGAGCTGACGCAACCGCCATTTCAAAGGTCATCAACGCATATTCATGCCGCCGTTAACGTGCAGCGTTTCACCGGTGATATAGCCGGCGGTATCGCCGGTTAAAAAGCCCACGGCCGCGGCAATTTCGGCGGGATCACCCAGGCGCGCCAGCGGAATCTGGTCCAGCAGCGCCTGCTTTTGTGCCTCGGGCAGCGCCTCGGTCATGTCGGTGGCAATAAACCCGGGGGCGACCGCGTTGACGGTAATCGTCCGCGACGCCACTTCGCGCGCCAGCGCCCGGCTGAAGCCTTCCATGCCGGCCTTGGCCGCGGCGTAATTGCTTTGCCCCGCATTGCCCATAGTGGCGACGATCGAGCTGATCGAGACAATGCGCCCGAAACGCGCCTTGGTCATCCCCCGCAGGCAGGCCTTGCTCATCCGATACACGGATTTCAGGTTGGCATCCATGACCTCGTCCCACTGATCTTCTTTCATCCGCATCAGCAGGTTGTCGCGGGTAATACCGGCGTTATTGACCAGAATTGTCGGTGCGCCAAAGCGCTCGGCAATCGCCTTGAGCACGCCATCAATGCTTGCCTGCTCGGTCACGTTGAGGCACATGCCCGCGCCGTCAATGCCCTGCGCCTTGAGATCGGCGTCAATTTTCTCAGCGCCCGACTCGCTGGTCGCAGTACCCACAACGATACGTCCCTGGCGGCCCAGCTCATGCGCCACGGCGCGGCCAATCCCGCGCGTCGCACCGGTCACCAACGCCACCCGACGCGGCTGTGTCGTCTCTTCCTGTGTCATTATCATGCCTTTCCTGGTAGTCACACGCGGCCTGAAAAATCGTACCGCCCAAGCCCTTACGCGTCGCTGGCCAGCTTTTCGCGTGCCAGCTCAAGCGCAGCATCAAGGCTGTCGGGATCGTTGACCGCCAGCCCCTTACTGCCGCGCACAATACGCTTATTCAGGCCGGTAAGCACCTTTCCCGGGCCGCATTCAACAAACACGCTGGCGCCTTTTTCCTGCATGGCCAGCACGCAGTCGCTCCAGCGCACCGGCTGATACAGCTGCTCGATCAGGCGCGTGCGCAGCGTCTGGATATCCGCGTGCGCCTTGGCATCCACGTTCTGGATGACCGTGTAGCGCGGCGCGCGCAGCGTCATGTCGTCCATTGCTGCCGACAGCTGCTCAGCCGCCGGACGCATCAACTCACAGTGCGATGGCACCGATACCGGCAGCGCCAGCGCCCGCTTGGCGCCGGCTTCCTGACAGGCAGCAATGGCGCGATCGACGGCGGCTCGGGCACCGGCAATAACCACCTGCCCCGGGGCATTGTAGTTAACCGCCGAGACGACATCGCCCTGAGCGGCTTGCGCGCAGGCGGCTTCTACCGCGGCATTGTCCAGCCCCAGAATCGCGGCCATCCCGCCCTGGCCCTGCGGCACGGCTTGCTGCATGGCTTCGCCGCGCAGGCGCACCAGGCGAACCCCCTCGGCAAAGCCCATCGCGCCGGCGCACACCAAAGCGCTATATTCGCCCAGGCTGTGCCCCGCCATAACGCCGGGCCTTGGCCCTTCCAGCTCCTGCCAGACGCGCCATACCGCCACGCTTGAGGCCAAAAGCGCCGGCTGCGTGCACGCCGTCGCGTTGAGCGTAGCTTCGGGACCTTCCTGAACAACCTTCCACAGGTCGTAGCCCAGCGCTTCTGACGCCTCTTCAAACGTAGTGCCTACCACGCTGTAGCGTTCGGCCAGCTCTCGCAGCATTCCCGGCTGCTGAGAGCCTTGCCCGGGAAACATGAGGGCAAGGGGTTGAGACATGTCGTTCACCTTATGCTCTTGTTGGCGTTTTTCATGGGCGCGATAGGCGACTCTAGCGGCGCGCTCGGCCCTATCACACCTGCATTAATCGGTGGCGCTCATGGCGCCGTCTGCTGCCAACGCTCGGCCAGACGCTCGGGCAGGTTGTGCTCGACTTCCTGCATGGCGCGCAATATAGCGTAGTAAAAGCCTTCCGCGTGGGCGCCGCCGTGACTTTTCACCACGATGCGCGAAAGCCCCAGCAGGCTGGCGCCATTATAGCGCACGGGGTCGAGCTCCTGCTTGAGCCGCCTAAGCACGGGCCGCGCCAGAAAGCTTGCCAAGCGCCCGCTCAGCCGCGACTCGAAAGCCGCCTGAACGCGCTCAACCAGCATGCTGGCAAGCCCTTCGCTGGACTTGAGCACCGCATTGCCGACGAAACCGTCGCACACCATCACGTCCACGCAGCCGCCGAATAAATCGCCACCTTCGGCGTAGCCGTGATAGTCAAACGCCCCTTGCGTCGCATAGCGGCGCAATATGACATCGGCCTGGCGCACGCTCACGCTGCCTTTGGCGGCTTCAGCGCCAACGTTCAACAGCGCAACGCGCGGATATTCAATGCCGTCCACGCACTGCGCCATGGCCGCGCCCATGAGGGCGAAATCCGCCAGCCGTTGCGCCGGCGAATCCACGCTGGCTCCCAGATCAAGCAGATAGCACGTGCGCTGCTTACGCGCCGGAATGGCCGTACTGATGGCCGGACGATCGATCCCCGGAAGCATTCCCGGGACACGCCGTGAAAGCGCCACCAGCGCCGCCGTATTGCCGGCGCTGACGGCGGCATCAACATGGCACTGAGCACTGCTTAACGCGTCGAGCATCAGCGCCATGCTGCTTGAGCGACCATGGCGCAGCGCCCAGGCGGCAGTTGCCCCGGGGGGCACGGCATGGGCGGCATCACGAGGAACCAAACGCGACGCTGCCGCAGCCAAAGGCTGCGGCAAGCGCGAAAGCTCAGCCATAACGTGCTGGCGTGGGCCAAACAGTTCAAGGGTCAGCGCGGGGTGTTCCTGCGCTGCCCGGGCGGCACCGTGAATGATGGCGCGGGAACCGTGATCGCCCCCCATGACATCAATCGCTATTCGCACGCGTCGCCAAACCGTTCAACCACGTTAAGTAGGCGAGGTTGATTAAACCTCGACAACCTTGCGGCCACGGTAAAAACCGTCGGGAGCAACGTGGTGACGCAGGTGCGTCGTGCCGGTTTCCTTGTCTTGGGAAAGCGTCGGCGCGCTCAGCGAGTCGTGGCTACGACGCATACCGCGAGTAGAGCGGGTCTTACGGTTCTTTTGAACTGCCATGGGGTATTACTCCAGGGGATATAAAAATAAAAGTGCTTATTTTTTGCCTTTCAGGGCACTAAGCACCGCGAAAGGATTGTCGGCAGCCGCTGGTGCTTCTGCCGAGCCGTCATCATCTGCCTTGCTGACCAGCTGATGCGCGGGGACAAAGCAGTCAGCTTCGTCATGATAGACCACTTGGGGCAGGCTCAGGATCAGTTCATCCTCAACCACCGTCAACAGGTCCAGCTGTTCATTTTTCACCAGCACCGGCTCGTGACTTGCGGGCAGCTCGCCCGCCAACGCTTCGTCGGTCACCATGCCCAGCAGAAACTCGCTGGTTACCGCCTGCGCCATAGGCACCAGGCAGCGGCGACAGCCAAGCCTGAGCTGCGCCTCGAGGAAACCACGGATTTCGTGGCGCCCCTGGGCATCAATCGTAAAATCGAGTGTTACCTGACAGTCACCCGTCTGAACGCCCGCTTCTTCAGCAAGGCGTTTCAGGCCGTCGAGTGCTACCAGGCCTTCGAGTCGTTCGTGGCGGGCGGCAAGCTTGTAAGGCTCCACCCGGCTGGGGAGTTGTGAGGTCAACATAGGCGCGCAATGATAGGCACTCCCCCCGTCGGTGTCAAAGCCTTGGCGCAATTCTTGCGGACCACCCTCCGACATTTCAGCCCATCGCCCTGGTTTAGCGCCCCTGCTCAAAGCGCAGCGGCGAAGGCGAGGTGGAAACCCCCAGCACCTGGGCGGCCACCTGAGTAAAACGCCGCGTCAGACGATCCAGCGGATTTAACGCCGGCGTATAGTCCTGCCAGCGCACGCGATCGGTATATTCACGCGCGAGCTCTTCCATATTGCCCAGGCGGTCGATCAGCCCCATCTCGATGGCCTGCTCGCCGCTCCACACCAGCCCGGTAAACAGCCGTTCGTCATCGCCCAGGCGATCGCCGCGACCGGCTTTGACATCGGCAATGAATTGCGCGTGGGTGGTATTGAGCACCGTCTGCCAAAACGCTTCGGTGTCGTCGTTTAGCGGCTGAAAGGGGTCAAGAAACGCCTTGTTTTCGCCGGCGGTTAGCACCCGGCGCTCAACGCCCAGCTTGTCGATGGCCTGCTCAAAGCCAAAGCCCGAGTAAATCACGCCAATGGAGCCCACCAGACTCGCCGGCGAAGCCACGATTTCGTCCGCCGCGGCGGCTATGTAATAGGCACCGCTGGCACCGATATCTTCGATCACGGCGATAATGGGCTTATCACCCGCCTCGCGCAGGCGCATGATTTCGGCATACACGCGCTGCGACTGCACCGGACTGCCGCCGGGGCTATTGATATGCAGGACGACGGCCTTGGCGTTATCCGCCTCCCAGGCGCTATTCAAGCCGCGAATAATACGCTCGGCATTGGCCGGCGCGTCGCTGGTGATAACGCCATCCACCTCAACCACGCCCAGGTGCGGCTGCGCACTCACAGCGCTCGCCGACTTGTCGCCAAACAGGCTGTAAAGGCTAAGCGACACCGAGGCCAGCAGCAGCGCCGCCAGCAGGAAACGAAAAAACAGCTTCCAACGCCGACTGCGACGCTGTTCGGTGAGCACCCCGCCGATCCAGCGATCCATCATCTCCAGCTGCATCAAGCGCTGGCGTTCGCGCAGCGTATCGGCGTCGTCCCGGGCCTCGGCAGGCGTCCGTGAGGCCGCCGCAGAATCTTGCGTCCAGGGGTCGTGGGGCGCCTGCCCCGGCGTGCTCTCCCTGCCGCGACCCGATTTTTCTTCGCTCATGGTTTTTCCTTATAATTCCCCGACGGTGGACGGCGAGGTACTCACGGCGGCGTCAAGCCAGTCGAACAAATCGTCTACGCCATCGGCGATATAGGCAGGCTCACAGGCAGCGAGCCGATCGGCATCGTGCACGCCATAGCTGACGCCGACGCGCGGCATACCCAGCGCGCGCGCCATCGCCAAATCGTACTCGGTGTCGCCGACCATGAGCGCGCGGCTGGCCGGTAGGTTAAAGTCGGCGAGCAACTCGCTAAGCATCTGCGGATGTGGCTTGGAGCGGGTTTCATCCGCGGTGCGGCTGGCATGAAACCAGCCGCCGCTTTGGGTGTCAGCAAAGATGCGATCCAGCCCGCGCCGGGTCTTGCCCGTTGCCACCGCCAGATTGAGCATTTCGCGCTGACGCAGCCGCGCCAGACGCGCTTCAACGCCGGCGAAAAACGCCATCGGCGTGATATCCGCGTGAACAAAATGGTGCGCGTAGCGCTCGCGCAGCCGCGCCGACTGCTCAGATGATATTCCCGGACAGAGGATCGCCACCGCTTCGGGAAGCCCCAGCCCGATGATATTTTCCACCGCGGCAGGGGCCAGCTCCCCCCACCCGGCATCGCGTGCCGCAGCCTGCATGCTGGAAACAATGCGCGGCACCGAATCCATCAAAGTACCGTCCCAATCAAAAATAATCAGTTCAACCTGCATAGTGGTGTCCTATCGGCAGAGGGCGCCCTATTGGCGGGCACGGGTTAGCACGGCTTGCAGCGCTTCGGGCAGCGGCGCTTTGACCGTGACCATGCGCCCGCTACCCGGCTCGGGAAAGCTCAGCGAGCGTGCGTGCAAAAATAGCCGGCTAACGCCCAGGCGCCGCGACAGGGCGGCGCTCTCGCGGCTTGAATACTTGTCATCGCCCAGCAGCGGATGCCCGGCATGGGCCGCGTGCACGCGAATCTGGTGGGTGCGCCCGGTCACCGGCTCGGCGTCGATCAGCGTAGCACGCTCGAAAGTTTCTTCTACGGCAAACCCGGTGCGCGCGAATTTACCGCCGGCGTCGACCCGCACGCGGCGCTCGCCGTTGCCCGCGTCAAAGCGGTCCAGCCGCGCGCTGACAAAGGTTTTGCGCGCCGGCCAACGCCCGCTGACCAGGGCCAAATAATGCTTTTCCATGGCATGCTGCTTGAGCGCCTGGTTGAGCGAAAGCAGCGCGTCACGGGATTTGGCCAGCAGCAGGCAACCCGACGTATCGCGGTCCAGACGGTGAACCAGCTCGAGGAAAGTGACGTCCTCCCGCACCTGGCGTAGCGCTTCGATCAGGCCGATCTTCACCCCGCTGCCGCCGTGCACCGCCAGCCCCGAGGGCTTGTTCAGCACCATCCAGTCGGCGCTTTCGCGCAGCACGCTGCCCAGCAGCACGTCGCGCAGGCTATCACTGACGTCCTTGACCGCTTCTTTGGGCGCCAGGCGCAGCGGCGGCACGCGCACCACGTCACCGGCCTGTATGCGGTAGTCGGCCTTGATACGCTTTTTATTCACCCGCACTTCGCCTTTGCGCACGATGCGATAAATCAGCGCCCGCGGCGCGCCCTTGAGGCGTGTCAGCAAAAAATTATCGATACGCTGCCCTGCCTGCTCCGGGGCGATTTCAACCCACTGTACTTCACGCCCTTCGGCCATGGCCGTTAACTCCTTAGCGTACGAAAAAACGCCATTCTATCGCAGACGCTTTGACAATGCGTCAATTGCTGGTACGTAGCTTTACTGTTATATTCCGAAATGCTCGCCCTCCAAGCGTCTCCACGCTTTTATGTGCCACACTTCTGCGCACGATTGATTAAGTGCCATGCCGCAGAAGTGTGTCACGCAAAGAAAGCGCATTACATACGCTGAACGCTTGTTTGCGGTCCACGCGCCTGCCCGACTAACACGCAGGCCAGAGCAAGGTGAGAGCGGTCATGTACGCATGCCCCCATACACCAGTAACAATATGCAAGACTGCTGACGCCGGCCATGCCGTCGCCAGCTGAAACATCAGGCATACACACAAACGCTACGCGGCAGCTTGCCACTAGCGTCGCCCGGTTTTATCCACGGGCAATATAAAAACACACGCTACGCCCGTCGTCGCCGCGCTTTTACGTCACAAAACGTGCTGGCGGCGGGCGCTAAAAGTTCAACGTTGTGCCGGTGGCCGGCGTTGGTAAATCGATAAATGCTAGAGGTGTTGGCGGTGCCAGCAGAGCCGGATGGCCGTGACAGCCACCGAGACACGTTCTGCCTCCGCCATGGACTCAGCGCGTTTTGTGCCCGGATTGCCACACTGTAATCCGGGCCAGCGTCAGACTGTCATACGTTGAGCACAAGCACGCAGCAAAGCGATTTACCCCCGCCACCGTTAGCGGATCACCGGCACGCAACGCCATGCGAGACACCATGAAACGGATGCTCATCAATGCGACCCAGCCCGAAGAGCTGCGCGTCGCCCTTGTCGATGGTCAGCGCCTTTACGATCTGGATATTGAATCCGGCGCGCGCGAGCAGAAAAAAGCCAACATCTACCGCGGCAAAATTACCCGCGTCGAACCCTCCCTCGAAGCCGCCTTTGTCGACTTCGGCGCCGAACGCCACGGCTTTTTGCCGCTGAAAGAAGTCTCCCGCGACTACTTCCTCAAGGACGTCAGCGGCCGCCCCAGCATTAAAGAAGTGCTCAAGGAAGGCCAGGAAGTCATTGTTCAGGTCGACAAGGAAGAGCGCGGCAACAAAGGCGCGGCGTTGACCACCTTTATCAGCCTGGCCGGCCGCTTTCTGGTGCTGATGCCCAACAACCCCCGCGCCGGCGGCATTTCGCGGCGCATCGAAGGCGAAGAGCGCAGCCAGCTCAAAGAGGCCATGGGCCAGCTGACCGTGCCCGACAAAATGGGGCTGATCGTGCGTACCGCAGGGATCGGCCGCACGCCCGAAGAGCTGCAGTGGGATCTGGACTACCTGGCGCAGGTGTGGGACTCGGTCACGGACGAAGCCGGCAAACGCGCCGCGCCGTTTCTGATCTACCGCGAATCCAACGTCATCATCCGCGCCATGCGCGACTACCTGCGCCAGGATATCGGCGAGGTACTGATCGACAGCCCCGAGATTCACGCCGAAGCGCTCAGCTTTATCCGCCAGGTCATGCCGTCGTACCAGCAGAAGATCAAACTCTACGCTGACGAAGTCCCGCTGTTTTCGCGCTTCCAGATCGAATCGCAAATCGAGACCGCCTACCAGCGCGAAGTCAAGCTGCCGTCCGGCGGCTCCATCGTGATCGATCACACGGAAGCGCTGGTCTCGATCGACATCAACTCGGCGCGCGCTACCCGCGGCAGTGACATCGAAGAAACCGCCCTGCAGACCAACAGCGAGGCCGCCGACGAGATCGCCCGCCAGCTGCGCCTGCGCGACATTGGCGGCCTGGTGGTCATCGACTTTATCGACATGGGGCCCGCGCGCAACCAGCGCGAAGTGGAAAACCGCACCCGCGACGCGCTCAAAATCGACCGCGCGCGGGTGCAGATCGGGCGTATTTCACGCTTTGGCCTGATGGAAATGTCGCGCCAGCGCCTGCGCCCGTCGCTTGGCGAAACCAGCGGCGTGGTCTGCCCGCGCTGTAACGGCCAGGGCACCATCCGCGACGTACGCTCGATGTCGCTTTCGATCATGCGCCTGATCGAAGAAGAGGCCATGAAGGAGCGCAGCGCCCAGATCCGCGCAATTCTTCCCGTGCCGGTCGCCACCTACCTGCTCAACGAAAAGCGCAGCGTGCTGGCCGATATCGAAGCGCGCCAGGACGTCCGCGTGGTGCTGCTGCCAAGTCCCGAGCTGGATACGCCGCACTATGACGTACAACGTCTGCGCGACGACCATCTGGACGACGGCGAGGTAAAGACGGTATCGAGCTTTGAAATGTCGGCGGCGACCGACGTGGGCAAAGAGCCCGATCCGGTCTTCACCCCACCTGCCCAGCGCGACGAAGCCGCGGTAAAAAGCGTGGCCCACAACACCCCGGCGCCCGACTCGCTGCGCAGCGACACGCCCAGCGCGCCCAAGGCTCGCGGTGAAAGCCCCGAGGAGACGCCCAGCGTCGTGGGCCGTTTTATCCGCGGCTTTGCCAAGTTCCTCGGTGCCGAAGAGGCTGCCCAAGCGTCACACTCCTCGCCAGAGCAGGAAACGCCCCGGTCCAGCGAGAAATCCAGCGAGCGCCAGGCGCGCCCCGAGCCGGCCAAACGCAAGCCGTCCAGCGAGCGCCGCGGCTCGGGTGCCGGCAGCCAGAGCCGCTCCCGGAGCGGTTCCAATAGTGGCTCCAATAACGGTTCCAATAGTGGCTCCAGTAACGGCGGTTCGCGCAGCGGTTCGCGTAACGACACCCATAGCGGGGCAAGCAGCCATTCGGGCAAGCCGGCCGCTGCCGACAACGCCAAACCCGACGCGACTAAAACACGCTCGGAGAGTGCTCGCCCGGCCAAGGCCGACGTTGCCGGCCAGGACGCGCTCAAGCCCCAGCGCTCTAACGTTGACGAACAGCGCACCGGTCCAAGCCGTAGCCGTAGCCGTCGCCGTCATCCGCAAGCGGCCAGCAAGGAACAGGACGGCGCGTCGTCTACTCAGCCGCGCGCTGCAGAAAAAAGCCCGGCAGCAAGCATCGAAAAACCCGCCGACAAGCCCGCTGCGCCAACAAACAACGCCGAGCCACAGGGCGGCGGCGATCAGACTAGCGAGAAAGCCCGCGCGCCTACGCCGGCGGTAGACAGCACGCCCAAGCGTACGCGTAACAATCCGCGCAAGCGCACGCGTAAACAGGCGTTAAACCCCAAAGCCGAAGCCGAGCAGCTCACACTGCAGGCCGACGCTGAAAAAGCCGCAAGCCAGCAGCCGCCCAAGGCCGACGCCGCGCCAGAACCGAAGGCAGCGCCGCCGGAAAAGGCCGAGGCGCCCAAAGCGCCGGAGCCCAAGCCGGAGACGCCGGAAGCAGCGGCCAAGGCGGAAACGCCTGCGCCCGCGCCGGTAGAGAAGCTGCCCAAGGCTGACGCCGCGCCAACGCCGCAACCGAAGGCAGCGCCGCCGGAAAAGGCCGAGGCGCCCAAAGCGCCGGAGCCCAAGCCGGAAGCCCCGGCCAAAGCGGAAATGCCTGAGCCCAAGTCGGAAGTAGCGACAACGCCGAAAACGTCGGAACCTAAAAAGGAGACGGCTTCACAGTCGCGTCGCCGCCGGCGGGCACATAATGACCCACGCGAGCAGCGCCGGCGCCAGCAGCAGGAAAACAGCGTCGACTAGCGTCACAGGTGCAACCAAAAGCCCGATACCTTAGCGGTATCGGGCTTTTTTTATGCCTGTCGGCTTGGCTTGCGCCTGCCTGACGTCATTCAGGCGCTTATCGTGCGCGGCTCCACTTCCAGCGCTACGCCAAAACGCTCCCTGACTGCGCCGGCCACCTGTCCGGCGGCATGCTTGAGGCCGGTGCGATCGCCGCCGCCAAAGTGCACCAGTACCAGCGCCTGACGCTGATGCACGCCAAACGCTCCAAAGCGCTGCCCTTTCAGGCCGCATCGGTCAATCAGCCAGCCGGCGGCCAGCTTGACCCCTCCGCTCGCCTGGGCAAAGTGCGGCATTTCCGGATACCTTTGAAGCAGCCGCCGCGCTGCGGCTTCATCGACCACCGGGTTTTTAAAAAAGCTGCCGGCGTTGGGCAAGCGCTGCGGGTCCGGCAATTTTTCCCGCCGAATGGCGCTGACCGTTTGCGCTACCTCAAGGGCGGTGGGCGCATGACCCACGCGCGCGGCCAGGTCGCCATAGCCCAGCACCGGCTGGGGAGCGAAGCTCAGCTCAAGCGCCAGACGGATAATCACGACGCTGCCGGCCAGCTCACGCTTGAACACGCTGTCGCGGTAGCCAAACCGGCAGGCGCGGCGCGAAAGCCAGCGGGCTTTGCCGTCGGCGAGCGACATTACCTGAACGGCGCTGAGCGTATCGGCAAGCTCAACCCCGTAGGCGCCGATATTCTGCACCGGGGCGGCCCCGCAGTCGCCGGGAATCAGCGCCAGGTTTTCAACGCCCCAGAGCCCGCGCGCGGACAGCGCCATGACCAGCGCGTGCCAGCTGACCCCGGCGCCTACGTAGGCACGGGTGCGCTTTCCGTTACGCTCCAGCCACCACTGGCCAAGCGCCGGGCGCACGGCCACACCGCCAAGCGCCGGTGGCAACAGCACGTTGCTGCCGCCCCCCAGCAGCGTCACCGGCACCCCTTCGCGGCGCGCCAACATCAGACAGTCGCGCAGCGTGGAAAGCGTTGTCGGGGCGGCAAAAAACTGCGCGCGGCTGGGCAGGCGCAGCGTGTTGCGGTGAGTCAGGTCGCACTCGCGGTGCCACGGCGCTGGCGGCTGCATTACAGCGCCGCTTCGATATGTTCGATAAGCCCCTGCGACGCCGCTTCGATCATGTCGAGCACGTCTTCAAAGCCCTCTTCACCGCCGTAATAAGGGTCGGGAACCTCGCCCTGCGGGGTACCCGCAAACGCCAGAAACAGCTCGACATGAGCGCCGTGTTCAGCGGGCTCCATGGAACGAATGTCGCGCAGGTTGCCGTAGTCCATCGGCAGAATATAGTCGAACGTGTGGAAATCATCGCGGCAAAACTGGCGCGCCTCAAGCGCGCTGATGTCGATACCGCGGCGCCGGGCCGCGGCCTGTGCCCGGGCATCGGGCGGGTTACCCGCGTGCCAGTCACCGATACCGCAGGAGTCCACTGTTATACGCTGTTCAAGCCCCGCCTGTTCCAGCGCTCGGCGGAACACGCCTTCGGCGCTCGGCGAACGGCAGATGTTGCCCAGACAGACGAATAGCACCTTCATGGTTTCTCCCTCTCAGCAGTAATGTGGCGGGCAGCAAAAAGGTCGCGCACCCGCTCAAGGTCTTCCGGCGTATCTACGCCCTGGGGGTTGACCGCGCAGGCCAACGCCACCTGCACGGCGTGGCCACGCTGCAGCGCGCGCAGCTGTTCGAGCTGCTCCAACTGCTCGAGTGCGGCCGGTGGCCAGCCGCGATAGGCGTATAAAAACGCCGCGCGGTAGGCATAAATGCCGATATGACGCAGCCAGGCATCGCTGGATAACAGCGCCGGCGCCGCCGTGAAATGCTCGCGATCCCAGGGCACGGGCGCCCGGGAAAAGTACAGCGCGCGCCCGTCAAAGGCGCGCACGACCTTGACCACGTTGGGGTTGAACAGCGACTCAACCTCGGTAATCGGCTCGGCGAGTGTCGCCACCGACGCCGTCGGATCCTCGGCCAGACGCCGTGCCACCTGATCAATCAGCGCCGGGGGAATCAACGGCTCATCGCCCTGAACGTTGACCACCAGCGCATCGTCGGCAAGTTCCAGCGTAGCGGCGACTTCAGCCAGCCGATCGGTGCCCGAGGCGTGCTCGGCGCGGGTCATCACGACCTCGGTCGGATAGGGCGCTAGCGCGTCGCGAATACGCTCGTCGTCGGTGGCCACTACCACGCGCGCGGCCCCGCTCTGACAGGCGCTGCGCCACACATGGGCAATCATCGGCTCGCCGGCAATCGTCAACAGCGGCTTGCCCGGCAGCCGCGACGAGGCGTAGCGCGCCGGGATCACCGCGATAAACTCAGCCGCGGCCATGCTCGGCGTCCCCCGTGCGACCCGCTGCCCCCGACAGCTTCTCGTCGACGCTCAGGGCGCGCGCCTCTTCAGGGAGCATGACCGGGATGTCGTCGCTGACCGGGTACGCCAGGCCGTCGTACAGGCAGTGCAGCTCGAAGGCCTCACGCACGTATTTAAGCTTGCCTTGGCACAGCGGGCATACCAGCAGCGCCAGCAGTTGTTTATCCATGAGCGTGTCTCCTGCAGGAAAGAGCGGCCAGCCGCGCGGCCAGCCAGCGTTCAAAATCGGGGGGTAGCACCGTCTCAACGTCGAGTACCCAGCTATTGGGCGGCGCCAGAGCCTTGCATTTCACCGCGTCCTTGGCGGTCATCACCAGCGCCTGCCCGTCGCTTACCGCCAGATCGCGGGCGGTGAAACGATGATGATCGGCAAAGCCGTGCCGGCTGCCGTGCACGCCAAGCGTTTCTAGCGTGGCAAAAAAGCGTGCCGGACGGCCGATTCCGGCGACGGCGCGGACCGGCAGCGCAAAGGGCAGCGGAGTCAGCGCGTGCGCCTGCCCCGTCGCCAGCGCTCGCCAACACCGCGGCGCTAAATGCATCGGCTGCGTGTCGACCTCAAGCGGCGTGCGCAGCTCGCCGTTGGCCAGCACCGCATCCACGCTTGCCAGCCGCTTGGGCGGCTCGCGCAGCGGCCCGGCCGGCAGGCACTGACCATTGCCCAGCCCGCGGGCGCCGTCAACCACGGCCAGCTCAACGTCGCGCTCAAGCGCCAGGTGCTGCAGCCCGTCATCGCTTACGATGATGTCGCAGCCGGCGGCCACCAGCGCTTTGCCGCCGCGCGTCCGCAGCGGGTCGGCCACCACTGCCACGCCGGTTTGCTGGGCAAGCATCAAAGGCTCATCGCCACTTTGCGTGACCGACGTATCCGGCATCACCCATAGCGGGTAGCGCGCCGCCTTGCCGCCGTAGCCGCGGGTAATTATGCCCGGCGTATAGCCCTGCCCGCTTAGCCAGCGGACAAGCCAGGCCACCAGCGGCGATTTACCCGTACCGCCCAGGGTAATATTGCCCACCACGATGACCGGCACCGGCGCCCGCCAAGCCGCTTTTTTGCCGTTGGCATAGGCTTTCCGGCGGCGCTCGATGGCGTAGCCATAAAGCCTCGCCAACGGGCGCAGCGGGTAAAGCCATGCGCTGCCTTGATAGGCCGCGCTCACCCAGCGCTCGGAAAGGCTCACGCCACGTCCTCAAACTGCAGCCGGTGCAGCGCGGCATAGGCGCCGTCGGCACGGAGCAGTTCGCGGTGCGTGCCCTGCTCAACAATGCGCCCCTGCTCCATAACGACGATACGGTCAGCCCGTTCGATGGTCGACAAGCGGTGGGCAATTACCAGCGTCGTACGCCCCTTGCATACGTACTCGAGCGCCTTTTGAATATAGCGCTCGGACTCGGTATCAAGCGCCGAGGTGGCCTCGTCAAGCACCAGGATCGGCGCATCCTTGAAAATTGCCCGGGCAATCGCCAGCCGCTGACGCTGCCCGCCCGAGAGCATCACGCCGTTATCGCCCACTTGGGTAGCATAGCCGTTGGGCAGCCTATCGATAAATTCGTGGGCATAGGCGGCTTTGGCCGCGGCTTCTACCGCGACGCTGTCGGGGTCGCTCACGCCGTAGGCGATATTACCCATAATCGTTGCGTTAAACAGCGTGACCTGCTGTGACACCAGCGCAATTTGCTGGCGCAGCGGCCCAAGCTGATACTCGGCGATATCCACGCCGTCCATATAGATCGTGCCCGCCGTAGGCGAATAAAAGCGTGACAGCAAACTTGCCAGGGTTGATTTGCCGCTGCCCGAACGCCCCACAACGGCCACCAGCTCGCTGGGTTTCACCGCTAAATTAATCCCGTGCAGCACATCGGGCTGGTCGTCCCCGTAGCGAAAATGCACGTCATCAAGCAGCACCTCACCCTGCAGGCGTGCCGGCAAGCGGGTACCGGCATCCTGCTCGGCGGGTTCGTCGATCAAGCCAAACAGCTCCGTTGCCGCGGCAATCCCTTTCTGGATTTCGCTGTTGATTTCCGTGAGCTGACGCACCGGCTTGATCATCAGTGCCGCGGCGGTAATAAAGGCGACGAACTCCCCCGGGGTCATGCTGTTAAGCAGCGCAGGCGCCATCGCCAGCCACACCAGAGCCGCCATCGAGATCGCCACCAGCATCAAAATAATCGGTGCGGTAATGGCTTTGGTGAGGGCTTCTTTCATGCTTTGCCGGCGGTTTTCTTCGCTGACGCCCGCAAAGCGGCGTTTTTCATAGGCTTCAGCGCCGTGGGTGCGCACCACGCGATACCCCGACAGCGCTTCGGAGGCCACGTGGGTTACATCGCCCATCGAATGCTGAATACGCTTGGAAAGAAGCCGGAAACGCTTGCTCGCGTAGCCGACGACCAGCGCAATAACCGGTGTCACGGTCAGAAACAGCAGCGTCAACAGCCAGTTGGTCCAAAACAGGTAGCCCAGCAGGCCGATCACGAAAAGCCCCTCGCGCAGCAGGATAGTGACCGACTTGGTGGCCGCCCCCGCTACCTGCTCCACATGATACGTCACCCTTGAGACCAAATGCCCGCTCGAATGGTGGTCAAAAAACACGCCGGGCAGGTGCAGCATATGGTTGAACACGTCGCAGCGCAGTGTATGTACCACCGAGCGCCCGACGTACGCCATAAAGTAGGTGCTAAGGAAGGTGCCAAGCCCGCGGGCGGCAAACATCACGACGACAAACAGCGGCAGAAAAAGCCGAAACGCCGCGTCGGGGTTTTGAATACCGTCGATCAGACGCTTCATCATCTCGGCAAGCGCGGTGCTGGAGGCGGCATAGATAACAAACCCCAACACCGCCAGCGCAAAGGCGCGCCAATGCGGCCTGACATAGCCCAGCAGGCGTTTATAAATGGCCAATCCTGAATCGATCACGCGGACTCCCGGCGCTGATATATAATGCGCCCGATTCTACCTGAACCCGGCGCGCATCAACACCGCTTAGCACGCGCCGCATCACGCATTGGCACCATGCGGACAGCCTCTCCAGGCACCAGCCAAAACGTTAACGCGCCGTCGTGCGCGGTGTTCCACAGGCAGCTTCCCTGGTCGCGAAAACGTCGCACAACGCTATCTACCGGGTGGCCAAAGCGGTTGTCGCGCCCGGCGCTAAAAATCACCTGGCGCGGGGCGAGAGTGCGTACAAACTGGACGCCGGAGCTGGTCTTGCTCCCATGATGCCCCGCCACCAGCACGCTCACCGGCGTATCTACGCCAAGCAGAAAACGCCGCTCGACGCGGGCGCCGGCATCGCCGGTAATCAATAACCGGTGCTCGCCTACCGTGACTTGTAAAACGCAGGAACGGTCGTTGGGCGACAAGCTATTGCGGCCTTGTGGCGGCCAGAGGTGGGCAAATTCGACGCCGTCTTGCCGCCAGTGCTGGCCGCGATAGCAGGCGGTCTGGCCGGTAACGACGGCTTCCTGAAGCGGTGCCAGCCAGCGTGCGACCCGGTGCTCTTGCTGCAGCGCCGGAACCCCGCCGGCGTGGTCGATATCCGAGTGGCTGACAATCACACGATCAAATCGCTGCCCCGGCGGCCATAGCGTTGCCAGCGGCATAAATCCCGAGCGAAAACGCGGGCCGGTATCATATAGCGTGCGCGTATGACGCGTACGCAGCTCGACCAGCTGGCCCTGCCCTACATCAAACACCCGCACGCGCAGCGCGCCCTCGGGCCAGGCCGGCATCGGCGGGACATAAAGTACCAGCACCAACGGCGCCAGACTGGCCAGGCGCAGCGCCCGCGGCATTGTGGGCAACCCCCAGCACAGCGCGAGAAAGCCAAGCGCGGCGGCCAGCCACAGCCGCTGTCCGGGCGCAGGCTCCCACAGGGGAGCCTGGCTGGCGGCAAAGCGTAGCAGCATAAGCAGCGGTTCAAGCGCCTGGGCAAAGCCCCACCAGACAAGCTCGCTGGCATACGGCAACGGCGCCACCAGCCAGCCCAGCAGCGCCCCGGGCACCAGCACCATGCTGACCCAGGGCACGGCCAGCAGATTGACCAGCGGGGCCAACGGCGCAACGCGGCCAAACGCCAGCACCACGGCAGCCGCCATTACCGGCGCCAGCAACAGCTGCGAGCGGCCCAGCGCCCATAGCCAGCCGCGGATTCCTACCGGGCGACGCCGGCCTTGCCAGATCAAAATCAGCCATGCCACGGCCAGAAAAGAAAGCCAGAAACCCGGCCGCCAGACGCCCAGCGGGTCGCTTGTTACGATAATCGCCACTGCCAGCCACCACGCCTGCCAGGCACCAGGCGCATGGCGGCCGCTCAGTGCCCAAAGCCCGATGAGCGCCATCACCATGGCGCGCATGGCCGGCGGCGCAAGCCCCGCCAGCACCGCATAGGCCACAGCGCAGCCTCCCGCCGCCCACCACGGCCACAGGCGTAGCCGCCAGTTTTCGGGCGTCAAAAAACGCGCAGCCAAGCGCGCAAGCAGCAGCCCGAACGAAGCCACCAGCCCGACGTGTAATCCGGAAATTACCACCAGGTGGGTGGTGCCGCTGGCATTCAGCAGCGCCCAGTCGTCTTGGGTCAGCTGTGCGCTTTCCCCAAGCGTCAGCGCGGCCAGCCAACGCCGCGCGGTGGCATCACCCACGCGGCGCTCAAGAAACTCAAGCGCCTGACGTTTCAGCGCCGGGCCGGCGGGCGCCAGGCGTTCAGCTTTGGGGATGTCGCGCACATAGCCGGTCGCGTGGATTCCCTCACGCCACAGCCAGGCGGCGAAATCTACACCCTGCGGATTGCTAAAGCCTCGCGGCGGACGCAGCCGCAGCGTCATTGTCCAGCGCTCGCCCGGGCGTACTCTTAACCGGTGGTAGACGCTGACGCGCACCTTGTTAAGCGCCTTGCAGTCGGGCAGCCCCGCCGGCGCCTCGCAGCGTTTTACTGCCAGCATCAACCGCGTGGCACTCGCCGCCTCATTAACGCTGATGATGCGCGCCTCGACGCTCAGGTCAACGCCGCTAAGCCCCTGTGGCAAACGGCTGGCGTGCTCCAGCTCTACGCCGCCGTACGTCAATAGCATTACGCCCACCAGCCCTGCCCAGCGGATACTCGCAGCGCTTGCCCAGAGCACCACGACGCTTGCCACGGCACCCAGCAGCAGCGGGTAATGCACCCCCGCGCCCAGCGCTGCAAGCCCGGCCCCTGAAATAGCCGCGGCCGCTACCGCGAACGCTGCCCCCAAGCGGCTGTTTTGCGAGCGTTTTACCGTTTTTCGAATCCCCGCCATGGCCTACCCTCTCCCTGGGTGAGTGCTGCGAGATCACAAGCGCATAGCCGAAGCCAGCCGCTATATGGATAATGGAGAATCTCCAAGGCCAGAGTAATCATCATGCCGCGCCGGTTCTTGCAGCGCTACATGCCCAAGCCCGACACCTTGAAACGCCAGCGTTCGCTGCGCTTCATGGCGCCGCTGATTGCGGACCCGAGGCTTTGGCTTTTAACCCGCCGCAGTGTCGCCAATGCTTTCAGCGTGGGGATATTCTGCGCGCTGCTGCCCATTCCTTTTCAAATGGTAGCGGCGGCTATCGGTGCGCGCTTCAGCCGCTGCAATCTGGCGCTAGCGGTTGGCCTGGTGTGGATTACCAACCCGCTGACCATGCCGCTGATTTTTTACGCCAATTACCGCCTGGGCTCGCTGTTTCTGGCGGCCCCCGTGCGCGAAGTGCCCATGCACCTGTCTACCCGCTGGATAGCTGAGCAGATGCACGACGTGTTGCCGGCGCTGTTTCTCGGCTCGCTGCTGTCGGCGGTGGTGTTCGCCGCGCTGGCCAACGCCGCTATCCGGCTGATTTGGCGCTGGCACGTCTCACGCCACTGGAAGCGCCGGCGGCAAAAACGCCGCCAGCGCCGCGCGCGCATCGAAGCCGAGTTTGACGACTGAAAAGCGGCGCCAAGCCCCCGGCACTCGCCAAAACCTGGCCCTGAACATCAATCCTGGACGTCAGCCACCAGATGCCCGCCATCCAGCTTGAGCACGCGATCCTGATGCGCGGCAAGCGCCGGATCGTGGGTGACGATGACAAACGCGCAGGCGCTTTCGCGCGCCAGTTCGTCCATCAGCGCTAAAATGGTGGCCGCCGTGGTCTGGTCGAGATTACCGGTGGGTTCGTCCATCAGCACAAGGCTTGGGTCGGTCACCAACGCCCGGGCAATCGCTACGCGCTGACGTTCACCGCCGGAAAGCTCGCCGGGTTTATGCTCGGCGCGCGCGGCCATGCCCACGCGCTCAAGCAGGCTATACGCGCGCGCTTCGGCATCGCGCTTGCGCTGACCGCGGATAATCAGCGGCAGCGCGGCGTTTTCCAGCGCGGTAAACTCGGCAAGCAGATGGTGAAACTGATAGACAAAGCCGATATAGCGGTTGCGAAAGCCGCCAAGTGCGGCCTCATTAAGCGCTGATAGCGGCTCACCGGCGATCACGATGCGCCCTCCGGTCGGGCGATCCAGCCCGCCCAACAGGTTCAGCAAGGTGGTTTTGCCCGAGCCCGAGCTACCCACAATCGCCACGCGCTCGCCGGCGCGCACCTGCAGCGAGAGCGAGTCCAGCACGGTCAGGTCTTCGGGGCCTTCGCTGTAGGTTCGCGTCACTTTCTGGCAATCCAGCATCACCGGCGCCTCGGGCGCCACTGCGGCTTTCGTCGCGGTCATCGCGGTATCCTCACTCATAGCGCAACACATCGGCCGGCTGCACGCGGGCGGCGCGCCAGGCGGGGTATAGCGTCGACAAAAATGTCAGTCCAAAGGCGGCGGCGACGATATTGATCACATCGCTACCGCGCAGCTGCGACGGCAGTTCGCTGATGAAATAAACGCCGGCGTCGAGAAAGTGAATGCCGAAGACGTTCTCGACCCAGCCAATCAGGTCGGACACGGTCAGCGCCAGCAGCACCCCCGCCGCCACGCCGATGGCGATACCGATCACGCCGATGGCCATCCCCTGTACGATAAAGATCCCCATGATCGAGCGCGGCGTCGCGCCGATGGTGCGCAAAATGGCAATGTCGGCACGCTTGTCGGTCACCACCATCACCAGCGTGGAGACGATATTGAACGCCGCCACCGCGATGATCACGGTTAGCAGCAGGCCGATCATGCGTTTTTCCATCTGGATGGCCTGAAACAGGTTGCCCTGGCTAAAGGTCCAGTCGCGGCCGCGGTAGCCGGCGCCCAAATCGTTGACGATGGCCTGGGTTTCGCTGCTGGCGGCAAACAGGTCGTCGAGCTCGAGGCGCAGGCCGCCGACCTCATCGCCCAGGCGGGCAAGCGTCTGCATATCGGTAATGTTGGCGTAGGCCAGCCGTGAATCAAGCTCGGCCCCCACGCTGAACGTCCCGCTGACGGTAAAGCGTTTGAGGCGCGGAAAAACACCGGCGGGGGTAATCGAGGCTTCGGGCACCAGCAGGGTCACCCGGTCCCCCACGCCAACGCCCAGATTGCGCGCCAGCGCCGCCCCCAGCACCACGTTCCATTCGCCGGGCTGCAGGTCATCGAGGCTACCGCTGTTCATGTGCTCGTCGATGATCGACACCTTGGCTTCCCAGTCGGGCTCGATGCCGGTCACCATGCCGCCCTGGTTGCGCCCGCCGGCGGAGAACATGCCCTGCTGCTCCACGTACGGCGCCGCGCCGATCACCCGCTCGCGCTGGGTCAGCTTGTCGGCCAGGCCCTGCCAGTCCTTTAGGCCGTCGACCGCCTCGATCTTGGTATGCGGCACCATGCCCAAAATACGCGTGCGCAGCTCTTGGTCAAACCCGTTCATCACCGACAGCACCAGAATCAGCACGGCAACCCCGAGCATCAGGCCCAGCATGGACGTCAACGAAATAAACGAAATAAAGTGATTACGGCGTTTGGCGCGCACGTAGCGCAGCCCCACTAAAAAAGGCAAACGGTCAAGCATGGCATGCTCCTTGTCGACAGGCGTTCAGGCAAAGCGTCGCGTGCGTAAAAGCACCGACCCCGGTTAAGCGATACATATAGGGGCCGGCGCCAGCGTTGGCTTAGCGCCAGAAATCACGAATCGAAGCAATCCCCTGCGCCCCGACCGCGCGGGCGCGATTGGCATGAAAACGTGTCATGCCACCCAGCGCGTAGACCGGCATGCCGGCGTGCTCCACGTGCTGCTGAAAATCGTGCCAGCCCATCAGAATGGCGTCGGGGTGAGACGGCGTCGGCGCCAGCGGTGAGAGCGTCACCAGATCACAGCTCAGCACATTGGCCTGCACCAGCTGCTCGGCGCTGTGCGTAGAGGCACCCAGCCATTTACCCTCCGGAACAGGCCGCTTATTCAACTGCATCAGCCGTTCGCTGGTCAGGTGAATCCCGTCGGCGTCGACGCGATCCAAAAGCGCCGGATCGCCGTTAAGCAACAGCCGCGCGCCGTATGCATGGCACAGCGCCAGCGCTTTTTGCGCGCGCGCCACGTATTCATCGCCATCCAGCGTTTTGGCGCGCAGCTGCACCAGCCGCACGCCATCTTTATCCAACGCGCGCGTCAGGCGCTGCAGGAATACCTCGTCGCTGTCTTCCTCAGCCGTGATGAGGTACTCGGCAGGCAGCATGACCGCCCGCAATATAGGCAGGTTAGCCGCGGGGAAAGGATAGTCCAGCAGCTCTTGCATCGGCACCCAGCGTACCGCCTGACCTTCGCGGCCAAACGGCTCGCCGGCAAACTCATGCACCTGCCATACATCTAGCAAAATACGCTTGTCGGGGTACTCGTGATGGACGCGAATGAGCGGTTGGGCGCGCGTTATCTCGATACCCAGCTCTTCGTGAAGCTCACGTTTCAACCCCTCAAGGCCGGTTTCGTAGGGCGCCAGCTTGCCGCCGGGAAACTCCCAAAGGCCACCCTGATCGAAGTGCGATGGCCGACGTGCGATCAGCACCTGTTTCTTGTCGGCACTGATAATGGCCGCGGCGGCCACGTGAACCCGTCGTTTTACGATTGCATTCATTACGTCTTTATCCACTGTTTTGCTGATCGACCTTTTCAGGCCGACGCCCTCTTGCTGCGCTGGTCGGTTGCGGTTCAGCTACGATAGTCGGCGTTGATCGACACGTAGTCGTGGGAAAGATCCGACGTCCATACCCTGGCGCTGTCATCACCGCGCCCCAGGTCGATACGAATAGTAATTTCCTCGCGCGCCATCACCGCGCTGCCGGCCGCTTCGGTATAGCCCGGCGCACGACCACCGCTTTCTACCAAGCGCACCTCACCCAAGTCAATCACCACGCGGTCCACGTCAAAATCAGCGACGGGGGCACGCCCGACGGCGGCCAGAATCCGTCCCCAGTTGGCATCCGAGGCGTAAAGCGCGGTTTTGACCAGCGGCGAATGGGCCACGGTAAAGGCCACGTCCAGCGCCTCCTGACGCGTTGTCGCATGCGTTACTTCGAGCGTAACGAACTTAGTCGCCCCTTCGCCGTCGCGGATAACCGCCTGAGCAAGCGCCACCAGCACCTGCTCAAGCCCGTCGGCCAGCGCCCGGATATCGGCCTCGCTCGAGACCTGCGCGCCGCGGCCGGTCGCCGCCAGCAGACAGGCGTCGTTGGTCGAGGTATCGCTATCCACGGTGATGCAGTTAAACGAATGGTTGACCGCGTCGCGCAGCAAACGCTCCAAAAGCGCCGGTTCAACCGCTGCGTCAGTCACTACGAAACCCAGCATGGTGGCCATATCCGGGCGGATCATGCCCGAGCCCTTGGCGAACCCGTTGATGGTGATACGCCGATCGCCCACGGGCACCTCGACGCTTGCGCCTTTGCTGCGGGTGTCGGTGGTCAAAATCCCTGCGGCCGCCTGTTCCCAGGCCGCACTCTGGCTATCGCGCGCGGCAAACGCCGGGGCAATGCCGGCCAGCAGCGCCTGCGTGGGCAGCGGCTCGCCAATCACACCGGTGGAAAACGGCAGCACCGCGCAGGCCGGCACCCCCGCCTCGCGCGCCAACGTACGGCAGCTCTCACGCGCGTCTTCAAGCCCTTGCGCCCCGGTACCGGCGTTGGCGTTACCGGTATTGATCAGCCAGTAGCGTGGCGCCTGCTGCTGAGCGCGGCACTCGGCCAAGTGCGCTTTGGCCACCTGCACGGGGGCGGCGCAAAAAGCGTTGCGGGTAAATACGCCGGCCACGGTGGCGGACTCGGGCAGCTCGATCACGACAAGGTCGCGCCGCCCGGCCTGCTTAATCCCCGCCATGGTCGTGCCCAGGCGCACGCCCTCAAGCGCCGGCATCGTTGGAAACGGTATAGTGCCCACCGCCATAAGAAGTCTCCTCTGCTCGTTGACTTGGCGCCGCTCAGGCCATCTGGTCGTTTAGCTCAGCTTGCCGCAGCACTGCTTGTATTTTTTGCCCGACCCGCAGGGGCACAGGTCATTACGCCCGACTTTCGGCCCGGCGCGACGTACCGGCTGGCCGTCGACGCCGGGTGCTGACGACGCCGATGCTTCGTCACCGACGTCTTCGGCGCTGTCACCCGGTTCGTCATGGCGGCTGGCGGACGTCGACTGTTCGCGCTCGAGCGTTTCACGACGCTCGCGTTCCAGTTCGTCCACCTCTTCGGGCTGGCGCACCTGGACGTGGCTCAGGATCCGCGTGACGTCGGCCTTAATGTTGGTCAGCAGGCTCTGAAACAGCTCGAACGACTCGCGCTTGTATTCCTGCTTGGGGTTTTTCTGGGCATAGCCGCGCAGATGAATCCCGCGACGCAGGTGGTCCATCGACTGCAGGTGTTCTTTCCAACGGGTATCCAGCACCTGCAGCATAACCTGCTTTTCAAAGCGCTGAATCAGGGTTTCACCGGCGGACTGCACCTTGGCCTCGTAGGCTTCACGGTGCATGGTCTGCAGCCGTTCGCGCAGCTTCTCTTCGCTCAGCCGCTGGTCTTCTTCGGCCCAGGCGAGCACCGGCGCGTCAAGGTTGAGTTCGGACTTCAGATGCGCTTCAAGGCCGGCCAGGTCCCACTGTTCGGCAAGGCTCTGCGGCGGCACGAAGCTGCTGATGGCCTCATTCATGACCTCTTCGCGAATGCCTACCACGGCGTCGGCGACATTTTCTGCCGCCAGCACATCGTTGCGCTGTTCGTAAATGACGCGGCGCTGATCGTTGGCGACGTCGTCGTATTCCAGCAGCTGCTTACGCACGTCGAAGTTACGCCCTTCGACCTTTTTCTGCGCCCGCTCGACGGCGTTGGAGACCATCTTGTGCTCGATGGCCTCGCCTTCTTCGAGCCCCAGCGCCTGCATCAACCGCTTGACGCGGTCGGAGCCGAACAGGCGCATCAGGTTGTCTTCCAGCGAGAGGAAAAACCGCGTGGCACCGGGATCCCCCTGACGCCCCGAGCGCCCGCGCAGCTGGTTGTCGATACGCCGCGACTCGTGACGCTCGGAGCCTACAACGTACAGGCCGCCGGCCTCCAGCACCGTTTCGTGACGCTTTCTCCATTCGGCCCTGAGCGCCTCGATATCGGCCTCCGCCGGGTTGTCGAGCTTGGCTACCTCGGCCTCCCAGTTGCCCCCCAGCACGATGTCCGTGCCGCGGCCGGCCATGTTGGTGGCGATAGTGACCGCGCCTGGGCGGCCCGCCTGGGCAATGATTTCCGCCTCGCTCTGGTGCTGTTTGGCGTTGAGCACGTTGAACGTCATGTCGGCTTCGCGCATTAGCCGCGCCAGGTATTCGGAAGTGTCGATGGAGGCGGTACCCACCAACACCGGGCGCCCGGCCTCGGTTTGCACCTGTACATCCTTGATGATCGCCGCGTACTTTTCCTCGGCGCTCAGATACACCAGGTCGTTGAGGTCTTTACGCGCCTGGACGCGGTTGGTGGGGATGACGATAACGTCCAGACCGTAAGTCTGGCGAAACTCGAACGCTTCGGTATCGGCGGTACCGGTCATGCCCGAGAGTTTTTCGTAGAGGCGGAAATAGTTCTGGAAGGTGGTCGAGGCCAGCGTCTGGCTTTCGCGCTGCACGGTGACGCCTTCTTTGGCCTCAACGGCCTGATGCAGCCCTTCCGACCAGCGCCGGCCGGGCATCGAACGCCCGGTGTGCTCATCGACAATGACCACCTGGTCTCCATCGATGATGTAGTCGACGTCGCGGTGATACAGATGGCGGGCGCGCAGCGCCGAATGCATATGCTGCAGCAAATTGAGGTTTTGCGCGGCATAAAGCGAGGCGTCTTCGCTCAGCAGCTCTTCGCCGCGCATCAGCTCTTCGACCCGATTGTGCCCCTGCTCGGTCAGCTCCACCTGCTTTTGCTTCTCATCGAGGAGAAAATCACCGGTTACCGTAGCGTTTTCATCCTCCGGCTCTTCGCCCTCTTCCAGCTGCGTTGCCAGGCGGTTGACGATGCCGTAAAGCTCGGTGTTTTCGTCCACGGCGCCGGAAATAATCAGCGGCGTACGCGCCTCATCAATCAAAATCGAGTCAACTTCATCGACGATGGCGTAATGCAGCGGGCGCTGCACCTTGTCTTCCAGCGAAAAAGCCATGTTATCGCGCAGATAATCAAAGCCGAACTCGTTGTTGGTGCCGTAGGTAATATCGCAGCCGTAGGCGTAGGTTTTTTCTTCGTTGGATTGGCCGGAGAAGATCACCCCCACCGTCAGCCCCAGAAACTCATACAGCGGACGCATCCAGTCGGCGTCACGGCGCGCCAGGTAGTCGTTGACCGTGACCACGTGGACGCCTTTGGCCGGCAGCGCGTTCAAGTACACCGCAAGCGTGGCGACCAGCGTTTTCCCTTCGCCGGTTTTCATCTCGGCGATCCGCCCGCCATTGAGCGTCATGCCACCGACCATCTGCACGTCGAAGTGACGCATTCCCATCACCCGCTTGCTGGCCTCACGCACCACCGCAAACGCGTGCGGCAGAAGGCTAGCCAGCGGCTCGCCGTCGTCCAGACGCGCCCGCAGCCCGGCGGTTTTCGCCTGTAGCTCGGCATCACTCAGGCCTTCAAACTCGGGCTCGAGGGTGTTGATGTGGTTCACGCTTTTTTGCATGCGTTTGACTTCACGGTCGTTCTTGGAGCCGACAACTTTGCGCATTACGTTACTGATCATGAAACAGTCCAACTGGCTGCAAGCGGCGCCTCAAGGCGCAAGCTTGTAAAAACAGGTAAATGCGCGGCCTGCGGGTCGAATCATGCCGACGCGCGGCCGCTGCTCAAGGAGGCAGTCAGGCGCGTGAAGGGGGGCCCCGGCGCGACACCACGTCGAGGGCGGCCACAAGGCGTAAGCACCTGGCGCGGCGAGAACGTGGACCGGCAGGTGAATAGCGGCAGCGTTTGCCGGCGTGACGCAGGGTCGGCGAACGACGGGCAAAGCGCCGCGACTGGGCACGCAGGATGGCGGGCGCCCACACGGCCGCGTATACGCAGCGGCCAAGGCTGCGCGCCGCCTCAGGCGTATGCAGGCTAACCGGCAGCAGGCAGCTGACCAACAGCCCCGCCAGCCACCAGCGCGCGGCACTGCCGCGGCGATAAAGCCGCGGGGACGTCGCTATAGGCATCGGCTTGGCGGGCATGCTAGGGTCGCGCTCCTCGGCGTGCTAGGCTTTAGGGAATTACTGCCGTCGTGCGGGGTCCTGAACAAGGGCAGGATAAAACGCAGCGACGCGGCAATGAGTGGCTGCGTGGCAATCGGTCATCTCCTTGACACCAACGCCGGCGGCGCTGAGGAGTTAAGCGTATGAGTATAAAGGTTAAGCGTTCTCGCGCACAGCCCATTGGCCAACTGTTGAATCCGCGCGGTGAAGTAGGCTTGCTGATGCGCCAGTCGCGCCTGATCGAGCAAGCGCAAACCCAGCTGCGCGCGAGCCTGCCCGACGACATGCGCGAGCATATTTTTGTCGGCGGGTTCAGCGAGGGCAAGCTGACGCTGATCTGCAACCGCGCCGCGTTTCTCACCTGGCTGCGCTTTGAGCAGCCACGACTCTTAAGCCTGCTTCAGCAGATGCCGGGCTTTGAGGGGGTGACCGGCTTTCATTTCAAAGTGCGCCCGGTGCGTCCGCTAAAAAAACCTCGCCGCTACTGCCGTACGCTGCCCGACTCGGCGGGCAAAGCGCTCGCTCAATGCGCCGAGGATACCGCCGACCCCAAGCTAAAAAGCGCGCTGGCGCGCCTGGCTTCCCACGCAGCAAAGCCTTAGCCTAGCGAGACGGCGCGGCGCCATAAAAAAAGCACGGCTCCTCTGGGAAGCCGTGCTTTTTTATCGACAGCGCTTTACATCGGCCGGACGCAGCTCCGGAACGCCTACGCCATGGCCGGTGCGGCGTAGGAAATGGGCGCGACGGCCGCCTCTTCCTCGAAGGTGACGATTTCATAGGCATCCGGCTGGGCCAAAAGCTCGCGGCATAGCTGATTGTTGAGCGCATGACCCGATTTAACGCCGCGAAACTCGCCGATCAGGCTGTGCCCCAGCTGGTACAGGTCGCCAATAGCGTCCAGCACCTTGTGCTTGACGAACTCGTCGTCGTAGCGCAGCCCGCCGTCGTTGACGATACGGTAATCATCCACCACGACGGCATTTTCCAGGCTTCCGCCCAGCGCCATATTATTGGCTCGCAGGCGCTCAATATCGCGCATAAAGCCGAAAGTCCGCGCGCGCGACACATCCTTGACGAAGGACGTGGTCGAGAAGTCGATCTGCGCGGTCTGCTTTTGCTGCTTAAATACCGGATGGTCGAAATCAATCGAAAATGACACTTTGAAACCGTCGTGCGGCAAAAAGACAGCCTGCTTATCGCCCTCGCTCACGGCGACTTCGCGCTTGATGCGGATAAACTTCTTCGCCGCGCTCTGCTCACAGATCCCCGCGGACTGAATCAAGAACACAAAGGGGCTGGCGCTACCGTCCATGATCGGCACTTCTGCCGCGCTCAGGTCGACGTAGGCGTTATCGATACCCAGCCCCGCAAGCGCCGACATCAGGTGCTCAACGGTCGCCACTTTCACCCCGTGTTGGGAAAGCGCCGTGCACAGCACCGTATCCTCCACCAGGCTGGCTCCCGCGGGCACCTCCACCGCTGGCTGCAAATCTGTGCGCACAAAAACGATACCGGTGTTGACCGGTGCCGGGCGTAGCGCCATATGGACTTTTTGCCCAGAGTGCAGCCCCACTCCGGTAGCGCGGATAATGTTTTGTAGCGTGCGTTGTTTGATCATGGGCAGCGGTAGGTACTCTGATGAGATAATAAAAGGGTGATATTGGGCGCTAATGATCAAACGCCAACCGGGCGCTAATGATCAAATACCAGCCGGGCGCTATCACTTAGCCCAACGTCAGCCTGCTGCCAGTGATTGTCGGCGCACAGGGATCGGCCACAATTATCGAACAGTGTTCATGTTAGCAGCACCCGGCCGCGTCGGCTAATATTTTCTTAACGCCGGGTGCTCCACATCAGCATACTCCACCGCAAAAACGATCGGCCACAGGGTAAGGCCAAAGCATGCCTGACGGCATCAGTCGGCCTGACGGCGCAGG
The DNA here is from genome assembly GCA_030454225.1 of Vreelandella subglaciescola. Classification (GTDB taxonomy): domain Bacteria; phylum Pseudomonadota; class Gammaproteobacteria; order Pseudomonadales; family Halomonadaceae; genus Vreelandella; species Vreelandella subglaciescola_A. The sequence goes on along the minus strand of JAKDRW010000002.1, from coordinate 67,453 downwards.
AATGCCGGGATATCCAGGTAGTCATCGGTATCGGCGGCGCGACGCTTTTCCGACCGCGGCTTGGCTTCCGGCGCTTCGGCGCGAGCCGCGGCCTGCTGCTGGCGCATCACGGTTGGCTGCTGCAAGGTGCGGTAATCAGAGCCAGTCTCAGCCTGAGCCGTACGCCGCGCAGGCTCGCGCGAGGTCACCTTGGCGGCCTGGCTGCCGTCAAGCCCCGCCGCGACAACGGTCACGCGCAGCTCGTCAGACATTTCCATATCGATGGACGTGCCCACAACGATCGTCGCCTCCTGGGAAGCGAACTCCTGAACCGTGGCGCCAACGTCGTTGAATTCACCAATCGACAGATCCGGCCCCGCGGTAATATTGACCAGTATACCGCGCGCCCCGTGCAGGTCGATATCTTCCAGCAGCGGGCTGCGAATGGCCTTCTCTGCCGCTTCGCGGGCGCGATTTTCGCCGGTAGCGCCGCCAGTGCCCATCATTGCCATACCCATTTCCGACATCACCGTACGCACATCGGCAAAGTCGACGTTGATGATGCCGGGGCTGGTGATCAACTCGGCAATCCCCTGGACGGCGCCCAGCAACACATCGTTGGCGGCGCTGAACGCGGTCAACAGCGTGGCACTTTTGCCCAGCACCGACAGCAGTTTTTCGTTGGGAATGGTAATCAGCGAATCAACGTGCTCGGAAAGCTCGCGCATGCCCTCTTCGGCCGAGCGCGCACGCTTGGGGCCTTCAAACGGGAAGGGCCGCGTAACCACGGCAACGGTCAAAATGCCCAGCTCTTTGGCCACCTGGGCAACGACAGGGGCACCGCCGGTGCCCGTACCACCGCCCATGCCGGCGGTAATGAATACCATGTCGGCGCCGTCGAGCAGCTCAGCGATACGCTCGCGGTCTTCCATCGCGGCTTGGCGCCCCACCTCGGGGTTAGCGCCGGCACCCAGCCCCTTGGTAATCTCGCTACCCAGCTGCAGGACCGTCTTGGCGGATACGCGCTTGAGCGCCTGAGCGTCGGTATTGGCGCAGATGAACTCGACGCCTTCGATGCTGCTTTCGACCATATGATTGACGGCGTTACCCCCACCGCCGCCAACGCCCACTACTTTAATGACCGCACTGCTCGAGGGTGCGTTATCTACCAATTCGAACATAAGCCCCGTCTCCTGAGCCGCATTTGCGACCCTGTCAGAAATTTCTTTTGAACCAGCCCTTGATTCTCACCAGCGGCGTCTGAGCATTCTGGGCATCATGCCGGGAAGCATCGCCGCGCCCTGACGACGCCGCGTGCACGCCGGCATGCGCCTCGCGACTATGGCCGTGGCGCACCTCCTGCAAAGCGTAGTGCAATAATCCGACACCCGTCGCATAAATAGGGTTACGCACGACGTCGGCAAGCCCCTTCACATTTTGCGGGCAGGCAATACGCACCGGCATATGGAAGATCTCTTCGGCCAGCTCGCTTGCGCCTTCCATGCGCGCCGTTCCTCCCGTCAGCACAACCCCTGCCGCGACCATATCCTGGTAGCCGCTGCGGCGAAGCTCTTCTTTCACCAGCGTAAAAAGCTCTTCGTAGCGCGGCTCGACCACTTCGGCAAGCGCTTGACGCGACAGATCCCGCGACGGCCGATCGCCCACGCTTGGCACTTTAATCATTTCATCGCTAGCGGCAAGCTCGGTCAGCGCGCAGGCGTATTTGACCTTGATTTCTTCCGCGTGCTGGGTCGGCGTGCGCAGCGCCATGGCAATATCATTGGTTACCTGATCGCCGGCGATGGGAATCACCGCGGTATGCCGAATCGCCCCTTCGGTGAAAATCGCCATATCGGTCGTGCCCCCGCCGATATCGACCATACACACGCCCAGCTCGCGCTCGTCTTCGGTTAGTACCGACATGCTCGACGCGAGCTGTTCCAAAATAATCGCATCGACATCGAGACCGCAGCGACGTACGCATTTCTCGATGTTTTGCACCGCGTTGGACGCCGCCGTCACCAGATGCACCTGCGCTTCCAGGCGTACGCCGGACATTCCCAGCGGCTCCCGGATTCCGCCCTGCGCATCGATGGAGAATTCCTGGGGCAGCACATGCAGCACGCGCTGGCCTTCGGAAATGGCCCGCGCACGCGCCGAGTCGATCACCCGGTCAATATCCGAGGTGGTCACTTCACGCTCTTTAATGGCGACAACGCCGTCGGAGTTCATCGAACTAATATGACTGCCGGCAATACCCACATAAACAGAGTGTATATCACAGCCGGCCATTAATTCGGCTTCCTCAACGGCGCGCTGAATAGACTGCACCGTTGATTCAATATTGATCACGACACCGCGCTTCATGCCGTGCGAGGGGTGGGAGCCTATCCCGGCAATCTCAATACTACCGTCGTCGGTAGGCTGGCCGACAATCGCGACGACCTTGGACGTTCCGATGTCCAGCCCGACCACCATATTGGATACGTTAGGTGAGCCTGCCATGAGTCGGGAAATCTCCTTAATGACCGTGAATACGCGGACTAAAACGGCCGCACTAAACTTGGGCGCTACTTACCTTCGCGGCATAATATAAGCGCCACGCTACTCAGGCGCCGCGCGAAACGCAGACGCAGCCTGCCTTATAGTATAGGAAGTCAAACCGTATAACGACCGCCAAACGCCACAATACGGGGGACAACCGAGAATTTAAACCCCAAAACAGGCATTTGCACCGTTGGTGAACACTTACCCGCCACACCAAATTAACCTTTGCGTCACTGCCGTGTTACGGCGCATTATCGTCCTGGGCCGATTCGCCGTGCCAGGCGACCGCCACGCCGTTGGGATAGCGCAGATCAATATACCGAATGGCCCCTGCATACTGGCCAAGCTCACGCTGCCATGAAGCGCTCAAGCGCTTGAGACGCGCCTGATGCTGACGGCGGCCCAGCATGATCCACGCGCCGTCGCCGGTTTGTAGCCGCCAGGCGCCGCGCGGCTCCAGGCGTAGCTGGTCAAGCGTCAACCCGAGCGCATCGGTACGCTTGCCAAGCTCGCGATAATAGGCCAGCACCTCCTGGCTGCTATCGGCGGGGCCGGCCAGATCGGGAAGCCCCACGGGCGGAGTTAACGGCGCGAAAACAAACGGCATACCGTCAGCGTTAAGCAGCTGATCGTCATTCCAGCGCGCTACGGGGGTTTGTTCGATAAGCTCGAACGTCAGAGCGTCGGGCCACTCCCGCGAAATGCGCACCTCCTTGAGCCACCCGATGCCCAGCGCCGCCTGGCGCACGGCCTCAAGGTCGACCGACAGCCAGCGCGCATCGCGCACCAGCGGCGCCAGCTGATCGCGCAGATAGTCTGCGCTTACGTAGTCCCACTCACCGCGCACCGATACCCGCTCGATCGGCGTATCCAGCCACAGCCACAGCGCCCGGCCACCGGCGCCGAGCAGCAGCATAAGCAACAGCAGGCCGACTCCCACGTTACGCCGTTGCATCGCGACCCGGATGCCCCGCCGTTGCCAGAATCTCCATCACCAGCTGATCAAACCCCATTCCGGTATGCGCCGCTGCCTGGGGCACCAGGCTGTGGTCGGTCATGCCCGGCACGGTATTGACTTCGATCAGCCAAAAGCGCCCCTGGGCGTCGCGCATGACGTCTACCCGCCCCCAGCCATCACCGCCCACTGCGCTGAACGCTTTCTGGCACAGCGCGGCGAGTTCAGCCTCGTCTGCGTCACTCAGCCCGCAGGGCAGATGGTACTGCGTGGTGTTGGACAAATATTTGGCGTTGTAGTCGTAAAAACCGCCCGGCACTTCAACGCGAATCGCCGGCAGCGCACGCTCGCCCAGAAGCGCTACGGTATATTCTTCCCCCTGAATAAAGCGCTCCGCCATGACCCGCGCATCAAAGCGGGCGGCTTCCTGGTAGGCCGATGCCAGCTCGGCGACGCTACCGACAATGCTGATGCCAAGCGTTGAGCCCTCGTGCACCGGTTTGACGATCAGCGGCAATCCGAGCGTTTCAGCCACGCCGTGCCAATCAGCAGTCGCATCCAGCATGATGCATTCGGGCGTCGGCAGGCCAAGCGCCTGCCATACCTGCTTGGTGCGCTGCTTATCCATCCCCAGCGCCGAAGCCATCACGCCGCTGCCGGTGTAGGGAATACCCAACAGCTCAAGCGCGCCCTGCAGCGCGCCGTCTTCACCGCCGCGACCGTGCAGCGCGATAAACACCGTGGCCGGTGCCAGCTGTTCAAGCCCGGTCAACCCGCGCTCGTAAGGGTCGTAGCCTACGGCGCGCACGCCGCTGCGCTTGAGCGCGGCGAGGATGGCAGCGCCGCTCTGCAGAGAGACGTCGCGCTCGGCCGACGTGCCGCCGTAGACCACGACCACGTCGTGGTCGGCACTCTGTGCGGCAGGCGTTGCGTGTTGGCTCACAGTGTCACCTCGTCAAAATTAAGCCGGGCATTTGCCAGATTTTGTGCAATTCCGCCGATATCCCCGGCGCCCTGGGCAATCAGGATATCGCCGGGGTGCAGCACGTTGGCCAACAGCGCAGGCAGTTCCTGCTTGTGTTCGATAAATAAGGGGTCGACCCCGCCACGCTGGCGAATAGAGCCGGAAAGGGCGCGGCCGTCAGCGCCGGGAATAACGGCTTCACCGGCGCTGTAGACGTCGAGCAGCAAGAGCGTGTCAACTCCCGACAGCACGCGCACGAAATCCTCGTATAGATCGCGGGTACGGGTATAGCGATGCGGCTGGTAGAGCATCACCAGCCGCCGCTCGGGCCAGCCGGCGCGCACCGCTTGAATAACCATGTCGACCTCGCGCGGATGGTGGCCATAGTCGTCCACCAGCATGACGGGCACTGTATCCGATGATCCCGTGCCCTGCGGTAGCGCGAACTGCCCGTGCACCTGAAAACGCCGCCCCACGCCGGCAAAGCTCGACAGACCGCGCAAAATCGCCGCGTCGCTAACGCCGGCATCGCTTGCTATCACAATCGCCGCCATGGCGTTCAGCGCATTGTGGCGTCCCGGCATCGCCAGGCAAACAGCCAGCGGCTCGCCTTCGGGGCGCAGCGCGGTAAAGCGCACCTCGCCGCCCTGCTGGGCAAAGCCCACGATGCGATAGTCGGCGCCGTGGTCAAAGCCATAGGTGACAAAGTGGCGTTTCACCTGCGGGCACAGCTTACGCACATGGGCATCGTCAATGCATAGCACGGCCAGGCCGTAAAACGGCAGGTTATGCAAAAAATCGAGAAAGGTGTTTTTCAGCCGCTCGAAATCGTTGCCGTAGGTAGCCATATGGTCGGCATCGATATTGGTCACGATCGACACCAGCGGCTGCAGGTGCAAAAACGAGGCGTCGGACTCATCGGCCTCGGCGACCAAATAGTCGCCTTCGCCCAGGCGTGCATTTGTGCCGGCACTGGTGAGCTTACCACCGATGACAAAGGTCGGGTCCAGCCCGCCTTCGGCCAGCAGCGTCGCCGTCAGGCTGGTGGTGGTAGTTTTGCCGTGGGTGCCTGCCACCGCAATGCCGTGGCGAAAGCGCATCAGCTCGGCGAGCATTTCGGCGCGGCGCACCACCGGTACGCGGTTGTCGTTGGCCCAGCGGATTTCCGGATTGGAGCCATCCACAGCGCTCGACACCACCACCACGTCGGCGCCTTCGACGTTAGCCTGCGCATGCCCCATGGCGACCGTGACGCCGCACTCGCGCAAGCGCTCGATTACCGGCGACGTTTTGACGTCGCTACCGCTGACACAATACCCCTGGTTGGCCAACACTTCGGCAATGCCGCACATTCCCGCGCCGCCAATGCCGATAAAATGCAGCCGCCGGATACGCCGCATGCTCGGGCCTTTAAAGCGCCCGCCGGTACTTGGGGCGACGGCATCGCAGGTCAATTCAGTCACGCACACTCTCCTTCTTGGCAAGGGCCAAACAGCCTTGCATTAACTGCTCGGTAGCATCCAGATGCGCCGCCTGGCGCGCCTGCGTGGCCATACCGGCCAGTACACCGGGCGATAAAAGCTCGCCAAGCGCCGCCACCAGATTCGTCTGGGTCAGCGCGCTTTGGCGCATGCAGCGCGCCGCGCCGGCTTTCACCAGCACCTGAGCGTTAAGGGTTTGATGATCATCGACCGCGTGAGGAAACGGTACAAACAGCGCCGGCTTGGCCGCCGCGGCAAGCTCGGCGACGGTCAGCGCGCCGGCGCGGCAAACGACCAGGTCAGCCCAGGCGTAGGCCTCGGCCATATCGTCAATAAAGGCGCTAACCCGGGCATCGACACCCTCGCGAGAGTAATGCTCGCGGGTGGCGCCGTCGCGCGCGCGACCCGCCTGGTGCCAGACCTCGGGACGCTGCGGCGCAGGCAGTTGGGCAAGCGCCGGCGCCAGCCGTTCATTGAGCGCCACTGCCCCCAGCGAACCACCCACGACCAACAGCCGCAGGTGGCGCCTGTGCATCTCAGCGGCGCTGCGTAGCGTCTCTCCCAGCGTGGCGATATCCGCCCGCACCGGGTTGCCAATCACCCAGGCGCGCTCGCCAAACGCCTGGGGAAACGCCGCGTAAGTGCGTTGCGCCAAGCGCGACAGCACGCGGTTGGTAAGTCCCGCCACGGCGTTTTGCTCGTGGATCACCAAAGGCACGCCGCAAAGCTTGGCGGCAAGCCCGCCGGGGCCGCTGGCAAAGCCGCCGAGCCCTACTACCACCTGCGGCTTAAAGCGACGCACAATCCGGCGCGCCTGGCTTACCGCAAGCGACAGGTTGAGCGGGGCTTTCAGCCAGCCGGCCAGGCCATTGCCGCGCAGCCCGCTGACGCGGATTTGATGCAGGGGAAATCCCGCCTCGGGGACCAGCCGATTTTCAATCCCCCGCGGGCTGCCCAGCCACTCGACGACGACGCCCTGCGCCTCAAGCGCCCGGGCAAGCGACAGCGCGGGGATGACGTGGCCGCCGGTGCCGCCGGCCATGATCAAGACACGTTGTTGAGGCGTATGCTGTGTCACGCACTGCTCCCTGTTAAAAGCCTGTGGCAAAAGCGCATTAGGATAAGCGCGGCTGGCGGCGCCGCTTGGCCGGCGTCGGCGTGCGTTTGGGGAAAAGCCGGGTTTCACGGTCGGCACGCAGCAACAGCCCGACCATCACGCCGGTGACCAGCAGGCTCGAGCCGCCGTAGCTGACCAGCGGCAGCGTCAGCCCCTTGGTCGGCAAAAGCCCCGAGCTCACCGCCATATTGATAAAGGCCTGCGCGGCAATGATAAAACCGATGCCGTAGCTCATATAGGCGGCAAACAGGTGGCCGGCAACCTCCGCGCGCCGGCCGATGAGCATGGCGCGCACGATAAACAGCGTAAACAGCGCCACCACCGCGATGGCGCCGATCATGCCCAGCTCTTCGGCGATCACGGCAAAAATGAAATCGGTGTGCGCTTCGGGCAAAAAATGCAGCTTTTGTACGCTATTGCCAAGCCCGGTGCCGGTCACATGCCCGCGGCCAAAGGCGATAAGCGCCTGGGTCAGCTGATAGCCGGTGGCGAACTGGTCGGCCCAGGGGTCAAGAAAACTTGTCCAACGCGCCAGCCGGTAAGGCTCCAGCATCACCAGCAGCACGGCGCCAAAGCCCAGCGCCGACCCCGCCCCGATGAGCAGCACCAGCGAGGCGCCGGCCATCATCAGCATACCCACCACGCAGACCGTGTAGACCACCATGCCGCCGAAATCGGGCGCTAGGAAAAGCAGGCCCAGCGGTGCCGCAAGCACCATTAGCGGGCGCAGCAGGGTGAAAGCGCGCGTGCGCAGTTCGACGGCAAAGCGCGACATGAACGCGGCCATGTAAAACACCAGCCCCAGCTTGCCTACCTCCGATACCTGCAGGCTGGGCAGCGGCCCGGGCAGCGCAATCCAGCGCTTGCTGCCGTTGATGTCCTGGCCGACCACCAACACCACCAGCAGCAAAGCAAGGCTTGCAAACAGAATCAGTCCGGCATTTTGCCGCCAAGGCTCGAGCGGCAGGCTCATCGTCACCGCCGCTGCACTGATTGCCACGAGCAGAAATACGCCATGGCGAACGGCGTAATGGAAGCTATCCTCCGAGAGACCCACCGAGGCCGACCCAACCATGACCCAGCCAATGCCGGCGAGCACCAGCGCGGCGAGCAGCAGCCAGATATCGCAGGGCAGCTCGCGGGTGCCAAGCATCTCACGCAGTCGTTTTATACGGTTTTTCATGGCGCTGCCTCTCCGGCTTTTCCCGCCGAGCGGGCTATGCTGTGTATGGCGTCACAAAACGCCTCGCCGCGCGCCTGATAGTTGGCAAACTGGTCCAGACTCGCGCACGCGGGTGACAGCAGCACGCAGTCGCCGGGGTCAGCCAGGGCGGCAGCGGCCTGCGTCGCCTCGAGCAAACCGGCAAAGCGCTGCGTGGCCACCTGGCCGTCAAGCGCCCGGGCGATAGGCTCTGCATCCGCGCCAAACAGCATCACGCAGCGCGCATAGGCGGCCAGCGGTGCCGCCAACGGCGCGAAATCAGCGCCTTTGCCCACGCCCCCGGCCAGCACGATAAGCTTACCGCGAAGCGTCGGCCCCAGGCCGTTGACCGCGGCGAGCGTGGCGCCAACGTTGGTGCCCTTGGAGTCGTTCACCCAGGTGACGCCGTTGATGTACGCGACTTTTTCGCTGCGGTGGGCAAGCCCCGAAAAGCGGCGCAGCACCGCGCGCATCGCGGCGGCGTCAATGCCTAGCGCTCGACCCATGGCCAGGGCAGCCAGCGCGTTTTGCTGGTTGTGCTGGCCGGCCACCGGCAGCTCGCTGGCGGCAAGCCAAGGCGTTTCGCCCTGCATCAGCCAGGTCTTGCCGTCGCGCTGGACGAGCCCCCAGTCGGTACCTTCGGGCTTTTGCGTCGTAAACCGCGCCACGCGGGCGGCCGGTAGCGCTGCTGGCGCCGGCCAGGTGTGCGGGTCATCGGCGTTCACTACGGCCCGGTTGGCGCCACAAAAAACGCGCTGTTTGGCAGCGCGGTAGGCCGGCATGTCGCCGTGACGGTCCAGGTGGTCCTCGCTCATATTGAGCAGCGCCGCACACTCGGCACCCAGCCACGGCGTGGTTTCCAGCTGAAAGCTCGACAGTTCCAGCACGTAGAGCTCGGCGGTGGGCGACTCGTTGAGCAAGTCCAGCGCCGGCGTGCCCAAATTTCCTCCTACCGCAACCTTGATACCCGCCTCGGCGGCCATGTCGCCCAGTAGCGTGGTCACCGTGGATTTGGCATTGGAACCGGTAATCGCCGCGATTGGCGCGCGCACGGCGCGCCGGAACAGGGCGATTTCACCCACCACCAGCGGCTCGCCCGTTTGCAGGTTTCGCTCTTCAGCCATCTCCGCCAGTCCCGGCGTGCGCGGGTCGACGCCGGGACTCAGCACCACTTCCCGGGCCTGGCGCATATCCAGTTCGGCAAGCGCCCCGCAGTGCACCCGCACACCGGGATGTGCCGCGCGAAACGCCTCAAGCCCGGGCGGGGCGTCGCGGGTATCAGCCACCATAAAGGGCCGCTGTAGACGGGCAAGGTGTCGACAAATAGCGCGGCCCGACAGCCCCAACCCTACCACCAGCGTCATGCCACAAGGCACCAGAGTCATTGCAGGCTCCCGTTAGCGCACTTTTAGCGTGGCAAGTCCCAACAGCACCAGCACCACGGTAATGATCCAGAAGCGCACGATGACGCGCGGCTCCGGCCAGCCTTTCAGCTCAAAGTGGTGATGCAGCGGCGCCATGCGAAAAACACGTCGCCCGGTCAGCTTGTACGAACCCACCTGGAGGATGACCGACAGCGTTTCGACAACAAAAATGCCGCCCATGATAAACAGCACGATTTCCTGACGCACGATAACGGCCACTACCCCTAACGCAGCGCCCAGCGCCAGCGAGCCAACATCGCCCATAAACACCTGGGCCGGGTAGGTGTTAAACCACAGAAAGCCCAGCCCCGCGCCGGCAATGGTGGCGCAAAACACCGCCAGCTCGCCGGTGCCGGCAATAAAAGGCATATGCAGGTAGTCGGCAAACACCGCGTTGCCGCTGGCGTAGGCAAACACCGCAAGCCCCATGGCCACCAACACCGTCGGCATAATCGCCAGCCCATCCAGCCCGTCGGTCAGATTCACGGCGTTGGAGCTGCCGACGATGACAAAGTAGCTCAGCACGATAAAAAACAGCCCCAGCGGCAGCATGACGCCTTTCACCATGGGGATCAGCAGGCTGATTTCCACCGCGCTTGCCGCCGTCATGTAAAGAATGCAGGCAGCGCCAAGCCCTATCACCGACTGCCAGAAATATTTCCACTTGCCCGGCAGCCCGCGCGGATTTTTTTCGACTACCTTGCGGTAATCGTCTACCCAGCCAATGGCACCAAAGCCTAGCGTTACCCCCAGCACGACCCAGACGTAATGGTTGGTCAAATCGGCCCACACCAGCGTGCTGATGGCGATGGAAATCAGGACCATCACCCCGCCCATGGTAGGCGTGCCGGCTTTCGACAGGTGCGACTGCGGGCCGTCATCACGAATGGCCTGGCCAATTTGGCCTTCCACCAGCCGGCGGATCACTTTCGGTCCCAGCCACAGGCACAGCAACAGCGCCGTGAGCGCACCCAAAATAACGCGCAGCGTCAGATAGTTGAAGACCTGAAAGGCGCTGTGGTAGTGCGCTAAAAAATTCGCCAAATGAAGTAACATGAGCGGCGTTTACCTTATTGTTTATCCATGCGCAGGGCGGCGATCAGCCGCTCCATGCCTGCGCTTCGGGAGCCCTTGACGAGTAAACTCGTGCCCGTGGGCAGCGCGTTTTGCAGATGTTTCTCGAGTGCGGCGTAGTCGTCAAAATGCCGGCCTGCGCCGAAGGCAGCGCTGGCCGGCCGGGCGGCGTCGCCCAGGGTATACAAGGCCTCCACGCCAAGCGCGGCGGCGTATTCGCCTATGTCGGCGTGCAGCGCGGCCGACGCCTCGCCCAGCTCGCCCATTGCCCCCAGCGCGCACCAGCGCGGCGGCGGAAGGCGTGAAAGCGTCTCCAGCGCCGCCTTGACCGCGCCGGGATTGGCATTGTAAGAATCGTCCAGCAGCGTGGTGTCGCGCACGCCGGGAACGACGCACAGCCGCCCCGAAAGCGCTTGTGCCTGGCACAGGCCGTCGATCACGCGCCTGGGCGTGACGCCCAGCGCCAGCGCCGCCGCCGCCGCCGCCAGCGCGTTGCTGACGTTGTGCTGACCGATAAGTCCCAGCGTCACCTGCCCTAGCGCGACGCCGCCCACCACCAGCGTGAAAGCATAACGCCCCCGGGCGTCGCAGGAAAGCGCGCGCGCGTGCACGTCTGCATCAGGATGTAACCCGAAACCCATCACGGCATTGGGCGCGGCGCACTGCGACCAGAACGCAAAGTAAGGATCATCGCGATTGAGTACCGCCACGCCGTCGGCGGCTAATCCCTGCAGAATCTCACTTTTAGCCTGGGCGATTTGCCCCATGCCGCCGAACTCACCCACGTGAGCACCGGTCACGTTGGTAATCACGGCGATCTGCGGCATGGCCAGCCGCGTTGTCCAGGCAATCTCACCCAGATGATTGGCACCCAGCTCCACCACCGCCGCCCGGTGTTGCGGCTCAAGCCCCAACAGCGTGAGCGGGGCGCCAATGTCGTTGTTCAAATTGCCCTGGGTAGCATGCACCGGCCCGAGCGGCGCCAGCAGCGCGGCGACAAGCTCTTTCACCGTGGTTTTGCCGCTGTTGCCGGTGACGCCCACCAGCGGGCTGGAAAACGCCTTGCGCCAGGCGCGCGCCAACAGCCCCAGCGCCAGCCGGGTATCGGCGCAGGTAATCTGAGGCAAGGCCGCGTCGCAGGTACGCTCGACCAGCGCGGCGACAGCACCGCGGCGCTGCGCCTCGGCGATAAAATCGTGGCCGTCAAAGCGCTCGCCCACCAGGGCGACAAACAAACACCCCGGCACAACGGCGCGGGTATCGGTCACCACCACGCCCAGCGCCAGATCCTGTCGCGCAGCGGCGCACTCCCCGCCCACCGCAGCGGCGATGCTACCCAGCGTTAACGGCATCATGCCCCGCTCCGCGCGGCCAGCGCCTGCTGCACTTCGTCGCTGTCGCGGTAGGCGTGGCGCACGCCATCAATTTCCTGGTAGGGCTCATGCCCCTTACCCGCAATCAGCACGACATCATTGCGGTCAGCGCGGGCAATCGCCTCGGCAATGGCGCGGCGGCGCTCACCGACTTCCAGCACCTCGGCGGCATCGCCAAAGCCTGCGAGTATCGCTTGGCGAATGGCTGCCGGCGACTCGCTGCGCGGGTTGTCGTCGGTGACCACTGCGCAGTCCGCGTAGGCCTCGGCCATCCTGGCCATCGCCGCACGTTTGCCGCTATCGCGGTCGCCGCCGCAGCCAAACACGCACCACAGCCGGCCAGCGCTGCCGAGGTGCGCCCGCAGCGCGACCAGCGCATTTTTCAGCGCCTCGGGCGTATGCGCGTAGTCGATCACCACGCTTGGCGCACCGGCCTCGCGATAAAGCGCCATACGTCCCGGCACCGGCTCGATGCGGGCCGCGGCGTCCACCAGCGCGTCGAGCGGCTCGCCCAGCCCGTAAAGCGCGGCCATGGCCAGCAATACGTTATCCAGATTGAAACGCCCCATCAGTTTAAGCGAAAGGACTTTTTCGGCCTCGGGTGTCGCAATCAGCGCCTGCTGCCCGGTGGCGTGCGGATGCCACTCGAGCACGCGCAGCGTGACCGACTCATCCTGGCCGGTGGCCAGCACCCGGGTGCTAGCGTGGCAGCCGGCGAGCATCAGCCGCGCCAGCGGGTCATCGGCGTTAACCACCGCCAGATCAAGCTCGCTACGACGAAACAGCTTGGCCTTGGTCGCCGCGTAGGCGGCCATGCTGCCGTGATAATCCAGATGATCGCGACTCAGGTTGGTAAATACCCCGGCGGTGACGTTAACCGCGTCGAGGCGATCCTGATCCAGCGCGTGGGACGACGCTTCCAGCGCGATACGCTGGATTCCCTGCTGCGCCATATCGCCAAGCGTTGCCTGTAGCGTTAATGGCCCGGGCGTGGTCAGCCCGGTATCGGCAAGCGCCCCGGTGCGCCCGACGCCCAGCGTGCCGACGACGCCGACCGCGGTGCCCAGCTGCTCGCTCAAATCGGCAATGTAGTGCGTCACCGAGCTTTTGCCGTTGGTGCCGGTCACGGCAATGATCTCGAGCGCGGCGGGGACGGCAAACAGCGCCTGGCCCAGCTCGCCCAGGCGTAGCGACAGGTGCGGCATGGTCAGCACGCGGCCATCAAGCGCCACCTCGCCGTCACGCGCATGCTTGAGCACCAGCCCGGCACCGGCGGCAAGCGCCTGCTCGATATAGTCGCGCCCGTCGGCCTGGCTGCCGGGCACGGCGACAAAAATATCGCCGTCGGCGACCTGGCGCGAATCGCTAATCAACCGGACTGCCTCGGGCAGCGCGGGAAGCGCTTGAGGAAAAGTCGCCGTTGGCCATACCTGTGTCAACGCCGTCATTACATCGCTTGCGGTAAGTGTCATGCTGTCTCCTTAACCTAGGGCGCGCCTTGTTCGTCGGGCGGCACATCCAGCAACCGCAGCGCATTGCCTGCCACATCCGAAAAGACCGGCGCTGCCACCGCGCCGCCATAAAAATCGCCGGCTTTGGGGTGGTCAATCATTACCGCCGTCACAATGCGCGGGTTCGAGACCGGCGCAATGCCCACAAACACGCTGCGATAGGCATCTTCGTCATAGCCACTCACGCCGGTCTTGCGCACGGTGCCGGTCTTGCCGGCCACGCGATAGCCCTCGACCCGGGCGCGCCGGCCGCCGGCATTCGGCCCGACCACGGCCTCGAGCATATCCAGCAGTTGGTCGGCCACGTCGGGCTCCATCGCGGCCACTCCCACCGGCATTTCGCTGAGCTTCAAAAGCGACGGCAGCATGCGTACCCCGTGGTTGGCAATCGCGGTATAGGCGCTGGCCAGCTGCATCGCCGACACCGATAGCCCGTAGCCGTAGGCCAGCGAAGCGCGCTCGCTGCGCGAAAAATTGACCGTGTCGGGGAGGCTACCGGCGGCTTCCCCGGGAAACCCCGAGCCCGGCGCATGCGAGAAACCCAGCTGGTTGTAACGCTCCCAGATTTCCGTGTCGTCAAGCTTCAGCGCCAGGCGCGACATGCCGATATTCGACGACTTGACCAGCACGTCGGTCAGGCTTAACTCGCCGTAGTTACGAAAGTCGCGGATGGTAAACCCATCAATCACCATCCAGCCAGGCGCGGTATCAAGGATCGTATCGGGGGTGAAACGCGGATGTTCGAGCACCGCCGACATCGCCAGCGGCTTGACCACCGAGCCCGGCTCGAAGACGTCAACCAGCGCCTGGTTACGCAGCCCGCGCGGATCCAGCCCGGCACGGTTGTTGGGGTTGTACGACGGCAGGTTAACCATCGCCAGCACTTCGCCGGTACGCGCATCGAGCATCACCAGCACGCCGCCGTCGGCGTCGTTGTCCTCCACCGCGGCGCGCAGCTCGCGGTAGGCCATATATTGCAGGCGCTGATCGATGGACAGCGTTAAATCGCCGCCGGGCTTGGCTTCGCGCACCCTATCCAGCTCGCGCACCAGCCGCCCGCGCCGATCCTGTAAAATGCGCCGCTGGCCGAGCCGACCGGCCAAATACGGCTGGTAGGCAAGCTCAAGCCCTTCCTGCCCTTTATCATCGACGTCGGTCACGCCGACCAGCTGGGCGGCGACCTCGCCCGACGGGTAGTAGCGCTTGTATTCCTGCTGCGAATAAACCCCCGGCATGCGCAGATCGAGCACTTCCTGCGCCGCCTGAGGCGTCATCTGGCGGCGCAGATACATGAATTCGTGCTCGCTGTAGCGAGCCACTCGTTCATCCAGCGCGACCAGGCTCATGCCCAGCGCCTGGGCCAGCACCACACGCTGAACCGGATCGTCAGGCAGCTCCTGGGGGTTGGCCCAAAGCGTCATTACCGGCGTCGAGATAGCGAGCGGATCGCCGTGGCGATCGGCAATCATGCCGCGGTGGGCGGGAATGGTTTCGTGGCGCAGGGTGCGGGCGTCGCCCTGACTTTGCAAAAACGGCCGATCGATCACCTGCAGCAAAGTAATGCGTCCGACCAGCACCGTGGCCACCAGCGCAATCGCCAGCAGGATAATCAGAAAACGCCCCCCGCCTAGCGGCGGCGCCACCGGCGCTGGCTGAGCCGCATCGTCGCGGCGCTTAACGCTCACGGGTTAATGACCTCGACGTCGTGCACGTCAGGAATGCGCATGTTTAAACGCTCCGTGGCAATCTTTTCAATTCGCGCAGGCGTGGACCAGGCGCCGTCTTCCAGCAGCAGCTGCCCCCACTCGGTATGCAGCTGATTTTTTTCCTGTTCGAGGGTTTGCAACGCGGCGTACTGCGTACGGGTTTCGTGGGTGATCGCCACGACGGCAAACCCCGTCGCCAGGCAGCCAAACATCAGCACAGCGATAATCAACGGCCAGGGTCGCAGGCAGACACGCAGCGAACGCGGCCGCTCGGCGCTTGCCACCCACTGGCGAAACCGCCCTCTTTCCTGTCTGTGCGTCATTGCGTGGCCGGCCATCGCTTACTCTCCCAATTTACACGCGGCCCGCATGACAGCGCTGCGCGCACGGGGGTTGTCGGTCACTTCACCGGGGCTGGCGCGCTGTGCCTTGCCCAGCGCTTTGAGGCGACGATTGAGCTGATCGTCACGCAGCGGTATCCCCCGCGGCACGTGGGTGTCGCCGCGCACGTGGTGGCGAATAAAGCGTTTGACGCGACGATCTTCCAGCGAATGAAAGCTGATGACTACCAGGTGACCGCCGGGCGCTAGCGCCTCGAGCGCTGCATCAAGCGCTGCATCAAGCTGATCCAGTTCGCCGTTGAGATAAATCCGCAACCCCTGAAACGCCTTGGTGGCCGGATGGCGTCCTTTTTCCCAGGCCGGATGCGCCGCCTTCAAGACCTCAGCCAGATCGACCGTGCGGGTAAAGGGGACCTGCCCGCGCCGCGTGACCACCGCACGCGCCAGGCGTTTGCCAAAACGTTCTTCGCCGTAAACCTTGAACACCTGGGCAATATCGGCCTCGCTTGCGCGCGCCAAAAACGCGGCCGCGCTTTCGCCCTGAGTCGGATCCATGCGCATATCCAGCGGGCCGTCGCGCATAAAGCTAAAGCCGCGCTCGGGGTCGTCCAGCTGCGGTGAAGACACGCCGATATCCAGCAAAATCCCCGCAAGCTTGCCGTGCACGCCCTGCTCGCGGGCATACTCGCCGAGCTGGGCAAAGGCTTGACGGGTAATCTCAAAGCGCGCGTCGTCGATCGACTCGGCGGCCGCGATCGCCTGCGGATCACGATCCATGGCCAGCAGCCGGCCGTTCTCTCCCAGGCGTTCTAAAATGGCGCGAGAGTGCCCGCCGCGACCAAAGGTGCCGTCCAGATAGACGCCATCCGGCGCGTGTACAAGGGACTCCACGGCACCGTCCAGCAGGACGCTGGTATGGCGAAAGCGGGCAGCAGCCTGATCCGCATCGGGTAAAGACATGTGGCTCTCACGCATAAAGTTAACGACAGGATTCAAGACGGGCGATACAGCGATCGGGCAGGACGCCTTGGCGCCCTGCCGCTGATGGGGGGAGTCGGCCGATAAGCCGGGTTCTGTCGTGGACAGCCATTCCTCTAGGCGCCAGGTCACCCTGGCGCTCAAGCAACCTACCCGAACCCAGCGCGGGCCACGCCGTCGGGTTCCTATTTGGTCTTGCTCCGAGTGGGGTTTACCTTGCCACGGACTGTTACCAGCCGCGCGGTGCGCTCTTACCGCACCCTTTCACCCTTACCGGCCCCGAAAGGCTTAGGCGGTTTCCTCTCTGCTGCACTTTCCGTCGGCTCACGCCGCCCAGGGGTTACCTGGCACTCTGCCCTGTGGAGCCCGGACTTTCCTCCCCCGCGCAAGCGCGGCGGCGACTGTCTGGCCAACTCCGCGGGCAAGCATAACAGCGCGCTTGCCCCGCCTCAATCGTCATCGCACGTTAATCCTTGATGGCTTGCAATCGTGCATACCAGGTCTGCTTGCGCCCACCGAGCAGACGCGCCGCCACGCCTGCTCCCTGCTTAACGCCGACGCCTTCGGCCAGCAGTGCTTCCAGCAGCGCATCGGCAGAGACCTCCTGCTGTTCGTTATCGGCCGTTGGTCGAGCGCCTTCGATCATCAGCACAAATTCGCCCCGCGCCTGATTGGGGTCGCTCAACAGCCGTTCGCGAAGTAGCGCCGGCGTCCCCGCCAAAAATGTTTCGAAGGTTTTAGTCAGCTCGCGGGCAAGCACCAGCGGACGCTCGGGCATCACCGCGTCAAGGGTATCGAGGGTGTGCAAAATGCGGTGCGGCGACTCATAAAACACCAGCGTTTCTTCGCGCTCGCGCAGCGCGTCGAGCGCCTGCTTGCGCGCGCCGGGCTTGGCCGGCAAAAAGCCGCCAAAGTGAAACCGGTCAGTGGGTAACCCGGCGGCGCTCAGCGCCGTAATCAGCGCCGAGGGTCCGGGTATCGGCACCACCGGATAGTCCAGCGCGCGCAGTTCGCGCACCAGGATAAAACCGGGATCGCTGATCAAAGGCGTGCCGGCATCGCTGATCAGCGCGATGTCTTCGCCGGCAGCGAGGTACTCGGTCAGCTGCGCGACCCGCGCGGCTTCATTGTGATCGTGCAGAGAAAGCATCGGCACGCTGATGCCCAGGCGTCCCAGCAGACGGCCGCTGTGGCGCGTGTCTTCGGCGGCAACACGCGCAACGCTACCCAGAATTGTCGCGGCGCGCGCGCTCAGGTCGTCCAAGTTCCCAATTGGTGTGGCAACCACGTACAATGTGCCCGTACGCCTATGTGTCATCATGACTCCCGATTCGTTTTCATTGACGTGTTGGCTGACTGACTGGCTAATTCTGGCAGTACGCCGTGCGCTTTATCGTGGCTTTGATTATCGTGACGCTGGCTTTCGCGGCCGGCACCGTTCAAGCCGCCGATTCAGCCCGCCTTTATAGAGCCCGACACCCTGGTGGCTCAGCGTTTTCTTTTAGTGGCCCGATGCCGCGAGCGAAGCACAAGCGTTAACCCAAACTAAGGAAGGATACATGAAACAGACATTTCGTGGTCTTTTTACCACCGCGCTCATGGCATTGTTGCTGGCCGGCTGTGCCGGTCAGCAACAGTCGCCAAGCGTGGTCGATCGCGCGCCCGCACAGGACCCCGGGCAGCTACTTGGCCAGGCCGAACAGCAGGCGCCCGAAAAAGCGGCGCAAACACGGCTTGAAGCGGCGGACATTATGGCGCGTCAGGGCCAGCGCGACCGCGCCTTTGAGATTACCCGCGAGCTGGACTCAAGCGCTTTGCCCACCGATAAGCGCGTGCGCTGGGCGCTACTGCACTCGGAGCTTGCCCGTGCGCTCGACCAGCCACACGCGGTAATGACAGCCACCCAGGTGCTGGATGACGAGCTTGCGATGTCGTCCAGCCAGCAAAAAACCCTGATCGAACGCCGCCGCTGGGCACGCAAGGCGCTTGATCAGCCGGATCTCAAAAGCTTTGCGATGCCCGAGATTGCCGGTAAAAAAATACGCCGCATCGCCGTATTCCTGCCCGAATCGGGGCCGCTAAGCAGCGTCGCCGATACGCTGGAAAAAGCCCTGCGCACCCACCAGGAGCAGGTCGATAACGACGTCACGCTGCGCTTTATCGATGCGTCGCAGCACTCGCTCAACGAGCTTTATCGCCGCGCCGACGAAATGAACGCGCAAATCGTCATTGGCCCACTGGCCAAAGACCGCGTCACCAAGCTGGAGCAGCGCGCAAGCGTGCCCCTGCCGACGCTTGCGCTCAACTATGGCGAAAGCGCCCACAACCAGGCCAAGCGCCTGTTTCAGTACGGCCTTTCTGCTGAAGACGAAGCCCGCCAGGCGGCCAAGCGCGCCTGGCAAGACGGCCACCGGCAAGCGGCGCTGATGGTGCCCAACAACGCCTGGGGGGAGCGCGTCGGTGACGCCTTCCTGCAAGCGTGGCAACAGCAGGGTGGCGACGTTACCAACGCGGTGCGCTACAACCCCGATGGCAGCCCGGCAACCGCGGTTAAACAGGCGCTGAGCGTTAGCGGCGAGCGCGCACGGCTGGGCAATATCGACGCGCTTTTCCTGCTCGCAGTACCCAAATACGCGCGCCAGGTGCCGCCGCTGCTTGACTACTATTACGCCTCCAACCTGCCCGTTTATGCCACCTCGCATTTGCACGGCAGCAACCAGCGCCTGAACAAGGATCTGGACGGCGTCAATTTTGTCGATATTCCCTGGCAAATTCCCAATGCGGCCGTAGGCGGCAAAGAAGCACTGCCGTTTTATTCAAGCTATGAAGCCCTGCATAAAAATGCCGACGCTTCCATGGTCAGACTGCTAGCCATGGGCGTTGACGCCTACGAAGCCGGCACGCGGCTGTCTGACCTTGAGGCCCTGCAGAATTTCCAGGGGGCTACGGGCCAGCTGCACCTGACCGCCGATGGGCGCATCTATCGTAAATTGCCCTGGGCGCAGTTCAATGCCGGCGTGCCCAACGCTAGCTTATCGCCCAAGCGGTCAGCCGATGAGTGACCCGCGCACTGCCCGGGCGCGCGGAACAGCCATCGAAGGTATCGCCGCCCGGTGGCTCGAAGAGCAGGGGCTAACGCTTCTGGGGCGCAACCAGTACGCCAAGGGCGGCGAGCTGGATCTGGTCATGCAGGACGGGGAAACGCGGGTTTTTGTCGAGGTCAAACACCGCGAAACCACGCGCTACGGCCACCCGCTGGAGACCGTGACCGCGCAAAAGCAGCGCCGCCTGGTGCACGCGGCGCGCGTTTATCTGGCTCGCCAGGAGCTTGTTTGCCCCTGCCGCTTTGATATTCTTGCGGTCACGGGCACGCCCCCGACGCTGACCTTTGAGTGGGTCAAAGCCGCCTTCGACGCCTTTTGATCCACTCAAGCGATTACCCAAACAGGACGCCCAATGGATTTTCAATCTCGTATACTCGATCACTTTAACGCAAGCATCGATACCAAAACCTACGCCAGCGAAGTGCTGCCACCGTTTATCGAGGTCGCCAGCCAAATGATGGTGCAAAGCCTGGTCAGCGAAGGCAAGGTGTTGGCCTGCGGCAACGGCGGCAGCGCCGGTGACAGTCAGCACTTTTCGTCTGAGCTGTTAAATCGCTTTGAGCGCGAACGCCCCAGCCTGCCGGCGCTGGCGTTGACCACCGACACCTCGACGCTGACCTCGATTGCCAACGATTACAGCTACAATGAAGTGTTTTCCAAGCAGATTCGGGCGCTGGGCCAGCCCGGCGACGTGCTGCTGGCCATTTCCACCAGCGGCAACTCGGCCAACGTTGTGCAGGCGATTCAAGCCGCCCACGACCGCGAGATGACCGTGGTTGCCCTGACCGGGCGCGACGGGGGCGACATGGCCTCGCTGCTGGGTCAGGACGACTGCGAAATTCGCGTGCCGGCAACGTCGACCGCGCGCATACAGGAGGCGCACCTGCTGGTAATTCACTGCCTGTGCGACCTGATCGATGAACAGCTATTTGGCGGCGCCTAAGACGCGCGCGCTCTTTGACTCAATGTTTGGAGTATTGCCTATGTTAACCGCCCTTTTCACCACGCTGCGCTCGCGCGCCGCCCCCCGCGCCTATGCCTCAGCCCTGCTAATGGGTGGCCTGCTGCTGCTGGGCGGCTGCGCGACAAACTCGTCGTCGAACCAGTCGCATTACGGCCAGCGCACCAACGACGCCAAAGCGATCGACAGCACTATCGAAAACCAGTCAAAGAAAGCGCTAAAACACGCCGACGCCCGCCTGGGCGAGGCGCGCATCCGCGTTCACAGCTATGACGGCTCGGTACTACTGGTCGGCCAGGTGCCCAGCGAAGAACTGAGCGACAAGGCAGCCGAGGTAGTCGAAAGCCTGCGCGCCGTAGAAACCGTACACAACGAACTTGATATAGCGGCGAGCCTGCCCGCCAGCCAGCGCTTAACCGATACCTGGCTGACCACCAACGTGAAAAGCCAGCTGGCCACCAACGACCACATCGATTCATCCAAGCTCAAGATCACCACCGAAAATGCCAGCGTCTACCTGATGGGCATTGTCTCGCGCCAGGAAGCCAAGCGCATCGTTGCGGCCGTCTCCGACGTTTCCGGCGTGCGGCGCATCGTCAAGGTGTTTGACTACCTCGACGACGCGAAAAACTAGGCTTTCAGCCGCGCTTTAGCACCACGGCATTGCGCGCCAGTCACACAAAAACGCCTCGGCAATATCCATATGCCGAGGCGTTTTTTTATGCGCTACTACTTTCCACCGCTCTCTACCGCTCCAGGTGCTATATAGCAGCGGCGCTTCCCACCTACTTGATCACCCGCAGCGCGGGCTTCTTTTTACGCTTATCCGTCGTGGCGTCATCGGTCTCGGCCGCATCGGACGTTGCGCCTTGGTCTTTGGCCCGTTCGGCGTCAGCGTCCCGCTTTACCTCCGAGACTGCCGACAGCGCAGGTCGCGGCGTCTCGGCAGCCGACGAGGCATCATCCCCGCCGTCATCGGCCGGCGCGTCCGGACCCTCTACCGCTTCCAGGTCGGGCTCTTGACCAAACACCATCCCCGCACCGTTCTCGCTTGCATAAACGGCAAGCAGCGCTTCGATGGGAATCATGATCCGCATCGGTTGGCCGCCAAAGCGCGCGCTAAAACCGATGGCCTGATTTTCCATGAAAAAGTCACGCACCGCAGTCGGCGATGCGTTCAGTACTATCTGGCCGTGCTGCACAAACTGGCGCGGCACCTCAACGCCCGGCCAGCTGGCATCAACCACCAGGTGGGGCGTCAGATCGTTATCCAGCAGCCATTCATACAGGGCTCTGGCAAGATAGGGGCGGCTGGAACGCGTCATTGTCGCTCTCCTTTCGCGGCGTGGTGAGGCGAATTCGTCGGCATCGCGCGTGCCAATCAGGCACGCATTTCTTTTTCGTGCTCGTTCAGCGACGCCTTGAAGGCATCGCGCTCAAAAACGCGCGTCATATAGCTGATCAGCGGCTGCACCTGCTTTTCAGGCAGCTCGATATTAAGCTCGGGCAGACGCCACAAAAGCGGTGCCAGGCAGCAATCGACCAGGGTGAATTCATCGCTCATGAAAAACGGCATGTCTTCGAAAATGGGCGAAGTTCCCACCAGGCTCTCGCGCAGTTCTTTACGCGCCTTGTCCGCTTCTTTTTTGCTGCCGGTACGAATCTGCTCGACCATCGGGCACCATTCGTGCTCGATGCGGTGCATCAATAAGCGGCTTTTCGCTCGCGCCACCGGGTAGACCGGTAACAACGGCGGATGCGGGAAGCGCTCGTCAAGATACTCCATCATGACTTTGGATTCGTAGAGCACCAGATCACGGTCCAAAAGCGTCGGCACGCTGTTGTACGGGTTCAGCTCAGCAAGCTCTTCCGGTGCCTTATCGCCAGTCACCTCAACGATATCAACCGCGACGCCCTTCTCGGCGAGCACGATACGCACGCGATGACTAAAATGGTCATCGGCTCCGGAATAAAAAATCATCGACGACCGTTTGGCCACAACACCCATGTAGCAATCCTCACATCAAGTCAATAGGGGATAATACCATGCCCAGCCCGCTCTAGGGGAAAGCACGGGAAAACTTACTCTGACCCAGAGACGCAAAGGGCGCACGACAGTCGCCGTACGCCCTTTTTATCCGTTTAGCTCACCTTAGTGGACATCACGCCAGTATTCGCGCTTCAGGAAGTAGCAAATAATACCCAGTATAAAGATAAATATGAGCACTTTAGGCGCCAACGCCTGGGCTTTCAGCTTGGACGGCTCACCCACGTAGGCCAGAAAGTTGGTCAGGTCATGCACCGCTGCCTTGAACTCATCGGGCTCCAGCTCGCCAGGCTGCGTCACTCTCAGGATGTCACAGGACTGGTATTTGCCGGTCAGCGGA
This sequence comes from Vreelandella subglaciescola, assembly GCA_030454225.1. GTDB lineage: Bacteria > Pseudomonadota > Gammaproteobacteria > Pseudomonadales > Halomonadaceae > Vreelandella > Vreelandella subglaciescola_A. The sequence goes on along the minus strand of JAKDRW010000002.1, from coordinate 44,350 downwards.
TCCGGTGACTGCCCTTTAATATGGCGGTCGGTGGAGGCGCAGACTTTTTCCTGCACGCCCTGCAGCGGCTCCAACACGTTGGGCATCGCCACCTGGTCAAAGACGTCGTTGTTGACCCCGGTTGAGCTGTCCGCGTCCCTGTAGAAGCTCAGCAGGTAGGAATAGATCCAGTCGGGGCTGCGTAGACGCGACTCAAGCGTCAGGTCCGGCGGCGCGGTACCAAACCAGTTTTCCGCATCGTCGCTATGCATGGCAATTCGCATCTGGTCGTTAAACGCCAGGTCCGGGGAAAAGATCAGGTTGTCTTCCACCAGCTCCTGGGGGATATCCAGATCGTTTGCCGCACGCGAAAAACGCTGGTGCTCAAGCGAGTGACAGCCCATGCAATAGTTGACGTAAAGCTTCATGCCGTTTTGCAACGACTCGCGGTCATGCAAATCCGGCTCCATCGAGTACGGTAGCCCGCCATCCGCCAGCGCCGTTACCGGCAGCAGCGCAAAGAGCAGTGCAAACAGTTGCTTTTTCATTAGCCAGTCACCCTTTCCGGAACGGGTTTAGTCTTCTCCAGCCGGGTATACAGCGGCATCAGCACAAAGAAGGCAAAGTAGATGACGGTACATACCTGGGCGAGAATGGTTCGTCCCGTACTCACCGGTAGCACGCCAAGCACCCCGAGGATCACAAAACTGATGGCAAACAGCCCCAGCATGACTTTCGACATCCAGCCTTTATAGCGAATGGAGTTGACCGGACTGCGGTCGAGCCACGGCAGCACGAAGAGCGCAGCAATGGCACCGCCCATAAAGATGACGCCGAGGAACTTCGCCTCCAGCCCGAAGATCGAAAAGGTAATCGCGCGCAGGATCGCGTAAAACGGCGTGAAGTACCAGACCGGTGCGATGTGATCGGGCGTCTTCAGCGGGTTGGCCGGCTCAAAGTTCGGCTGCTCAATAAAGTAACCGCCGCCTTCGGGGAAGTAGAAAATCACCACGCAGAAGACAAACAGGAACACTGCCACCCCGACCAGATCCTTGACCGTGTAGTAAGGATGGAAGGGAATGCCGTCGAGCGGCTTGCCGGTTTCGTCTTTTTTCTGTTTGATATCAACGCCGTCGGGGTTATTCGAACCCACTTCGTGCAGCGCGATGATATGCAGCACCACCAGCGCCAGAATCACGATCGGCAGCGCTACCACGTGCAGCGCAAAGAAGCGGTTTAGCGTGATACCGGAGATCAGGAAGTCGCCGCGTACCCACTGCGCCAGGTCGGGGCCGATCGACGGAATCGCGGAGAACAACGAAATAATCACCTGCGCGCCCCAGTAGGACATTTGCCCCCAGGGCAGCAGGTAGCCCATAAAGGCTTCGGCCATCAGCGCCAGATAAATGGTCATGCCAAAGACCCACACCAGCTCGCGGGGCGCTCGGTAAGAGCCGTAAAGCAGGCCGCGGAACATATGCAGATACACTACTACGAAAAACGCCGAGGCGCCGGTAGTGTGCATGTAGCGTATCAACCAACCCCACTCGACATCGCGCATGATGTACTCGACAGAGGCAAACGCGCCTTCTGCCGTGGGGTTGTAGCTCATGGTCAGCCAAACGCCGGTCAGGATCTGGTTGACCAGCATCAACAGCGCCAGCGAGCCAAAGAAATACCAGAAGTTGAAGTTCTTGGGCGCGTAGTATTTTGACAGATGTTCTTGCCACATCTGCGTGGCGGGAAAGCGGTCATCGACCCAGCGCATGACGCCGCGCTCCGCCTTGGCTTTGTGTGGATTACCCATTAGGCAGTCTCCTGATCCTCGCCGATAACGATGATCTCATCGCTATCGAAGCGATAAGGCGGCACTTGAAGGTTGATCGGTGCGGGCACGTTTTTGAATACCCGACCGGCCAAGTCAAAGCGCGAACCGTGGCAGGGGCAGAAAAAACCGCCCGGCCAGTTATCGACGCCCACGCCGTCGGCATCAGGCTCCGGCTTGAACAGCGGCGAGCAGCCCAAATGCGTACAGATCCCCACGATCACCCCGATTTCGGGCTTGATCGAGCGCAGCTCGCTGTCGATGTAGTCGGGCTGCTGGGGCACCTCCGACTTCGGATCTGCCAGGCGATCAGCCCCCAGCGCGGTCGTGCGCTCGATCATCTCCGGCGTACGGTTGATGACCCAGACCGGCTTGCCGCGCCACTCCACCGTCATACGCTGTCCCGGCTCAAGCTTGGATATATCCGCTTGCACCGGGGCGCCCGCTGCCCTTGCCTTGGCACTGGGCTGCCAAGAAGCCACAAAGGGGACCGCAACCCCGACTGCACCCACCGCTCCAACTACGGAGGTGGCACCGACGAGGAAACGGCGCCGGCCCTTGTTTACGCCGTTATCTGCCATTCCAGGTTTCTCCCTTTTGCTCACCCGTACGCCGTAAACGCGCATATGACGGCGACGAATATAAATTACGCCTTATAATAAGAAAACGCAGCGCTCCGCACAACAACAACCGCTTTTATCCAGGCGCATATTACTACAACAACTTATTGATATTTCAACAAAAAAAAGCCCAGGCCAAAGACCCGGGCGTTTTGCCGCATACGTTGTGATTAACGCTTGGAGAACTGCGGACGACGGCGTGCTTTACGCAGACCGACTTTCTTACGCTCGACGGCACGGGCATCACGCGTGACGTAGCCGGCTTCGCGCAGCGTCGGGCGCAGGTCTTCATTGTATTCCATCAGCGCACGGGTAATCCCGTGACGAATGGCACCGGCCTGCGAAGAACCACCGCCGCCTTCAACGGTGACGTAGGCGTCAAACTGGCCCAGCGTTTCGGTCAGCTCTAGCGGCTGAAGCACGACCATTTGGCCGGTAACGCGACCAAAATACTGATCCAGCGCGAGCTTGTTGACCGTAATGTTGCCGGAGCCCGGCTTGAGGAAAACGCGGGCGGTGGAAGTCTTGCGGCGCCCGGTACCGTAATACTGCTGTGTCATGGCGAAGAATCCCTTAGATGTTCAGTTCAAGCGGCTGCTGGGCGGAGTGCGGATGCTCGGCGCCGGCGTATACCTTAAGCTTGGTATACATGGCACGGCCAAGCGGCCCTTTCGGCAGCATGCCCTTAACGGCAGACTCGATGATGCGCTCCGGCGCATGGCCGACCATCTGATTGAAAGTCATGGAGCGCAAGCCACCCGGGTAACCGGTGTGACGGTAATAGGTTTTGGCTTGTGCCTTGTTGCCGGTCACCTTCACTTTCTCGGCGTTGACTACAACAATGTAGTCGCCGGTATCAACGTGCGGCGTGAACTCGGGCTTATGCTTGCCGCGCAAACGGCGAGCAATTTCGGTCGACAGACGACCGAGCGTTTTGTCAGTCGCGTCGACTACGTACCAGTCGCGCTGGACGGACTGCGGCTTAGCACTGAACGTCTTCATGGATGAAATCACCAGATAAAGTGTGTGGGGTGCCTATCAAGCGCCATCGTCAGGCGCGCACCATCCCTATTTTTTTTGGTTGTCGCAAAAGACTGACTGCGACAACGTCGAGCGGGGCGGATTCTACCCTAACGCAGCGACGAAGTTAAGCGGCTTGCAGGTTTTTTTCTGGGCGCAGGCGCACTGACGTCGGCCATTAGACAGTTGTCCAAGTTTAAGGCCGATGCGCGCAGGCCAGATAGTCCCGCGACTGCATTTCTTCGAGCCTTGAACGCGTACGCTGAAACTCGAAGTCTAGCCGACCTCCGCTATAAAGCGAGGCCACGGGCACCTCCGCCGACAGCAGCAGATTGACCCCGCGGTCATAAAACTCGTCGACCATATTGATAAAGCGCCGCGCCGGGGCGTCGGTTCGCGCGCCCATCTGCCTTACGTTGGAGACCAGCACGGTATCAAAATACCGGGCGATCTCGATATAGTCATTCTGGCTGCGCGGGCCGTTGCACAGCACGTCAAACTCGAACCATACCAGCGTACCGCTCAACTGCCGTACGACCAGGGGGCGACGATTAATCTCGAGCGTCGTCTGCGCCTGCGCCGTTCCACCGGCAAGCGCGCGAAAGCTCTGCTCAAGCGCCTGTTCCGCCGCCTCGCCAAGCGGCGCATGAAAAACCTCGGCGCGCGACAGCGTGCGCAACCGGTAGTCCACGCCGCCATCGAGGTGTACGACCTGGCAGTGCTGCTTGAGCAGCGCAATGGCCGGCAAGAAGCGCGCGCGCTGCAGGCCGTTTTTGTACAGCTCGTCGGGCACCACGTTTGAGGTAGCCACCAGTACCACGCCGTGCTCAAACAGCGCCTGGAGCAGGCTGCCAAGGGTCATGGCGTCGGCGATATCGTCGACAAAAAACTCGTCAAAGCAGATGACGCGCGCCTCGCAGGCCAGATCGGCGGCAATCAGCGTCAGGGGGTTTTTGTGCCCTTTGTAGCGGCCAAGCTCGGCGTGCACGTGCTGCATAAAGCGATGAAAGTGCGTGCGCTGCTTGTCGGCAAACGGCAACGCGGCAAAAAACGCGTTCATCAGATAGGTCTTGCCGCGGCCCACGCCGCCCCAGAAATACACCCCCTGAATATTCGGCAGCGCAGGCCCAGAGGCTTCACGGCGGCTTTTCCACAGCCCAGCCAGCCGGTGCGAAAAGCGCCTGGGCGCGCGCTCGGGCAACGCCGGCGGCGCCTCGACCAGCGCCTCGTATAATTGCTGTAAGCGCCCGGCGGCGGCTTCCTGCGCGGCATCATAAACCAGCGCACCGCTCTTTAAATCGGCCCGGTAGCGCGCCAGCGGCGGGATACCTTCCCTCTCAGGGGCAACTGGGCCCGCGGCAGCGTCTTGCGCGGCGCCTGGCGCCGTGATGCTTTTACTCAACGCTTTCTCCCCCTTGGTTTGAGAGCAAAATTATACGCGTCCCGCTGCGCTGGCGCATTCCCCGCCCAACGTCGTATAGTCGAATTGACCTTAGTGGCTGGCAAGCGCCTATAATAGCGGCGAAAATCCCCCCACGGCCAGCGCCCGACGATACGGTGGCCAATGATCCGACCGCAAGGGAGAAGTAATGGTGGAAGAAGCGAGCCTGCAGTTAACGTTTGCGATTATCGGCCTCATCATCGGCGCAATCATCGGTGCCTTTAGCTACCGTGTCCTGAGCAAGGGGCAGCGCCAGGTGTCAAACATCCAGCTCCAGCTGCTCGAAAGCGAACGCCAGGTCGCCGAGCTTAAAGCCGATATGAGCAGCCACCTGGTAGCGACGCACCGTCAGACAAGCGACGTCCGCGATGCCCTTGAGCAGCTCGAACAGCACCTCAGTCGAGAGGCCGCCCAGTGGGACGTCAACAGTGACACACTCATTCAACATGCAACAAATCCGCTGCAAACCGCCGCACAGGAGCCCCTTGCCGACGATTCAGGTGCGCCACGGGACTATGCCGACGGCCACAGCGGCACCCTCTCCGAAGACTTCGGTCTCAGGGCAACCGCCGACAGCGACGAAGAGGCCCAGGCCCCCCAGCCGCCGCGCTACTGAGCAAGGCCCTACCCCGCCGTCAGGCGGGGTTGTCGATATCGACAAAGCGGTGCGTGACGCCAAACTCTGCTGCCAACCAGTCGCCCAGTGCCTGCACGCCGTAACGCTCGGTAGCATGGTGGCCTGCCGCCAGATAGTGAATGCCCAGCTCGCGCGCCAAATGCGTGGTGCGCTCGGAAACCTCCCCCGAGACAAACGCTTGCGCACCGCCCTCATGGGCTGCTGCAATCATGTCCTGAGCGCCGCCGGTACACCAGGCAATACGCTCGATATCGCCAACGCCTGGCGCCTTGATCACCAGGGGCTTGCGCTCAAGCGCTATGGAAACCTCGTCGGCCAGCGCGTCGATACTCAGCGGTACCGCCGTCTTCCCCTGCCACAAAAGTCCCTCGCCCAGCTCACCGTCCAGGCACCGCTCCACGCGCCAGCCGAGACGCCTGGCCAGCTGGGCGTTATTGCCAAACTCAGGGTGGGCGTCCAGCGGCAAATGGTAGGCCAGCAGGTTGATATCGTGAGTCAGCAGCGTCTTGATGCGCCGCTGCTTCATGCCGGTGAGTGCGACCGGCTCGTTTTTCCAGAAATAACCGTGGTGCACCAGCACCAGATCCGCCTGCCAGGCCACCGCTTCGTCCAGCAGTGCCTGACAGGCCGTCACGCCGCTCAGCACCCGGGTCACCCGCGAGCGCCCTTCTACCTGTAGCCCATTAAGCGTGAAATCCTTGAACCGCTGCGCCCCCAGGCGCTGCTCACAGGCTGCTACCAGCGTATCGCGATCAGGCATACCGCCCCCTTAAAAGATTGCCGTGCGCGTTAAGCTAGCGGCACGGAAAGTGTTATCATGCGCGCTATTATAACGTCGCTATCGCGCAGGTATAAAGCCGCCGTCATGCAGACGCCACCCTCCACCGCGGGGTGGTTTACCGGATTAGCCGCCAGCGTCATTCGCAGGGACGTCCTCACTCCAGGGAACGCACTTCATTCAAAGGAAAGTACCCATGAAGCGCTTCGTATTGGCCTACTTCTGGCCCGTTATTATCGGCGTAATACTCGCAGCGCTGCTCCTGCTGGCGTTTCCCGAGCGCTTGCCCAACCCCTTTGCCAAAGAAGCGTCGCCCGCCTCTGATATCAGCAACGCCGCTTTGACGCCAACCGCCGGCAAGGCTACCCAGCGCAGCCCCCCCAAGGTGCAAAAAGCCGCGCCGCTGGCGCGCGGCCAGGGGCCGGCCAGCTATTCAAACGCAGTAAAAAAAGCCGCCCCGGCGGTGGTCAACGTCTACTCATCGCGCGTGGTTGAGCGCGACCAGCACCCGCTGATGTCGGACCCCTTCTTCCAGCAATTTTTCAACGACGATGGCACGACCAATCAACGGCGCATGCTGTCGAGCCTGGGCTCGGGGGTTATCGTCAGCGAAGACGGCTACGTGCTGACCAATCATCACGTCATCAAGGGTGCCGACCAGATTCAGGTCGCGCTGCGCGACGGCCGCGAGGCGCTGGCGACCGTCATCGGCACCGACCCCGAAAGCGACCTTGCCGTGCTGCGCATCCCGCTCGACGACTTGCCCAATATCAAGCTAAGCGACTCGGCCGACGTCGCCGTGGGTGACGTAGCACTTGCCATCGGCAACCCCTTTGGCGTCGGCCAGACGGTGACCATGGGCATTATCAGCGCGACCGGACGTAGCCACTTGGGGCTCAACGCCTACGAAGACTTCATTCAGACCGACGCGGCGATCAATCCCGGCAACTCCGGCGGCGCGCTGATCAACCCGGACGGCGCGCTGGTGGGCATCAATACGGCAATTTTTTCGCGTTCGGGCGGCTCTCAAGGCATCGGCTTTGCCATTCCGGCCAACCTGGCGCACGGCATTATGGATGAGCTGGTCACCCAGGGACGGGTGATTCGCGGCTGGTTGGGGATCGAGGCGCAGGCGCTATCGCGCGAGCTGGCGGCGTCTTTCGGACTGCGTACGCCTCAGGGCATGATCGTTGCGGGCGTAGTCAAGGACGGGCCGGCTGAGAACGCCGGCCTGCAGCCCGGCGATGTCCTGCTGGCGCTTGGCGACGAGCCGATACTCGACGCCCGCGCCACTATGAGCGACATCGCCGAGCTAACGCCTGGCGATAGCGTGACGTTGACCATCGTGCGCAGCGGCGAAAAACAGCGCATTGAGTTGACCGCCGGCGAGCGCCCTCCTCCTGCCCAGCCAACCTCCCAGGCGCCGTCAAAGCCCACGCCGCCGAAAGCACCGCCACAAGAAGAGCCAGCGCCAAAACAGGCGCCGTCCAAGCCGTCAAAAAAGCCGCTGCCAGAGCAAAACTCGCGCCAGACAGCGGTCGACTAGCGCTTCAGACGATACTCCGCCGAGCGCGCGTGGGCGGTCAGCGACTCGCCGCGCGCCAGCACCGAAGCCACCTCACCAAGGGATGACGCGCCTGCTGCCGAGCAGTGGATCAGCGAGGAGCGTTTCTGGAAGTCGTACACGCCCAGCGGCGAGGAAAACCGCGCGGTGCCCGATGTTGGCAGCACGTGGTTGGGGCCGGCGCAGTAGTCGCCCAGCGCCTCGGCGGTGTAGCGCCCCATAAAGATCGCCCCGGCGTGGCGGATATCGCCCAGCCAGCGCTCGGGCTCGGCTACCGACAGCTCCAGGTGCTCGGGGGCAATGCGGTTGATTAGGCTTAACGCTTGCTGCTCGCTGTCGCAGTGGATCAGCGCGCCGCGCGTGCCGAGCGACGCGCGGACGATATCGGCGCGTTCAAGGGTGGGCAACAGCCGCTCGATCGATGCTTCCACCGCGGCGAGGTGCCGAGCGTCCCAGCTGACCAGAATCGCTTGGGCGTCTTCGTCATGCTCGGCCTGGGAGAACAGGTCCATGGCCAGCCAGTCGGGGTCGGTCTCGCCATCGGACACGATGAGAATTTCCGACGGCCCGGCAATCATATCGATGCCTACCTGGCCGAATACCGCACGTTTGGCGGTGGCAACGTAGATATTGCCCGGCCCGACGATTTTATCCACCCGCGGCACGCTCTCGGTACCGTAGGCAAGCGCGGCAATGGCCTGCGCGCCGCCCACGGTGAACACATAGTCGACCCCGGCCAGGTACGCCGCCGCCAGCACCAGCTCGTTGAGGATGCCGTCGGGCGTTGGCACCACCATGACGATTTCTTTGACGCCGGCTACGTGCGCGGGCAGCGCGTTCATGAGCACCGACGACGGGTAGGCCGCCTTCCCGCCAGGCACGTAAATACCCGCGCGATCAATCGGCGTGACCTGCTGGCCGAGCACGGTGCCGTCGGCCTCGGTGTAGTGCCAAGACTCGGGCTTCTGGTGCTCGTGGTAGCGACGGATGCGTTCGGCGGCGGTCGCCAACGCCTCGCGCTGCTCATTGGGCAGGCCGCTGTACGCCTGCTCGAGGCGCTCAGGCGTTAACGTCAACTCTTCCATCGTTTGGACTGACAGGCGGTCAAAGCGGTTGGTCGCCTCGATCACGGCGGCATCGCCGCGGGCTTTCACACCCGCTAGAATCTCGGCCACGCGGGTTTGTACCGCCTGATCCGACACCCCTTCCCAGTCGAGCAGGCCGTCCAAGCGCTGATCAAACGCCTCATCCCGGGTTGATAGTCGGGCAATGCCCGCTGCGCTCGCCGTCGCGTTCATAAGTAACCTCGTGTGAAAAAACAGGCGGAAAAACGGTTAACAACCACTCTCAGGCGAGCGCCTCTTCCGCGCGCCGGCGTGCGTCGACGGCTGCGTCCAAACGCTCAATGAGCGGCTTTATCTGCGCGTGCTTCATGGTCATTGACGCCTGATTGACCACCAGCCGCGTGCTGATATGGTCAATCAGCTCGCGCGGCTCCATGCCGTTGGCGCGCAGGGTATTGCCGGTATCGACGATGTCGATGATTTCATCGGCCAAATCCATGATCGGCGCCAGCTCCATAGCGCCATACAGCTTGATCACTTCGGCCTGAATGCCCTGCTCGGCGTAGTAACGCCGCGCCACGTTGACAAATTTGGTGGCCACCCGCCGGCGCGCACGCCCGGGCGACCCGTCCCGCGCCCCGGCGGTCATCAGCCGGCAGCGGGCAATTTGCAGGTCAAGCGGCTCGTACAGGCTGTCGGCACCGTGCTCGAGCAGCACGTCCTTGCCGGCAATGCCCATATCGGCGGCGCCCAGCTGCACATAGGTGGGCACATCGGTGGCGCGAATGACGATCAGCTTGACGTCCGCCAGGTTGGTATCAAACAGCAGTTTGCGACTTTTGCGCAGGTCTTCCGCCGGCGTGATCCCCGCAGCGGCTAGAAGCGGCAGGGTTTCATCGAGTATGCGCCCTTTGGAGAGCGCTAAAATCAGTTGTTTGCTCATGGTTGTCGCCCATCGTTTTCGTTAGCCCGGAATACGGCGAATACGCGCGCCCAGCTGCTGCAATTTTTCCTCAATACACTCGTAGCCGCGATCAATATGGTAGATGCGATCAACCAGGGTTTCGCCGTCGGCCATCATCGCTGCAATGACCAGCGAGGCCGAGGCGCGCAGGTCAGTCGCCATCACCGGCGCACCGGACAGCGATGTCACGCCGGTAATTAGCGCCGTATTGCCCTCAAGGGCGATATCCGCGCCCATCCGGTTGAGCTCTTGCACATGCATGAAGCGGTTTTCAAAAATCGTTTCGACCACGCGAGAATTACCTTCCGCCACCGCGTTCATGGCCACAAACTGGGCCTGCATATCGGTAGGGAATGCCGGGTATGGCGCGGTACGGATATTGACCGCCCGCGGGCGCTTGCCGTGCATGTCGAGGCTGATCCAGTCGTCTGCGGCGGTAATCTCGGCGCCGGCTTCTTCCAGCTTGGCCAACACCGCCTCGAGAATATCCGCGCGGGTGCGGGTGACTTTCACCCGGCCGCCGGTCATCGCCGCGGCCACTAAAAAGGTGCCGGTTTCAATACGGTCGGGCATGACGTCGTGGTGGCAGCCGTGCAGCCGCTCGACGCCCTCGATGACGATGGTATCGGTGCCCTGCCCGCTAATATTGGCGCCCATCTTGATCAGGCACTCGGCCAGATCAATCACCTCAGGCTCGCGGGCGGCGTTTTCCAGCACCGTGGTGCCGTCGGCAAGCGTCGCCGCCATCAGCAGGTTCTCGGTGCCGGTGACGGTGACGGTATCAAAGAAAATCGTCGCGCCACGCAGGCGGCCGTCCACCCGGGCAAGAATATAGCCGTTCTCGACGCGGATATCCGCGCCCATGGCTTCGAGGCCGCGGATGTGCAGATCCACCGGGCGCGAACCGATGGCGCAGCCACCGGGCAGCGATACGTCGGCATGGCCAAAGTGCGCCAGCAGCGGCCCCAGCACCAGAATCGAGGCGCGCATCTTTTTCACCAGCGCGTAGGGCGCGTAGCAGTGTTTCACCTGGGAGCCGTCCAGCTGGATGCTGAGCTTCTCACCCATCAGCGGCTCCACTCCCATGCTGCCCAAAAGCTCCAGCGTCGTGGTGATGTCCTGCAGGTGCGGCAAGTTGCCGATTACCACCGGGCCGTCAGCCAGCAGGCTTGCACACAGAATCGGCAGCGCGGCGTTTTTCGCCCCGCTGGCCCAGACCTCTCCGTCTACCGACCCGTTGCCGGTAATGATCAATTTATCCATGCGCTCGGCGTTACCCCACGTTTTCCGGCGCGCTTTCCCACTGCGCCGGCGTGTAGGTTTTAATGCTGATGGCGTGCAGCGCGCCCGAGGCGATCTCGTCGCTGAGCGCACCGTACACCAGCTGCTGGCGCTTGACCGGGGTTAGCCCGGCAAACGCATCGCCCACGGCGACCACCTGAAAATTACAGCCTTCGCCTTGGATATAAAACGCACAGCCGTCCAGGCGCGACTCGAGCAGCGCCTTTACCTCATTGGGTTGCATGAGCGAAAAACTCCTTTGAAACCGTCGGGGGAAAAGAAAACAGCGGCCATGATAAAGAAAAGCCGCTGCTTTGGCGATTGACGCCTCAAACCGGCTGATTTATCAACCCAGGTTGTCGATGGGGTTATCAAAAAGCGTGTCGAGCTCGGCCAGGCGAGCCAGGCGGCTCAACGGCTCAGACAGCAAAATGTCTTCTACCCTGATGTGGCGCGTCCGGCACGCGCGCAGCCATTGCAGCAGCACGCTGATGGCCGCACTGCTGGCCCGGTCCACGCCGCGAAAATCCAGCGTCAACGCGGCGGGCGCGGCGACGTTTTCAAGCCAACGTTCCCCGGCCCCCGCAAGCGCGGCGGCGGTACCTTCACCGAGGTTACCGCTAACCTCAAGCGTATTGTCGTCCTGCGCGGTTAGCGCAATGCCTTGACGAGAGAACAGCGCTGTCACTCGTTGCCGCCCTCTTCCAGCTCGTCAACGCCGACGTCGGGCGACCAGCCACGGATGACCGCATCGTAATCGCGGTTGTTGTCGCTCATCGCCTGGTCAAACTGGTTGCGAAACGTCAGTCCCAGATTGATGCCGTTGACGATCACGTTAACCACCCGCCACTCGTCGTCAGCCAAGCGCAGGCTGTAGCTCACCGGGTAGACATCACCGTTGTTGGCGACGACTTCCATTTTCACGCTGGCGCGATCCTCATCGCGCTGCGGACGCTGCTCGTCGAGCACGCGCAGCTCATCGTAGTCAAAGGTGACAAGCCCGCGGGTATAGGTGTCGATCAGCGTCTGGCGAAACACCTTGGCAAAGCGGCTGCGCTGCTCGGGCGAGGCGTTACTGAAATAGCGCCCCATGACGCTCGCGCCGATGTAGCGAAAGTCGGCAACTTCCTCCAGGCTCTCGTTAACCAGCTTTTTAAGCTCGTCAACGTTATTGGCGTAGTAGTCTTCGCGCGCATCAAGGTCGGCCATAAACTCGGTGATGTTGCTGCGAATCATCGCCTCGGGCGTCTGCTCCTGGGCGTAAAGCGGCGCGCTCAGCGCCACTGAGGCGGCAAGAATACCGCCGCTCAACCACTGTTTGATAGTCATGGCGTGTCCTCGTTTAGTTGCCTTGCCTTAAGTGCCTGGGCTGTATCTGCAAAGCCGGTGAATAAGGGGACCTTTTCAGCCCCCGCTAGTCTTTGACCATACTCGACACGAACTGTTGTATCAGCTCCTCGAGCACCAGCGCCGACTGGGTATCGCGAATGCTATCGCCCCCTTCCAACATCTCCGGGTCACCCCCCACGCTCAGGCCCACGTACTGCTCGCCGAGCAGCCCCGAGGTCAGGATTGCGGCGGTGGTATCGCGGGACAGCTCGCCTTCAAGCTCGCGATCCAGGCGCAGCTTCACTCGGGCGTCAAAGTACTCGGTGTCGAGGTCAATCGATTCAACCCGGCCTACCGTCACCCCGGCCATGGTCACACGAGCGCGCGGCTTGAGGCTGCCGATATCAGAAAAGCTGGCCTCCAGGCGAAAGGTGTCTGAGGGCGCGGCAAGCGTCATACCGCTGACGCGAAGGCCAAGAAAAACCAGTCCCAAAATGCCCGCGAGGATAAATAGCCCGACCCCGAACTCTACGGTTTTACTGCGTTTCATGCACCAGCTCCAGCGTTTAAAGGCCGCCGAACATGACGGCGGTTAGCACAAAATCCAATCCCAATACCGCCAGCGAGGAATACACCACGGTTCGCGTTGTCGCCCGGGAAATGCCCTCTGACGTGGGGATCAGGTCGTAGCCCTGGAAAACGGCGATCCAGGTCACCACTAGCGCAAAGACCAGGCTTTTGATCATGCCGTTACCCACGTCGGCAAAAAACGCCACGCTTGACTGCATATTGCTCCAGTAGGCCCCTTCGGAGACGCCCAGCCATTGCACGCCGACCAAATAGCCCCCCCAAATACCCACCACGCTGAAGCCGATGGTCAGCAGCGGCAGCGAGACAAAGCCGGCCCACAGGCGAGGCGCCACCACGCGACGCAGCGGGTCAACGCCGATCATTTCCATGCTGGTCAGCTGCTCGGTGGCCTTCATCAGACCAATTTCGGCGGTCAGCGCCGAGCCCGCGCGCCCGGCAAACAAGAGTGCCGCAACCACCGGCCCCAGCTCGCGCAAAAGCGACAGCGACACCATCTGACCCAGCGCCTGCTCGGCGCCAAAATCAATCAGAATAGTATAGCCCTGAAGCGCCAGCACCATGCCGATAAAAAGCCCCGACACCAGCACAATCGCAAGCGATAACACGCCGACAAAATGCATCTGCCTGAGCCACAGTTTAACGCCTTCGCCGCTGGGCACGCCGATCACCGACTGGGCAAGAAACATACTCGCCCGCCCCAGCGCTTCGACTACGCTACAGCCGCGGCGACCCAGCTGGGCAACGCGCCCCGCCAGCCGCAAAAACGCTCGCAAAAACCCTGCCGCCATATTAGCCCGTCCTCGTCGTGGTTGTGGTCGTGGCCGTATCGGCACCGAGCATATCGCGGTAATACGGCGGCGCCGGGTAGTGGAAAGGCACGGGGCCGTCGGGTTCGCCGTGCATAAACTGGCTGACCCGCGCATCGTCATGGGTATTGAGCGACGCCGGCGTGCCGTGCGCCACAACGTCACCGTCGGCAATCAGATAGAGGTAGTCGGCGATGCTCATGGTTTCCTTGATGTCGTGGGATACCACCACCGAGGTCAGCGACAGCGCCTCACTCAGGCGCTTGATGAGCTGCACCAGCACTCCCATGGCAATCGGATCCTGTCCTACAAACGGTTCGTCGTAGAGTATTAACTCGGGATCCAGCACTACGGCGCGGGCCAGCGCCACGCGCCGGGCCATACCGCCGGAAAGCTCCGCCGGCGTCAGCGCGTGCGCGCCACGCAGCCCCACGGCCTGCAGCTTGAGCAGGACGATATCGCGCACCATGGCGTCGGGCAGATCGGTATGCACGCGCAGCGGAAAGGCCACGTTTTCAAACACATCCAAGTCTGAAAACAGCGCGCCGCTCTGAAACAGCATGCCCATACGCCGGCGCAGCGCAAACAGCGCCTTGCGCGACAAGCGGTGAACGTCCTGACCGTCGATCAGCACGCGCCCCTTGTCCGGCGTTAGCTGGCCGCCAAGCAGCTTTAACAGCGTGGTTTTGCCCGAGCCGCTGGGACCCATGATGGCGGTAATCTTGCCGCGCGGAATAGACAGGTTCACCCCGCGAAAAATGGCGCGCCCGCCGCGGGAAAAGTGCAGGTTTTCCACTTCAATAAAGGCCGAATCCGTCATGGCACACTCGTTTAATTCAGGGGTATCCGTCTTATCATGCGCCCTGAAGCATACGGCAGCGCGGCTAAAACGGGTTATCGAACAGCGTACTCTAACGCGTTATCATCACCGGAATCTACGCCTTGGCGGCATAAAATAAAACGTTCGGGCAAGCCTTACGTGCGATGTTACGATAAAGCTACCGCCGCCAACTCTTTGGCGCTTCGTCATCCGCGACGCGTTAGCGCTCACGATCTTCTTGCCACGGCCCACTATCAAGAGCGATGCCATGCCCTATTCACCCGCCGATTCCTCCCCCTCTGCCTCCACGTCCCTGCGCGACAGCGCGCTACGCACCCTGCACATCGAGCAGACCGCTATTGATGGTCTCAAGGCCAAGCTTGATGCGCACTTCGACCGTGCCTGCGAGCTGATACTGGCCTGCCAGGGCCGCGTGGTAGTCACCGGCATGGGCAAGTCGGGACATATCGGCGGCAAGCTTGCGGCCACCCTGGCCAGCACCGGCACGCCGGCTTTTTTCGTCCACCCGGGCGAGGCCAGCCACGGCGACTTGGGCATGATCACCCGCGCCGACGTGGTGCTGGCGCTTTCCAACTCGGGCGAAACCGGCGAAGTCACCGCGCTGCTGCCGCTATTAAAGCGTCTGGGCGTACCGCTGGTCAGCATGACCGGGCGCCCCGACTCCACCCTTTCCCGCCACGCCGACGCTCACCTGAACAGCGGCGTTGAACGCGAAGCCTGCCCGCTGGATCTGGCGCCCACCAGCTCCACTACCGCCGCGCTGGCGCTAGGCGATGCGCTGGCGGTCGCGCTGCTGGAAGCCCGCGGATTTACCGCCGAGCAGTTTGCGCTGTCGCACCCCGGCGGCAGTCTTGGCAAGCGCCTGCTGCTACGCGTCCAGGACATTATGCACAGCGGCGAGCGCTTGCCCCAGGTGGCGCTGGGTAGCCCGCTGCGCGATGCGCTGCTGGAAATCACCCGCCAAGGGCTCGGCTTTACCTGCGTGGTGACCCCCGATGGCCGGCTGGCCGGCGTGTATACTGACGGCGATTTGCGCCGTACGCTGGATCAGCACCGCGATATTCTCCGCCTAACGGTCGATGAGGTCATGACTCAGCCGGGCAGGCGCATAGCACCCGACGTGCTTGCCGCCGAAGCAGTGCGTATCATGGAGGATGGCAAGATCACCGCGCTCGCCGTGGTCGACCCGCAAGGGCGTCCCGTTGGCGCGCTGCATATGCACGACCTGCTTGCCAGCGGCGTCATCTAGCACCGGCAGTACGCCGGCAGGTTTAACGTTTTCGGAGTCTGTATGCCTCAATCCCTCGCGCCTACCGCCACGCTTGCGCGCACTCGCCTTCTGGCCCTCGACGTTGACGGCGTACTCAGCGACGGACGACTCTATTTCCAAAGCGACGGCAGCGAAATCAAGGCCTTTCATACCCAGGACGGCCACGGCCTCAAGCTGTTAAAGCGCATGGGCATTACCGTCGCGCTGATCACCGGCCGGGAGTCACCCATGGTGACCCAGCGCGCCAAAGCGCTAGGCATTGCCCACGTTTATCAGGGCCGCGAGGACAAACTCGAAACGCTGGCGCAGCTGTGCCAGACGCTCGACATCACCCTCGAACAGGCGGCTTATTGCGGCGACGACCTGCCCGACCTTGCCGCCATTCAGCGCGCCGGCGTCGGCATTAGCGTACCCAACGCGCCGGCCTACATGCGCAAGCATGCCGACTGGGTCACCCAGCGCGCCGGCGGCCACGGCGCGGTACGCGAAATCTGCGATGCGCTGTTAAGCGCCCAGGGCCACTGGGACAACATTTTGCAAAGCTACCACCACGAGCCGCTGTCGCCATGAGGCCGGGCCTGCAAACGGCGCTGAAAAGGCTTTACCACATGCGCAAGCGCGCCTGGCTGCTGCTGATCATTATCACGCTCGGCGTGCTGCTGGCCTGGTTTGATCTGCGCGATACGCACACTGTATCGCCCGACCCGGCGGCACGCGCCGACGAACCCGGCCACGTCGCCGACCACGCCACGCTGGCGCTATATGACGACAGCGGCCAGCTGACCCAGCAGCTGACGTCGCCGCGCATTACTCATACGCCCCAGCAGTCCATGACCCGGCTCGACACGCCGCACGCCACGCTGATCGACAGCGAGCAGAACGAATGGCACGCCAGCGCCAACGAAGGCACGCTCGACGGCGAGCAGCAGCAGCTGATGCTAAGCGGCGACGCGCACCTGGTAGCCCCCAACGAGGGCTGGCAGCTCGATACCCAGGTACTCTATTACGACAGCCAGACAGCGCACGCCTGGAGCGATAGCCCAGCGCTGCTGCAACAGCCCCCCCAGCGCATCCGCGCCCAGCGTCTTGATGCATGGCTTGATACCGGTAAGGTACGCTTGACGGATCGCGTCCGCGGTCATCACCCGCCCGTAGCGGCATCTGCCGAGGAAACCCCATGAATACGCGTCTCTTTTCTTTTATCACCGCGGCCCTGCTGGGCCTCACCGTACTCGGCATCAGCACCCTGGGCGCCAATGCCGCTCTGGCCGCGCCGACCGACCCTGTGCAAGTCGAGGCTGACCGCCTTGACCTTGATCAGCGCGCCGGCACGGCGGTTTACCGCGGCAACGTTGATATGCGCCAGGGCCAGATGCAGCTACGCGGCGCGCGCGTGGAGGTCACGCGCAACGCTAGCGGCGAGCTCTCACGTGCCACGGCCTTTGGCGAGCGCGCCTATCTGCGCCACCAGCCCGAGGGGCAGAAAGAGCCGATCGAAGGCGAAGCGCGACAGATTATCTATCACGTCGCCGAGCGCCGCGTCGAGCTGATCGACCAGGCCGAACTGAACCAGGGCGGCGATCACTTTAGCGGCGGGCGGCTGGAATACTTTATCGACAAGGAAGTCGTCCAGGCGCGCTCCGACGTAAAAGGCAGCGACACCCAGCGCATCCACATGACGCTGCAGCCCGAGCAGTAAAGCCGGCCACGGGCTACCATCGAGTCACACCACCATTGCCACTCTCGATACTGACGACAGCGGATCCTTATTGAACGGATCCTTATCGATAGCAGGCACGCCAGATCATCGACAAGGAAAGGGGCCACAGGGTGTCTTTTGACGATATTACCGCCGACAATCCGCCGGACGTACCGGTCAGAACCCTCCACGCCCGCCACCTGGCCAAAAGCTACAAGCGCCGCCGCGTGGTCAAGGATATCAACCTGGATATTACCCAGGGCAGCATCGTTGGACTTTTGGGTCCCAACGGCGCGGGCAAAACCACCTCGTTTTACATGATCGTGGGGCTGGTCAAGGCCGATGCCGGACACGTCAGCATCGACAATCATGATCTCTCTCGCGCCCCCATGCACGAACGCGCCAAAGCCGGCATTGGCTATCTGCCGCAGGAAGCCTCGATTTTTCGCAAGCTTTCGGTGGCCGACAACATCATGGCTATTCTGGAAACCCGCCGGGATCTGGACCGCCGCGCTCGGGGCGAGCACCTTGAGGCGCTGCTGGGCGATTTTCATATCACCCATATCCGCGACAACCTGGGGATGAGCCTTTCCGGCGGCGAACGCCGGCGGGTAGAAATCGCCCGCTCGCTTGCCATCGAGCCCGCCTTTATCCTCCTTGACGAGCCGTTTGCCGGCGTCGACCCTATCTCGGTAGGCGAAATCAAAACGGTGATCCGCGCGCTAAAAGCCCGCCACATCGGCGTGCTGATTACCGACCACAACGTGCGCGAAACCCTGGATATCTGCGATACTGCCTATATTGTCGGCGACGGCCACATCATCGCCAACGGCTCGCCGAGCAGCATTCTCGACAACCAGCAGGTGCGCGATGTCTACCTTGGCGCCGAATTCCGCCTGTGAGCTTTGACGAAGCGCCGCACACCGGCTCAGCCAGGCCGCGACTTGCAGCCTTGAAAGGCGCGGCCTAGGGTAAGACTTCCCCCTTGAGGAGTGATGCTTCGATGGCCATGAAAGCGTCTCTGCAGCTACGCGTTGGCACTCAACTCACCATGACGCCCCAGCTCAAGCAGGCCATTGCGCTGCTGCAGCTGTCGACGCTCGACCTGCGCCAGGAGATCCAGCAGGCGCTGGACGCCAACCCGCTGCTCGACCAGGAAGATGAATTCAGCGAGCAGGTCGCCGTGGCCACACCCGAAGACGGCTGGGCGGAACACATCCCTACCGAGCTTTCCGTCGATAGCGACTGGTCCGACACCTATCAGGATACGCCGCGCACAGGCGGCGCCGAGGGGCCGGACTTTGACCGCCAAAGCGCGGGCCAGAGCCTTCACGGCCATTTGCTCTGGCAGCTGGCAATGCTTGATCTTAGCGCCGACGACCACCTGATTGCCGAAACGCTGATCGATGCAGTCGACGCGAACGGCTACCTGACCCACTCGCTTGACGAGATGCGCGACGGGCTGCGCCGCCAGGGGCTGGCCGAGGTTGATACGGCGCGCATGGAGCGCGTGCTTTCGCGACTCCAGCAGTTTGAGCC
Organism: Vreelandella subglaciescola; assembly: GCA_030454225.1. Lineage (GTDB taxonomy): Bacteria > Pseudomonadota > Gammaproteobacteria > Pseudomonadales > Halomonadaceae > Vreelandella > Vreelandella subglaciescola_A. The sequence continues at coordinate 25,102 of JAKDRW010000002.1, read as the reverse complement.
CACCGGCGCTTTTGCCCGCGATTTGGGCGAATGCCTGACGCTGCAGCTGGACGCACTGCCCGAGGCCACTCCGCTGCTGATGCCCGCGCGCCGGCTGGTACGCCAATTTTTGCCCGCGCTTGGGCAGCACGACTCGCGCTTGCTCAAACGCCGGCTGGGGCTCGATGACGCGGCGCTTGACGCGGTAACAAAACTGATTCAAAGCCTTGACCCGCGCCCCGGCAGCGCCTTTGACAGCGTCACCGGCGGCCATGTGATTCCCGATTTACTCGCGCGCCGCGGCGAACACGGCTGGCAGCTTGAACTAAACCCCGACGCCCTGCCGCGGCTGCGCATCCAGCCCGACTACGCCGGCCTGATCAAGCGCGCCGACAACAGCCAGGACAACCGCTTTCTCAAAGACCATCTGCAACAGGCCCGCTGGCTGATCAAAAGCCTCTCCAGCCGCAACGACACCCTGCTGCGCGTCGGTCGCGAGATCGTCGCCCGCCAGCTGGACTTTCTCGAACGCGGCGAAGAGGCCATGCAGCCTTTGGTGCTTGCCGACATTGCCGCCGCCGTCGACATGCACGAGTCCACGGTTTCAAGGGTAACCACGCAAAAATACCTGCATACCCCGCGCGGCCTGTTCGAGCTCAAATACTTTTTCTCCAGCCAGCTGGGGGGCAAGGATGAAAGCACCCATTCGAGCACCGCCATCCGCGCGCGGATCAAAAAATTCGTCGAGCAGGAACCCACCGGCAAGCCGCTTTCCGACAGTCGCCTGACGACCCTGCTGGACGACGCCGGCATTCAGGTAGCGCGGCGCACCGTGGCCAAATACCGCGAGGCGCTGGGGATTCCGTCCTCGAGTGAACGCCGCCGCCGGCGCTAACCAACGAAACTCTCGCCAGGGGCTTTGTTTACGCTCCAAAAGGGTTACAATCAAATCACAATTCCAACGGATAAGGAGTATGTCCATGCAAGTTAACATCACCGGTCTCCGCGTAGAACTGACTGACGCCTTGCGTGACTATGTCAATGGAAAGCTCGCCCGGGTCGAGCGCCATTACGACAACATCACCACCGTGCAAGTCACCTTATCTGTGGAAAAAGAGCGTCAACAAGCGGCCTGCACCATGCACGTTGCCGGCGCCGAGCTGCATGCCGAAGCCACCGACAACGACATGTACGCGGCTATCGATGCGCTGGCCGACAAGCTCGACCGCCAGCTGGTCAAACACAAGGAAAAGTCACAGGCTCGCGCTCAAGGCGCCGGCGTGCGTTAACCACCATGAACCTGGAAGCTATCCTCCCCCCGGAACGCGTACTCTATGACGTGCCCGGGGGCAGCAAAAAAAGGGTGCTGGAATTTTTCAGCACCTTTATTGCGCAAAACATCCCTAGCCTGGATAGTCAGGAGGTTTTCAGCCGCCTGATTAGCCGCGAAAAGCTCGGCAGTACAGGGATTGGTAACGGCGTGGCGATTCCCCATGCGCGCAGCCCGCATTGCCATGCGCCCATCGCCGGTTTTCTCAAGCTTGCCGAAGCGGTCGACTTCGACGCCATCGATGGCGACCCCGTGGATCTGGTGTTTATCCTGCTGGTTCCCGAGCAGGCCGATGACACCCATCTGTCGCTTTTAGGCCAGGTCGCGCTGATCATGAATGATGGAGACACGCGCCTGCAGCTACGCCGCGCACAGAGCCAGCGCGCACTGCTCGACCTGATTACTGCCAAGATCCGCGAGCAACCCCACCAATAGCGCCCCCTTATCCGCTCGACCCTACGAGAGACGCTATGCAACTGGTTATTATCAGCGGTCGTTCCGGCTCGGGTAAATCCATTGCCTTACAGGCGCTGGAAGACCTGGGCTACTACGCCATCGACAACCTGCCGGCCATGCTTCTCGGCTCGCTGGTGGATGAATTGCGCAACCAGACCAGACGCACCCACCTTGCGGTGAGCATTGATGCGCGCAACCTGCCCGGCGCACTTGAGCGCCTGCCCGGGCTCCTTGGCGAGCTCAAGGCGCGCGACATCAACTTCCACGTGGTTTATCTGACCACTGACGCACGCATCCTGCTGGAGCGCTACTCCGCCACGCGTCGCCGCCACCCGCTCACCCGGGACAGCGACATGACGCTTGAAGAAGCCATCGCCAAGGAAGAAGATACGCTCAACGATGTGCGCAACCTGGCCGACCTGACCATCGACACATCAAGGCTGTCAGTGCATGACTTGCGACGCCGCATTGCCGATCAGGTCGCTCACCGCCGCCGCGACCAGCTCACGCTGACCGTTGAATCCTTTGGCTACAAGCGTGGCGTACCGCTGGACGCCGATCTGGTCTTCGATGCGCGCTGCCTGCCCAACCCCTTCTGGGATCCGGCGCTGCGTAGCCTGACCGGTCGCGACGCCGACATCCAGGCGTTTTTACGCGGCTACCCCATCGTTGAGGCCATGTGCCACGATATTCACGCCTGGCTAAGCCGCTGGCTACCGGCCTACCAAAATAGTCAGCGCAGCTATATCACCGTCGCCATTGGCTGTACTGGGGGCCAACACCGCTCGGTGTATCTGGCCGAGCAGCTGGGACAATTGATCCTCGATTCCATCGACGAAGTTCACGTTCGCCACCGCGAGCTTTCAGTACAGTACACACGCTCGGCGGGCCATCAGGATACCGCCGATTAATCCGCAAACCGCTTCACCAAAAGGAACCCGCGTGCCGCGTAAAACCCTGACACTGACCAACCGTCGCGGCCTGCACGCCCGCGCCGCGACCCGGTTAGTCGCCTGCTGCCAGCCGTTTGAATCGAAGGTTCATGTTTACAAAGGCACGCAAAAAGCCGATGCGCGCAATATCATGGCGCTACTGATCCTCGCCGCGCCTTTCGGCACCGAGCTGACCGTACACGCCGAGGGCAAAGACGCCGAACAGGCGCTCGATGCCGTCGAGGCACTATTCGATGCGCGCTTCGACGAAGATGCGTAACCGTTAAGCCCCCTCCGAGAGCTGCGCCATGCCCCTCGAACTGATCCAAACCGGTAAATACTCACGGGTCGACTACGATCCGGAGCACGACCTGTTTATCAAGACCTTCTTCCCCAAACGCGTCGACCGCCTCCGCTACGGGCTACGTCTTCGCCCGTATCCCGGGATTAACTTCGTCCTCATCGCTAAGCATCTAGACGCCCTGGGCATTGCCACGCCAACCATTATCGCCGCCGACAAGTATCGTCTGGTAACGGCAAATATCCACGGCAAACCGCTCAAGCAGTGCATTCAAGCCAGCCGAGTGCTACAAACCCAATACCTCGATGCAGTGGAAGCCTACTACCGCCACGGCATCCATTGCCGCGGCCTGCACACCGACAACTTTCTGGTCCGCGACGACCGTATCGTGGCCATCGATCTGGACGCCTACAAGGTGCCACACCGGCTGATCCGCTTCCCACAGCACGAGTACCTTGACTGCCTGAGCCGCTCGCTCATAAACGAAGAAGCTTTTCTCTTTCACGCCCTGCTCAAACGCCTGAGCCTGGACGCCAACTACCTTCCACTGGCCTAGCACAGCCGGTAATAGCCTGAACCCGCCCTATACCCAGGGCGGCCAGAGGTAGCGGCTAGCGGCTTTTAGTTCCCCGCCACGGTCATGGCGTTGATCAGCCAGCTGCCGGTATGAATGCTGCCGCGAGTATCCACGTCGTCGCCAATGCCGGCCAAATTGGCAAACATCTGCTCCAGATTGCCGGCAATGGTGAATTCCTCAATCGGGTACTGCACCTTGCCGTTTTCTACCCAGAAGCCCGTCGCGCCGCGCGAATAGTCGCCGGTGACGCCGTTGACCCCTTGCCCCATCAGTTCGGTCACCCATACGCCGCAGTCCATCTTCTCGAGCAGCGCCTCGGGCGTTTGCAGCGGCGCGCTAATACGCAGGTTGCGCGCCCCGCCGGCGTTGCCGGTGGTTGTCAGCGATAGCCGCCGCGCGCTGTACGCCGAGAGCATGTAGCTTGCCACCTTGCCGTCTGCGATAAAGCGGTTGTTGCGCGTTTGCACGCCATCGGCGTCAAACGGCGAGCTGGCCGTGGCGCCGCGCTCCATAGGGCGCTCCTCAAGGCTGAACCAGTCGGGAAATAACGGCGTACCCAGTCGGCCGCAGAGAAACGAGGCCTCGCGGTACAGCGCGCCGCCAGAAAGTGCGCCCAGCAAATGCCCCACCAGCCCGCTGGCAAGCGATGGGTCAAACAGCACGGGAAAGCTGCCGGTCGCCGGGCGCTTGGCTCCGAGCCGGCGAAGCGTGCACTGCGCGGCTTCGCGACCCACTTCTTCCGGTGCGCGCAGCGCCTTGGGGTCGCGCGCGGTGGTGTAGGCGAAGTCACGCTGCATGCCGTTGTCGTCTTCGGCAATCAGCATGCACGACAGCGCATGGCGGCTGCCCTTCTGCGTGCCCAGAAACCCGTGGCTGTTGGCGTAAACGCGCACGCCTTCGCCGGTGGAAAGCGATGCACCGTCGGACTGGGTGATACCTTCGACCGCCCGGCCGGCACGCTCGCACTCAAGCGCCAGCGATATCGCCTGATCGGTCGACAGCGCCCAGGGGTAATGCACTTCGAGGTCGGGAATTTCGCTTGCCATCAGTTCGGCATCGGCAAGCCCTCCCATCGGGTCTTCGCCGGTATAGCGGGCAATAGCCAGCGCTTTCTCTACCGTCGCCTGAATGGAATCGTCGCCGGCGTCGGTCGACGAGGCGCTGCCCTTGCGCTGGCCGACGTACACCGTAATAGCGATCCCCTGGTCGCGGGATAGCTCCACGGTTTCTACTTCGCCCAGCCGCACGCTCACCTCTACGCCCTGGTCAACGCTTGCGCCCACTTCTGCCGCGTCGGCGCCCAGACGTTTCGCCAGTGCCAGCGCCTGCTGCGCGCGGGATGTCAGCCGCGTCTGTTGTGCCCGAGCATCAAATGCCTGTGCCATAATGGCCTCCTGTTGAACCGTCTTGATTACCTTGAACCTTAACGAGTAATTTCATGCCCAAAAAAAACCCGGCGCCAACGGCCGCCACGCCTCTGGAAGGCGAACGCCCCAGCAAGTCTCAGCTCAAGCGCGAGATGCACGAGCTGCAGCAGCTGGGCGAAACCCTGATCGCGATGAAACCGGGCGAACGCGCACGCTTTGCGCTCTCCGATGACCTCGAGCGCGCCATCGACGAAACCGCGCGCATCACCTCGCGCGAAGCGCGCCGCCGGCATATGCAGTACGTCGGCAAGCTTATGCGCAAGGAAGACCTGCCCGCCATTCAGGCCGAGTTTGAGGCTATCCAACAAGAGCAGCTCAAGCGCGACCATTCGTTTCATCGGCTGGAAAAATGGCGCGACCGGTTGATTGACGAAGGCGCCAGCGCCATCGACCAGTTTATGCAGGCTTACCCCGACGCCGACCGCCAGACGCTGCGCCAGCTGGTGCGTAATATACAGCGCGAACGCGAGCAGCAAAAACCGCCGGTCAGCGCGCGCAAACTGTTCAAATACCTGCGTGACAGCGCCGGCGTCTAGCGGCATACCCCTGCGCCGGATTGATGCCCCGCCGCAGGGTCATGACTGCGTGCCGCCCACGGTCAGCTCGTCAAGCTTCAGCGTGGGCTGGCCCACCCCGACCGGCACGCCCTGGCCTTCCTTGCCGCAAACGCCAATGCCGGTATCCAGCGCCATGTCGTGGCCGATCATCGATACCTGGCCCATCGCCTCGGGACCGTTGCCGATCAGCGTGGCGCCCTTGACCGGCGCGGTAATCACGCCGTCTTCGATGAGGTAGGCCTCGCTTGCCGAGAATACGAACTTGCCCGAGGTGATATCCACCTGGCCGCCGCCGAAACTTACCGCGTAAAGGCCGCGCTTGACGCTCTTGATGATGTCTGACGGCTCATCCTGTCCCGCCATCATCAGCGTGTTGGTCATGCGCGGCATGGGAATGTGGGCATAGGATTCGCGCCGCGCGTTACCGGTAGGCGCCATGCCCATCAGCCGCGCGTTGAGCTTGTCCTGCATATAGCCGGTCAGAATGCCGTCTTCGATCAGCGGCGTGTGCTGCCCGGGCGTGCCTTCATCGTCGACGCTGAGCGAACCCCGGCAGTCGGCCAGGGTGGCGTCGTCAACCACGGTGACGCCTTTGGACGCCACGCGCTGGCCCATTTTACCCGCAAACGCCGAGCTGCCCTTGCGGTTGAAATCGCCTTCCAGCCCGTGGCCCACGGCTTCGTGCAGAAGAATCCCCGGCCAGCCCGCGCCCAGCACCACGGGCATCTGCCCCGCCGGCGCATCGACGGCCTCCAGATTCACCAGCGCCTGGCGCACCGCCTCTTTGGCGTAGCGCTCGGCGACGCCCGCGTCGCGCAGCTGCGCCATGGAGTAGCGCCCGCCGCCGCCGGCGCCACCGCTTTCGCGGCGACCGTTGTGGGCGGCAATAACGCTGACGTTAAAGCGCACCAGCGGGCGAATATCCGCCGCCAGCGTGCCGTCGCTGGCGCGTACCAGCACCACTTCATAAGTGCCCGACAGCGAAGCGCTCACTTGGCTGACGCGGGGGTCGGCGGCGCGGGCCACGCGGTCGGCAAGCTTGAGCATGGCGACCTTGTCAGCGGCGCTCAGGCCCGCCAGCGGGTCAATGCCCGGGTAGCACAGCGCGGCGCTGACCGGGCTGACCGCCTGGCCGCTCAGCCGCGTGCCGCTGCGCACGATACCCGAGGCGGTCTTGCCGGTATCCACCAGCGCCTCGGCGGTAATCTGATTGGAATAGGCAAACCCGGTCTTTTCGCCGGCCAGCGAACGCACGCCAACGCCGCCGTCAATGCTGTAGCTAGCGTCTTTGACTTCGCCGTCTTCGAGCACCCAGCCTTCTTGCCAGGTGCGCTGAAAATACAGATCGGCGTAGTCGATTCCTGCCCCCATCGCATGGGATAGCCCGGTATCCAGGCTGTCCAAATCCAGCCCGCCGGGGGTAAGTAATATCGAAGCTGCCTGGTCAAGCTGCGTCATTGGGTACCTTCCAGTGTAATATCCGGCGAAGCCCAGGGGCCTTCTAACCGGTAGTGAATCGTGGTGGCCCGCTCAAAAGCGTCGCCAAATAGCGTATTTGCCACAAACAGCGCGCCGCCCACCACCGGCGCACCGACGGCGAGGGCGGCAATGGGTAGCCCCTGACTGATGGGCAGTGTGACGCCGAGGCGCTGATCAAGTTCACGCTCGAGCAAATCAACGCTGCCGGTCAGGCGCATGGTGGTAGCCGGCGCATCGATCGTCAGCGGGCCGCGCAGGCGCAGCAGGCCACCGGCTACGTCGGCCTTGCCCTCGACGCGGTTGAAGGCGGTGCCCTTCCCGGTCACATCGGAGAAGTCCAGCCGCAGGCGGCGAAAAATGTTATCAAAATTCAACAGCCCCACCAGCCGCGCCGAGGCAGAGTTCAGCGTCAAAAAACGGCCGTCGCGGACATCAACCGAGAGATCTCCCCTCGCCCGGCCCAGCGCAAATTGCCAGGGCGCACCGGGCCACTCGAGCCGAGTCGCAACCTGCGTGCTTTTACTGCGCATGGCCACCGGCTGGTCGAGTTGCTTAAGTGCGCTACCCACATCGCCGCCGGCAAGCGTCAGGTTCGCGCGGGTCTCGCTGGTGGCCGAGTCGCCTTGCCAGCTGAGCTCACCGCGCGCCGACAGCTCGCCCAGCGTCAACCCCACCGGCGCCAGGGTGAACCGGCCTCGCCGCGCTTGCCAATAGGCCGTCAGCGGGCCAAAACGCTTTTCACCGAGGGCGATTTCAGCGACTCGCAGGCGACCGGCGGGAAGCTCCGTCAGCCATTCGGGGATGGCCGCGGGATCCGGCACCTCGGTGGTGACCGCCTCAAGCCAGCTAGCGGGCGCCTGCGCGCCCTCATTAGACGCCGCGTACGCTATTTTAGACACCCTTATCAGATTATCGACCACTAGCTGGTCCACGGTAACATCGACCGGCTGCGGGGTGTCCGGTCGATAGCGCAAATGCCCGGTTAGCACGCTCCCCGCCAGCGCCAAATCCATTTCACCGCTGCGACTGCGCTGCCCCGTAACGGCTACGCTACCCAAACAGTCGCGGTGATATTTCACGCACGACGTTTCCAGCGATAGCTGCAGCGGCACATCAATCTTGTCGATCATTGAGGCCCCGCGCCCGGATGCAGCATCCGCGGGGAAAAGCTCGGTGACAAAACGCCAGTCCAGCGGCGCGATCTCGCGGGCGCCGGCATTGATGCCCCAGCCACGCCCACTCGGCCAGCTCGGCGTGCGGGCGGCCTGGGTGCCAAGGTTGAGATTGAAGGCCAGCTGCCCCTCCATCAACCGGCCGCGAAAACGCCCCACGTCGCCCAGCCGGCTCTCTATCCGCCCATCGTCAAACTGCGCCTCAAGCGTCCACGGCCAGGCGCTGTGCGACGCCTTGGCAAAGGGCGCGGGCAGCTTGATATCAATACCCTCAAGGTTGCTTTGCAGGCGTAGCGAAGGCGACTCGTCGAGCGCCAGCGTGCCCTGCCAGTGGGCGTTTCCGCTAGCCAGCCGAGCCGCGGCGTCGGGCGTTAAACCGGCAATATCCAGCAGCTCGCCGGCGCTGGCACGGCCGTCAAACGCCACCTGGTCGGGGGTAAAGTTGGCACTCACTTCACCGCCCAGCAGTTCGCCGTTTGCCGTCCCCGTCAGCGCGCCCTGCTCGCCCCGCTGTTGCCAGGCTATATCGCCGTGTACCTTGTTAACCGCCACGCCCAGCGGCGTATAGATTAATTGGCTCAGCCGCGGCGTCGCGCTAACGTCAAGCGTCAGCGTGTCGGGAGCGTCGAGCGAGAGCGCCAGCGATATATCGCCCTGCGCGTCGCCCTGCGCCTCGATATCGTCCAGCACTCTGCTGTCGTCGAGCACCGGGGCGGCCTGGAAAAATGCCTTGAGCGCCTCGGCATCGGTGTCAAGCGCCCCCGATACGCGCAGCTGCCGGGCATCAAGGTCCAGCTCGACCTTGCCGTCAGTGGCGCGCACGCCGTGGCTTTGCGCCTGCGCGACGCTCGCTTCAAGTGCGTCCTGATCAAGCGTCAAACTTCCCTCAATGTCGGTTAACTGAGGCCACTCCGGCGCGATGGGCAGCGTGCCCTGGGTAATATCCAGCGACAGCAAGATATTGATGTCATCAGCCTCCATCGCCTCGTCGATCGGCGTGGCGAGTTTCAGCGTGCCGCGCTCTACCTGCCCGCCGACGCCGTCGGCGAGCCACTGGCCCAGACTCTCGTCGAGCACTTTCATCGGCAGCCAGTTCACCAGCGGAGTGTCGATCGCATCCACGTTCTGAAACGCTAAATCGAGCCCCAGCTGCTCGTGCGATCCGCCGCTGGTCAGGCCAAACTCACCCTGCACCCGGGCACCGTTCCAGTCGGCACGCAGCCGCCTGCCGCTGACTAACGTATCAGGGCCGTCGTAAACCCAGCGTACTTCACCATCGGCGCGATCCAGCTCCATCGGCTGATTAAAGATCTGGGGAAAGTACAGCGAGCTGTCGGCAGCGCCGGAAAACGCCACGCGGCCGCGCAGGTCCCGCGCCTGAACCCAGGCGTCCAGCGGCCCGCCGCCGGGCGCTCCCTCCCAGGGCGAAACGGCCAGATCGCGCAGGGCGGCGTCCACGCGCCATTCGCCACTGTGCTGGCCAAGCTGCAGCCCCGTGACCTGCCCGCGCGGCGCCAACGCCTGCAGCGGCCGAGTCACGGATTCGGGCAGTATCATGTAGTCGCGCCACGCCACCAGCGAATCCAGTTCAAACGGACCGGTACGCAGCTGCCAGTCGCCTCCTCCGTGGGTCAAATGCCAATGCTTGGGCAGCGCCGGGGCTTTGTGACGCGCGGGATCGGTGCGCTCGGCGCCGGCCACATCACCGCTTAGCCAGGCGTCACCTCCGTCGCCCTCGCGGCGCCACTGGCCGCGCGCGTGCAGCTCATTGAGGACGACCTTGTCATCCGCCTGCGAGAGCACGACCTGGGGCATATCCAGCTGTAAGCGCGCATCGTCAAGCCGCCCCGAGTGCCAGCGCCCCCACAGGCGCGAGCGGCCGCCGGACAGCGTCAGCCGCGGCACGTAATCCGGGCGTATCAGCTCGGCAAGCACCGACAGTTGCTCAAGTTCCATATCCAGCTGCAGCGCCGCCGAAAAATTGCTTAGCCCTGCGCTGCCCGGGCGCACGTCGGCCTTGAGGCTGGCCACGGGAAGCTCAGGCTCACCCTCGCTCAGAAGCGTCGGCGCAATCGCCACCGCGCCCGCCAGACGAATGCGCTCCTCGCTGCCGCTCAGCACCAGCTCCGGCGCGTGCAGGGTGGCGTTATCCTGGCCGTCGTGCATGAGTACGCGGGTATCGGTCACCCACAGCCTTTGGCGCAGTATCAGCCGCGTCCAGGTATCAATGGTGTTCAGATCAATCGTAGGGTCGGCGGCAAGGTACAGCGGCAGCGTTGCCGGGTCGGGCCAGTCCCAGGCAAGCCCTTCGCCGCGATAGAGGTGCAGCGTGAAGCCGTCCATGCGCGCCTGGCTGAATACCGGCGCCAACGCGCGCAGCGAGCGCCATACGTCCAGCCGCAGGCGCAGTTTTTTGAGGGAGAAAAGTGCGGCGTCGGGAAGCCCGGCGTTAATCCCGCGGATATCCACGCGCAGGCCTTCGCGCTCGACGGCAACCGCCAGCGTTTCAATGCTGACGGGGGCATCGAGGTGCATTTGCAAAAACGCTTCCAGGCGTGGAGTCAGCACGTCCGCCTGGCTGGCCAACAGGCGCAATACCAGCAGCAGCACGGCCAGCGTGCCCAGGCACCACGCCAGCACCACCAGGCACCCTTTTCGCAGCGCGTATATCGTCATCGACCTACATCAGTACAATGTCGTACTGCTCTTGTGAATAGTGCTGTTCCACCTGGAAACGAATGGGTTTATGGATGAAATTTTCCAGGTCGACAACCGAGGCGGACTCTTCGTCGAGCAAACGGTCTACCACCGCCTGCGATGCCAACACCCGGTACATTTCCGCACTGTATGCGCGCTCTTCGCGCAGAATTTCGCGAAAAATTTCATAGCACACCGTTTCCGGCGTTTTCAGCTTACCGCGACCGTCGCAGGTAGGACAGGCTTCGCACAGCGTCTGGGCCAGGCTCTCACGGGTGCGCTTGCGGGTCAGCTGAACCAGACCCAGCTCGGTCACGCCGGTACACTTGGTTTTGGCATGATCGCGCTCGAGCACCTTTTCCAACAGGCGTAGTACCTGGCGCTGGTGTTCGACGTCTTCCATGTCGATAAAGTCGATGATGATGATACCGCCCAGGTTGCGCAGCCTGAGCTGGCGGGCAATCGAGGTGGCTGCTTCAAGGTTGGTTTTGAAAATGGTTTCTTCAAGATTGCGGTGGCCGACATAGCCGCCGGTATTCACATCGATCGTGGTCATCGCCTCGGTCGGGTCGATCACCAGGTAGCCGCCGGATTTCAGCTGCACCTTGCGGCCCAGCGCCTTCTGGATCTCGTCTTCGACGCTGTACAAATCAAAGATCGGCCGCTCGCCGGGGTAGTACTCGATGCGCTCGACGGCGGTGGGCATGAATTCGCGGGCAAAGTCTACCAGGCGGGTAAAGTTCTCCCGCGAATCGATACGCACCTTTTCGATATCCTCGCGCATCACATCGCGCAGCGTGCGAATAAACAGCGGTAAATCGTCGTAAATCACCGAGGGCGGCGCCGCGGTGATTTTGCGCTCGCTGACCTTCTGCCACAGGCGCAATAAAAAATAAATATCGCTGGCCAACTCTTCATCGCCGACGTTTTCCGCCGCGGTGCGCACGATAAAGCCACCGCTGGCATCAATATTTTGCTGGGCGACCCCCATCTCCAGCAGATTGCGCAGCCGCTCGCGCTCGCGCTCGTCTTCAATGCGCTGGGACACTCCGTGGTGGGGCGAGTCGGGCATATATACCAGGTAACGCGAGGGGATCGACAGGTGGGTGGTCAGCCGTGCCCCCTTGGTACCAATCGGATCCTTGGTCACCTGCACCACCAGCGCCTGACCTTCGTGCAGCAGCTGGCTGATGGTCAGCTGCTCGTCGGCAGGCGTCCCCGAGGGCATCACTTCATGGGCATGAATAAACGCCGCGCGCGACAGGCCAATATCAACAAAGGCCGCCTGCATGCCCGGCAACACGCGCACTACCCTGCCCTTGTAAATATTGCCAGCGATGCCGCGACGACACGAGCGCTCGATCAGCGCTTCCTGGAGCACGCCGTTTTCCACCAGCGCAACGCGGGTCTCCATCGGCGTCAAATTGATGAGAACTTCACCACTCATGCAGCATTCCTTATTAATTCACAGCAAGCGAAACTTCACGTTAAACGACGCTGCCGCCGCGCCTTCCTGGCCTTTCACTTTGCCCCGCGGCGCGGTTCAAGAACGCGCAGCAGCGTAGCGAGCCACGGCCACAGCAGCGCGCTGGAAAGCGCCGGCAGCAAAAATGCCAGATGGATGGAAAAATCGCCCCACAGGGTTCTTACCCACTGCTCCACTAGCTGCACAAGCCCCAACAGCACCAGCACCAGCACCGCCTGCTGCACCAGCGAGTAAGTACGAAAGCGCGAATACACCAGCGCACATAAAAACGCCAGCAGTGAGAACACCAGCGCACTTTGCCCCAGCGCGCCCCCCTGAATCAGGTCAAGCAAAATCCCCAGCACGAAGCCGTGCAGCACGCCCACCCGCTCGGGCGCGCGCATGCAGCCATAAATCAACATCAGCCCCAGCCAGTCGGGGCGATATATCTGCCAGCCTTCTGCCAGCGGCATCACCTGCAGGCACAGCGCCAACAGCAGAGCCAGCCAGATCACGGGGAGCGATACGCTAAACGCGCGAGCCATCAGGGAGTCCTTGCAGCATCGGGGGACGATAGCGCGGCGGCGAGGCGCTGTACGCTGCTCAGGGCCGCGTCGCTAATCGCCAGGCTATCGCCCCAGGGGCTATCGGCCGCGGTTTTTTGCGGCGGGGGGAACAGCAACAAAAAATGCCGCGAGCGCTCGAGGCGCGCCAGCGGCTTGGCCGTGACTCTTGCAAACGGCCGGCCGGGATCGTGAATTACCTCTGTCACCCGGGCGACCGGATACCCCGCGGGAAAGCGCCCGGCAAGGCCTGAAGTGGTCAGCAGGTCACCTTCTTGAATATCGGCGGTGTCGGGCACGTGGAGCACTTTGACTTTGCCATAGCGCCCCGCGCCCTGAACGATAAAGCGCAGCCCGTTACGGGTGAGCTGCACCGGCAGCGCGTGGCTGGCATCGGCCAGCAGCAGCACCCGACTGGAGTAGGCCGACACCGCGGTAATCTGACCGACCAGGCCGAAAGCATCAGTTACCGGCTGGCCTACATAGGCACCGTTGCGACGCCCGCGGTTGACCACCATGCGATGGCTAAAGGGATCGTTATCCAGCGAGATGAGCTCGGCGGTAATATACGCAACATCACGCTCCTGCGCCGCGTTGAGCACCTCGCGCAGCTCGCTATTCTCGGCCTCGAGGCTTGCCATGCGCTGACCGCGATGCGACAGCGTGAGCATTTTTTCTCGCAGCCGGCGGTTTTCGTCCATCAGCTCCTGCTGCTCGGACAGCGCTAGCGTGCCCCAGCTGAGCAGATTGCTGGGCACGCTGACCGCCCACTGGATGGGCGCCACCACGGTAGACAGCTGCGCACGCAGGGTTTCCATACGCGAAAAGTGCTGGTCGGCAAACATCAGTGCGCTTGCCGCCAGCACACAGAAAAACAGCCGGTAACCAGGAAGATACCCGTGGGAAAACAGCGATTTAATAAGCAATCCTCCGCACAGCAACCGCCGCGATTAGTCGCTCGACAGCAGCTCGAAGGTATGCTGATCGATCATTTCCAACGCCTTGCCGCCGCCGCGCGCTACGCACGAAAGCGGGTCTTCGGCAACGATCACCGGCAGGCCGGTTTCCTCGGAAATCAGCTTGTCCAGATCGCGCAGCATCGCCCCGCCACCGGTCAGCACCAGGCCGTGCTCGGCGATATCTGAGGCCAGCTCGGGGGGCGACTGTTCCAGCGCGCTTTTGATCGCCGAAACAATCGACACCAGCGTATCCTGCAGCGCTTCAAGAATTTCGTGGGAGTTGAGCGTAAAGCTACGCGGCACGCCTTCCGCCAGATTGCGTCCGCGCACGTCGATTTCGCGCAGCTCGCTGCCGGGGTAGGCGCAGCCAATCTCTTCTTTGATGCGCTCGGCCGTGGCCTCACCGATCAGACTACCGTAATAGCGGCGTACGTAGCCGGTGATCGACTCGTCAAAGCGGTCGCCACCCACGCGAATCGACTCGGAATAGACCACGCCGTTGAGTGAAATGATCGCGATCTCCGTGGTGCCGCCGCCGACATCCACGACCATCGACCCCTGGGCCTCTTCAATCGGCAGGCCGGCGCCGATGGCCGCAGCCATCGGCTCTTCGATCAAAAACACCTCGCGCGCGCCGGCACCTTCGGCCGACTCGCGGATCGCGCGGCGCTCCACCTGGGTCGACATGCAGGGAACGCATACCAAAACCCGCGGGCTCGGGGTTAAAAACGTACTTTGGTGAACCTTGCGAATAAAGTGCTGGAGCATCTGCTCGGTGACGGTAAAATCGGCAATGACACCGTCTTTCATCGGACGAATCGCGGTAATATTGCCGGGCGTACGCCCCAGCATACGTTTGGCGTCACCCCCGACTGAGGCGACGCTGCGCATATTGCCCGACTGGCGAATAGCGACCACGGAAGGCTCGTCAAGGACGATGCCGCGCCCGCGTACATAAATCAGTGTGTTGGCTGTACCCAGGTCGATCGATAGATCGCTGGAAAACAGCCCCCTTAAACGTTTGAACATGGATGTTGTTACCTAGTGCTGACCGGGAACCTGTGCGGAGGCAAACGGTATCACCGCAACCCCCCCGCGGCAACCACAGAGCGCATCGCCTCTGCCCGTAAGCCCCAATATATGCTACCTTTTGCGCCACTTTGGACACCCTCTAGCGGTGCCGCTAAATCCGGCAGCGCGCCAACCGTTTGGCGCACGCCACCCACCTTGCATAAGGACACCTTGATCATGGCGCTTGAACAGACCCACGTGCGTCGGGCGGCCCACCTGGCCCGGCTCGACGTAAGCGATGACCAGGCGAGCGATTTCGTTGACGATTTGAGTCAGATTCTGGCCATGGTCGATCAGCTGCAAAGCGTCGATACCGAAGGCGTCGATCCGCTTTACCATCCGCTCGACGCAACCCAGCGCCTACGCGCCGATGAAGTCACCGAGGCCGACCAGCGCGAGCGTTTTCAACGCTGCGCACCGGCGGTGGAAGACGGCCTTTATCTGGTGCCCCGCGTGGTCGAATAGTGCCGAGATACCCCCGGCGCCGCCTTGATGACGGCGTTTGGCGGTATTGCTGTGTACGCCACCGTATTTCTGTTACCCGTTTTTTCCCCTAACGGAGCCTGTGGGCCATGTCTGACCATACTGTAACGTCGCTTGCAGCCGCGCTGAAAAACGGCGACGCCTCAAGCCGCGAGTTGACTAGCGACTATCTCAAGCGCATCGAGCGCGCAGAGCCGACGCTCAATAGCTTTATCAGCGTCACCGCCGAGCAGGCGCTTGCCGGCGCCGACGCCGCCGACAAGGCGCGCGCCGAGGGCCGCGGCGGCTATCTGACCGGCGTGCCGCTGGCGCTCAAGGATAACTTTTGCACCCAGGGGGTCAAAACCACCTGCGGCTCAAAAATGCTCGACAACTTTATTGCCCCCTACAGCGCAACCCTGGTCGAAAAGCTCGACGCCGCCGGCAGCATAAGCCTGGGCAAGACCAACATGGACGAATTCGCCATGGGCTCGTCCAGCGAGTCAAGCTTTTACGGCGCGATCAAAAACCCCTGGGACTTGTCCGCCGTGCCCGGCGGCAGCTCCGGCGGCAGCGCCGCTGCCGTAGCCGCGGGGCTTGTGCCGGCGGCAATGGGCACCGATACCGGCGGCTCGATCCGCCAGCCGGCAGCCTTTTGCGGCATTACCGGGCTCAAGCCTACCTACGGACGTGTATCGCGCTACGGCATCATCGCCTACGCGTCGAGCCTTGATCAGGCCGGCCCGATGGCGCGCACCGCCGAAGACTGCGCGCACTTGATGACCGCTATTGCCGGCCACGACGCGCGCGACTCCACCAGCGCCGACCGCGCGGTGCCCGACTACGCCGGCGAGCTCGACGCCCCGCTTGCCGGGCTAAAGATCGGCCTGCCGCAAGAATATTTCGGCGACGGCCTCGATCCGGAGGTCGAAAGCGCCGTGCGCGACGCGGTCAAGGTGTTTGAGGCGCTGGGAGCCACGGTGCGCGACGTCAGCCTGCCGCACACCCGCTACGCCACCTCGGCCTACTACGTGATCGCCCCGGCGGAGGCTTCGTCCAACCTGTCGCGCTTTGACGGCGTACGCTTTGGCCACCGCTGCGACACCCCCGACGACCTGCTCGACCTGTACCAGCGCTCGCGGGCGGAAGGCTTCGGCGACGAGGTCAAGCGACGCATCCTGATTGGCACGCACACGCTTTCCGAAGGCTTTTTTGATGCCTACTACACCAAGGCGCAGCGTGTTCGCCGACTGATCCGCCAGGACTTCCTCGACGCTTATAATGAGGTCGACGTGCTGATGGGTCCCACGTCGCCCACGCCGGCGTTTAATCTAGGGGCCCAGAAAGATCCGCTGTCGATGTACCTGCAGGACATCTATACCATCGCGGTCAACCTGGCCGGGATCCCCGCCATCAGCGTACCGGCGGGCCTGTCGAATGGCCGCCCGGTGGGACTGCAAATCCTCGGCTCGCACTTTGCCGAAGCCCAGCTTTTGAACGTCGCGCACCGGTTCCAGCAAGCCACCGACTGGCATCAACAGCGCCCCGCTTTCGCCAAGGAGATTGTCTGATGCAATGGGAAACCGTGATTGGGCTCGAAGTCCACGTTCAGCTCGCCACGCGCTCGAAAATTTTTTCCGGCGCGTCGACCGCGTTCGGCGCCGACGCCAACACCCAGGCCTGCGCCGTTGATCTGGGCATGCCCGGCACGCTGCCGGTCGTCAATGAACAGGCCGTATCAATGGCCGTGCAGTTTGGCCTCGGCGTCAACGCCGAAATTGCCAAGACCTCGGTGTTTGATCGCAAAAACTATTTTTACGCCGACCTGCCCAAGGGCTATCAAACCAGTCAGATGTACCACCCCATCGTCGGCCCGGGCCTGCTGGACGTCACCCTTGACGACGGCGCGGCCAAGCGCATACGTATTCATCACGCGCATTTGGAAGAAGACGCCGGCAAGTCGCTCCACGAAAGCCTGAGTGACGATAGCGGTCGGGAAATGACCGGGGTCGACTTGAACCGTGCGGGCACGCCGCTTTTAGAAATCGTCTCCGAGCCCGACATGCGCTCGGCCAAAGAAGCCACCGCCTATCTCAGGGCGATTCACGCCATCGTCACCTACCTGGGCATTTCCGATGGCAACATGGCCGAAGGCTCGATGCGCTGCGACGTCAACGTCTCGGTGCGCCCCAAGGGGCAGGACGCGTTCGGCACCCGCGCCGAGATCAAAAACGTCAACTCCTTCCGCTTTGTCGAGCGCGCCGTCGCCTTTGAGGTCGAGCGGCAGATCGAGCTAATCGAAGATGGCGGCACGGTGGTGCAGGAAACCCGCCTGTACGACCCCGACCGCGACGAAACCCGCAGCATGCGTACCAAGGAAGAAGCCAACGACTACCGCTACTTCCCCTGCCCCGACCTGCTGCCGATCGTGCTCGACCAGGCCTATATCGACACCCTGCGCGACGGCCTGCCCGAGCTTCCCGACGCCAAGCGCGGACGCTTTGAAAGCCAGCTGGGGCTGTCCGCCTACGACGCCGGCGTATTGGCCTCCAGCCGTGAAATGGCCGATTACTTTGAAGAGGTCATGCACGTCTGCGACGACGCCAAGCAGGCGGCCAACTGGGTGCAGGGCGAGCTTTCCGCCGCGCTCAAGCGCGAGCACCTGGAAATCAGCGCAAGCCCGGTCAGCGCCCGCCAGCTCGGCGAGCTAATCGGCCGGGTGAAGGACGACACCATCAGCGGCAAGGCCGCCAAGCAGGTGTTCCAGGCGCTGTGGGACGGCCAGGGCGAAAGCGCCGACGAGATCATCGAGGCCAAGGGGCTCAAGCAGGTCACCGATAGCGGCGCGATTGAGGCCATGATCGACGACGTTATTGCCCAAAGTCCCAAACAGGTCACTCAGTACGTGGAAGCCGAGCCCGACAAGCGCGGCAAGATGATCGGCTACTTTGTCGGCCAGGTAATGAAAGCCTCGCGCGGCACGGCCAACCCGCAGCAGGTCAACCAGCTGCTCAAGGAAAAGCTGGACGCCCAGCTATAAGCCGCTAACACGCCGTCGCGACTTGAACGGCCGATAAAAAACGCCGCGGGCTGCTCGTCAATTGTTAACGGCAGCACGCGGCGTTTGTGCGTCTAACGGTAAACGCTTACGGCGCGGTAAAGCGTATCAGCCGCGCGCAGCCGCCAGCCCACACCTCGGATTCAAGCGCGGCAAGCCCCGCGGGGGGGAATGCCACCCCCTGATCGCTGCGCCCCTCCACCAACAGTCCGGCTAGCGCGCCGACCAGCGGCATGTGGCTAACCATCAGCACGTTGCCCGACTGCCTCACCAACCAGTCGCAAAATGCCTGGGGCGAGTCGTCGGGGGCAATCCCGCTCAGCGTTTCTACGCCGACGCCCAGCGCATCGCCCATCTCACCGGCGGTTTGCCGCGCGCGAACCAGGGGGCTTGCGATAATCCGCGAAACCGAAGGCTCGCCGTCGGCTTGCTGCTGCGCCAGCCGGCGCGCCATGGTGGCGGCCTGCTGCTCGCCGAGCGGCGTTAGCCGGCGGGCGCTGTCCGGTGTCCCCGGCGCGGCCTCGCCGTGACGCATAATCCACAGCCTACTCATGCTGGTCTCCCTCAATCTTATTGCCGTTGGGTTTGCGGTGCGCCTGCTGCACGTCGGCGCGCGGCAGTACGAACTCCACATCGCTACTCTGCTCGCCGGTCATCAGCGCGCCGGCCATTTGTGTGGCCGGCACGCCGTGAAACAGCACGCGATTGAGCCCTTCGGCGAGCGGCATGTAAACGCCGATTTCGGCGGCTTTGGCGCATACCAGCCGCACGGTGTTGACCCCTTCGGCCACCTGACCTAGCGCCTCAACGGCCTGTTCCAGCGTGCGCCCCTCGCCCATGGCCTGCCCCACGCGGTAGTTGCGCGACAGGCTCGACGAGCAGGTCACGATCAAATCGCCGACGCCTGCAAGCCCTAGAAACGTCATCGGGTTGGCACCCTGAGCCACGGCAAAACGGCTCATTTCGGCCAGCGCCCGGGTCATCAGCATACTCCGCGTGTTTTCGCCCATGCCCAGCGCGGCCGCCATGCCCGCAGCGATGGCATAGATATTTTTTAACGCGCCGCCAAGCTCGACGCCGTGGCGGTCGTTGCTGGCATACACGCGAAAATAACCGCAGCTGAGCACCTCCTGCACGCGGGTTCGGGTCAGCGCATCCGCGCTTGCCACCACCGTGGCGGTGAGCTGCTTGTCAGCAATTTCCGAGGCCAGGTTGGGGCCGGCAATCACGCCGATGTGGCTAAAGCCGGTTTCTTCTTCAAGCACCTGGCTCATCAGCATAAAGCTGTCTGTTTCGATGCCTTTGGTGGTGCTCACCAGAATCTGCTCGGGGCGCAGCCACTGCCTGGCCGCCTGCACCACGCTGCGAAACGCCTTGGAAGGAATCGCGATCAGCACCAGCTCGGCGCCTTCAAGCACCGCCTGCATGTCGGTTGAGGCATGCACCGCCTCGTTCATGGCGTAGTCGGGCAGATAGCGTCCGTTGCGGTGCTCGTCATTGATCTGCTCAACCAGCGCGGCGTCGCGCATCCATTGGCGCACCTCGGCCCCGTTATCCGCCGCGATGCTTGAAAGCGCCGTGCCAAAACTGCCGCCGCCAAGCACCGCAACCTTGATCGCAACCTGGGTCTGCTGTTCCGCCATAAAGGTGTCCTACCGAGATTGTTGTTCAATACTGGCGTTGATCTCAACGCTTGTCTATTAATACGCTTTTCAATCAACATGCCAGCAAACACGCCAGAAAAACAAACGGCCCGCCAGGGTAGCCTGACGGGCCGTTTGTCGCCGCTGCTTTTTACGCCGTCAGCACGCCGTTCAGACGCTTGACGTAGGCGGCGGGGTCATCCAAGTGGCCGCCTTCGGCGATAATCGCCTGATCCAGCAGAATGTGCGCCAAATCGCCGAACGTAGCGTCATCAGCGCTTTCCAAACGCGCCACCAGCGCGTGACCGGGGTTCAGCTCCAGGATCGGCTTGACCTCGGGCATTGGCTGGCCGGCGGCTTCCATAATGCGGCGCATCTGAAAGCCCATTTCGTTTTCGGGCAGCACTACGCAGGCCGGCGAGTCGGTCAGGCGATGGGTGATCTTGACCTCCTGAACGCCGTCGCTCAGCGCTTCCTTGACGCGCTTGACCAGGTCTTCCTTGTCCTTGGCGGTCTCTTCCTGGGCTTTTTTCTCGTCGGCGTCTTCCACATCGCCCAGGTCCAGCTCGCCCTTGGCCACGTCGGTCAACGATTTGCCGTCGAACTCGGTCAAATGGCTCATCAGCCACTCGTCAATGCGGTCGGACAGCAGCAGCACCTCGATGCCCTTCTTGCGGAAAATCTCCAGGTGCGGGCTGCTTTTCGCCGCGTTAAAGCCGTCAGCGACGATGTAGTAAATCTTCTGCTGGCCGTCTTTCATGCGCTCGACATAGTCGGCAAGCGACTGATCTTGAGTGGCGCTGTCGGCGTGGGTGGACGAGAAGCGCAGCAGGCCGGCGATTTTCTCGCGGTTGCTGGCGTCTTCGCCCGGGCCTTCCTTGAGCACGCTGCCAAAGGTGTTCCAGAAGGTCTGGTAGGCCTCGGTATCCTTGGCCAGCTTTTTGAGCATATCCAGCGAGCGCTTGGTCAAAGCACTTTTGATCTTCTCGACCTGCGGGTCCTGCTGCAAAATCTCGCGGGACACGTTGAGCGACAGGTCGCGAGTATCCAGCACGCCTTTCACAAAGCGCAGGTACAGCGGCAGGAATTGCTCGGCGTCGTCCATGATGAACACGCGCTGGACGTAAAGCTTGACGCCACGAGCGCCGTCGCGCTCATAAAGGTCAAACGGCGCGCGGCCGGGAACGAACAGCAGGCTGGTGTATTCAAGCTTGCCTTCGACCTTGTTGTGGCTCCACGTCAGCGGGTCGGAGAAGTCGTGGGAGACGTGCTTGTAAAACGCCTTGTACTCATCCTCGGTCACCTCGCTTTTGGGACGTACCCACAGCGCGGTGGCTTCGTTGATGGTTTCCCAGGTGGTGACTTCGCTGCCTTCGATCGCGTTGCCTTCATCATCCTTGGCGGTTTCGGTCTTGGGCATGCGCACCGGCACTTCGATGTGGTCGGAGTACTTGCGCACCAGGCCTTGCAGGCGGAAATCGTCGGCGTATTCTTTGGCGTCGTCTTTCAGCTGCAGCACGATTTCGGTGCCGTGCCGCTCGCGTTCAACCTCGGCAATGCTGAACTC
Organism: Vreelandella subglaciescola; assembly: GCA_030454225.1. GTDB lineage: Bacteria > Pseudomonadota > Gammaproteobacteria > Pseudomonadales > Halomonadaceae > Vreelandella > Vreelandella subglaciescola_A. Next base: position 3,407 of record JAKDRW010000002.1, on the reverse strand, counting down.
GCCTTCGCCTTTGGAGCGCCACTCAACGCCCTCGGCAGCGTTAGCGCCGGCCTTGCGGGTGCGCACGGTGACTTCATCGGCGACGATAAAGCTGGAATAGAAGCCCACCCCGAACTGACCGATCAGGTTGGCGTCCTTTTGCTGCTCGCCGGACATCTGCTGCAAAAATTCAGCGGTGCCGCTTTTGGCAATGGTGCCCAGGTTGGCAATCACATCGTCGCGGTTCATGCCGATGCCGTTATCGCGCACGGTGACGGTGCCGGCTTCGCTGTCGTGCTCGATCTCGACGCGCAGCTCGCTGTCGCCTTCAAACAGCGCGTCGTCGTCGAGTGCGGCGTAGCGCAGCTTGTCGCAGGCGTCGGCGGCGTTGGAAATCAGCTCGCGCAAAAAAATCTCGCGGTTGGAATACAGCGAGTGAATCATCAGGTTCAGCAGCTGTTTTACTTCCGTCTGGAACCCTAGCGTTTCTTCCTTCGTAGCGGTAGTCATTCGCTCAGCCCTTCAAGTCAGTGTCGTGTTAACGTGACTGCGTGTGAATAACTCGCAGGCATTACGCCCAGCCCTCTCCACGCGCAGCAATAAAACGGAATGAATCAAATATGGGGCTCAGTCAGCGCTTTTCAAGGCAGGTATTACGGCGTATATGTCGGCGAGTCATTATTCAGCCGCCAAGCGCGATAAACCGCCAGCTGCGCGTCGATACGGTTGAGCAACCAGCCGACGATAAGCGCATCGTCGATTAAACCAAACGGGACGATAAAATCGGGAATCAGGTCAAACGGCATCAGCAAATAGCCGACGGCTGCGAGCATCAGCGCGAACGCTTTCCACGGCACGGGGCGAAACCGGCCGCGCAGCACGTCGCCAGTCATCGGGGCAAAAAGCTGCAGGCCGCGGCCCATTCGCTGAAACGCCCAGGCCCGGGATTTGAGCCGGCGCAGCCAACCACCGCGGGATAATAAGGTCATCAACATTCCTCCGCTTGTTCACTCTATTTTGACGCTAAAGGCCGCCTCGCGTTCAGCGCGTGTCGCACACAGCCACTACGACTCGTATGATCAGGGTTCGCGGTTAACGCGCAACCCCTCATCCACCACCCTTAACGACGCGGGGAGAACACCATGCATGCTTTGCGACGCCGCCTTTTCAGCGGGATGAACGGTGCCCGACTAGCGGGCGCGATACTTCTGATCGGCCTGCCCCTACCGGCGCTATCGATGTCCGATGACGCCATGCAGGACGCGCTGGCCGATGCCCGCGATCAGCGTTTTGCGAGTATCGACCGCGACGCCGTCGCCACGCACGTGCTCAACGGCTACATCGACTACCACCGCCTGCGCGGTGAGCTGCCGGGCGCCTCGCCGGCGCGGGTCAACGCCTTCATCGAGGCCAACGCCGATGCGCCGCTTGCCGAATGGATGCGCGGCCAGGCGATTAGCGCCTACGGCAAGGCCGGCCGGTTTGGCGACCTGCGCGCCGTGGCCAACGGCAAACCCGGCGGCACCGCACGCCAGTGCTATTACTATACCGCGCTTTTGGATAGCGACGCCCAGACCGCGCAGCAGGGGGGCAAAGCGCTATGGCTTGCCGGCCAGTCGCGCCCCAGCGCGTGTGACCCGCTATTCAGCCGCCTGAAAAGCCGCGGCGTGATCGATGACAACGCCATTTGGGAACGCGCCATGCTGGCCTGGCAAGCGGGCGAAAACCGGCTGATGGACTACCTGCTGGAGATGCTCGATGAGCGCTGGCACACCGCCATCGCAACCGTTGAGGACAGCCGCGATGACCGCACTCGCCTGCGCCGGGCGCCCAGCTGCCTGGGGCCAAACTGTGCGGCCACCGACGGCTTTTATCGGGCAGCGATGGAGCGCTTGACTCGCCGCGCTACCGATGACGCCCTGGCGACGTGGCAGGCCATTGCCTCGGACCTTACCATCACGCCCGAGGCGCGCCGGACAATAGAAGAAGAGCTTGCGTTTTATGCCCTGGTGCGCGAAACGCCTGGCGCGCTCAGCTGGGTCGACGGCGTGCTGCCCACGCTCGACAGCGAACGGCTGCGCGAACTTCGCGTGCGCCGCGCGCTTGCCGACCGCGACTGGCGTGGCGTCGAGCACTGGATCGCGCAAATGCCCGCCGTCGAGCAGGAAAATAGTCGCTGGCAATACTGGCTCGCCCGCGCCCATGGACAGCTGGGCGATGACGGCGCGGCCCAGGAGCACTATCAGCGGGCCGCCACCGAGCGCGATTTTTACGGCTTTGCCGCGGCCGACCGTCTCGATCAGCCGTATTCGCTCAACGTAAAACGCTACGGCTTTGACGCCGCCTCCCGCGAGCGTATCGCCGGGTTGCCCACCGTCAAACGCACCGAAGCGCTAATCCGTATTGGCGAGCCGGGCCTGGCCAACAGCGAATGGCTGAACGCCGTGCGCCAGGCAAGCCCCGAGCGCGCTCAGGCGCTAGCCGACTATGCCGCGCATAAGGCCAGGGCCTCGCACCAGCCGGGGGGCACACACCAGAGCTGGCCGGCACGGCTGGTGCAAACGACCATTGCCGGCGAAATGTGGGACGCGCTGGAATGGCGCTTTCCCGAGGCCTACCGTGACGATTTTGAACAGTTCGGCCAGGAAAGCGGCGTTGACCCCTACCTGCTGATGGCGATTTCACGGCGCGAAAGTGCTTACAACCCCAACGCTCGCTCGCCCGTCGGCGCGCTAGGCCTGATGCAGCTAATGCCCGGCACCGCCGCCGACGTTAGCCGCTCGCTTGGCCTGCCGGCACCGGGACGTTACGGCGTACTCGAGCCGGCGCTCAATATTCGCTTGGGCAGCGCCTACTTCCGCGAGACCCAGCGCCGCTATCAGGACAACCGCCTGGCCGCTACCGCCGCCTACAACGCCGGCCCCGGCCGCGTGAACCGCTGGCTGGGCGAGCATCGCGCTGAAGCGTTTGACCTGTTTATCGAACGCATTCCGTTTCGTGAAACCCGCCACTACGTGCAGGCGGTACTCGCCTACCGGGTGATTTTCAAAAGTCTCGTTGAGGACGGCGATTCCAGCGGCATCACCCTGCTAAGCGAGGCGGAAAAAAATGCCGGCTACGACCTGTCGCTAATGGCGCCCAACAGCTAGCCTCGACCGGCGCCCCTGCCAGGTGTGATACCCAGGGCCTAGGGGCGCTGCTCAAGCGCCAGCTTGACGCCGAAGGCAATCAGCACGCTGCCCGTCATACCGTTAAGCGCGCGGGCAAAGCGTACGCTTGAAAGCCAGCGGCTGGCCCGCCCCACCATCAGCGCCACGCTAATCTGCCACAGGTTGGCAATGACAAAGTGCACGCCGGCAAGCCACAGCGACTTCACCAGCGCGGGGTCTTCGGGGGCGATAAACTGCGGCAAAAAAGCCATATAAAAT
>JAKDRW010000063.1 GCA_030454225.1 Vreelandella subglaciescola | reverse complement strand
TCTATGAATACTAAATCAGTTTAAACGAAACTAATGATTGTTAACACACCCTAGGCATGCGCATTACACCGTTCAGGTTAGGAAGGGGTTGATAAATCTAGTTGAGATAAGGATAAGCGGTTGGTTAGCGGAAAATAGCTAAAAAAAAGCGCCATTCGTTGAATGGCGCAAGATAATATCGGTAAAAAAGTTGGCCTACTTTACCACAGACATAGCTGCGGGTCGAATAAACATAGAACGGTCGTTCGGCTGCCGGCAGCACGCTGGAGCGTGACGCTCCATTTCATGGCGTAATTTCATCGTCATCTCATACACGTGAGGCGATTCGGCCAATCTCGGCAATCACTTGATCTTGTTGATTTTCGGTGGCCTGTGGGAGGTATGTATAGGCCACCGCAATCACGGCTCCCCGGTCGCCAGGCCATGCGATGCCGATGTCGTTGGTGTTGCCTACGCCGTTGGTGCCGGTTTTCTCGCCTACTAGCCAGGTTGGCGGCATCCCTGCACGAAGGCGGTTATCACCTGTCTTCCCTTCGATCATCCAGGCGGCCAGCTGATGGCGTGAACGAGGGGAAAGCGCCTCTCCCAACAAGAGCGTTTGCAGCGTCGTCAGCATCGCTAACGGCGTGGTTGTATCGCGCTCGTCGCCTGCATGATCGTGTTCGTTGAGCGCCGGCTCCATCCGGTCGAGCCGAGTCACTTCATCGCCAATGGATCGCAGGTACTCAGTCACTTTTGCGGGGCCGCCCAGGCTGGCGATCAACACATTGGCAGCTGCATTATCGCTCCACACCACAGCGGCCTGACACAGCGCTGCCACCGTCATGCCGGGCTGACCAAGGTGCTTCTCGGTGACGGGGGTCCATCCGCCCAGATCAGCGCTTGATACGATGATGCAGCGATCCGGTTTTTCATCTCCGCTATCCACACGGGCCAGCACTGCCGCGGCAATAAAGCATTTCGCCGTGCTGTTGAAGAGAAAGCGCTCGTCACCACGGTGGCTGATGACGGCGCCAGTGGAGAGGTTCATAAGGGCTGCGCCTATACGCCCCTTGTGTTGTTGCTCAAGCTGCGCCATCTGTTCTTGAGCCTGAGCCTTACCTTGACTGCTATGTGCTGCTGCCCACACCGGGCAAGCCACAAATGCGGTAGCCGTCAGGAGGGAGGCGGTCGAAAGGAGGTGACGACGAGAAAAAGAGGACATGGCGATATTTACCGGATAAAAAATGGGTTCCATACGCGCGCAATACGCCGCCGCGCAATACGCCGGCACGCAATGCGCCGGCGCTGCAAAGCACCGAGGATGACTGGGAAGAGTTCTAACCCGCTAAATGCAGCTATAAACGCAGCGTCAACCAAAACGGGCACCGCCATTCAGCGGTGCCCGTTTTTTATGTCAGTGCTTGACAGCGATGGTGTACGAGGCCGGCTCCGCCGGGCGATGCAGGCCGCACCCCACACCGCTACTGCGCCCGCTACTTTACGCCGGCGTTGCGTATGGCCTCCCGCGAGACCTCGCCATAGTCCTCGCGCATCCAGCGAACCATCCCGTAGTTCATGGTGATCAGCACCGCCAGCAGCGGTATGGCCGTGACGATGGCGGCCGTCTTGATCGTATTCAGCGGCGCATCGATGAAGATCATCATCAGCGGCATCACGGTCACCATCACGCACCAGAACACACGGTGGCCCGGCCCCGGGTCCTGATGGTTGCTCAGGTGGCGGGTTGCCGTGGCGGCAAGGGTATAAGAGGCTGAGTCCAGCGTGGAGACAAGAAACAGCATCGACACGACGACGAAGAACAGAATGAACAGATTCGGCGCGGGCAGCAGGCTCATGACGTCAAGAATGGCCGCGTTACCGCCATCCACCGTCAGATTACCGGCCACGTCCACCAGCTGTTTGATGTTGGCATCCATGCTGAAATTTTCGAGTATCCCGAAAAACACCCAGCAGCCAACGCTGCCGGTGATCAGCATGTTCATGATCACTTCCTTGATGCGCCGGCCCTTGGAAATTCGCGCCACAAAGATGCCCATGAACGGCGTATAGGTAATCCAGTAGAGCCAATAAAACATCGTCCACGATTTAGGGAAGGCATCGCCCACCACCGGCGACGTCCACAGGCTCATGTGGATGAAGTTATTGAACATCAGCCCCAGCGCGTTGACCGAGCTGTCGATGATGAACAGCGTAGGGCCGATCGCCAGAATCAGGGCAACGAAGATGATGGCGAGAATGGTATTGAAGTTCGTGACCCGCCTGACGCCCTTCTCGATGCCCAAATACGCGCTTAGCGTAAAGGCCACGGAAATCAGCGCCACCAGAATCAAATTCAGGGTAAAGCTGCTTTCAATGCCCAGCACCCGGGCGATGCCCTGCGAGAGCAGCGGCACGCTCAGGCCCAGAGTAATGCTCAACCCGCCGATACAGGTGAAAATGAAGATGATGTCGATGAGCTTGCCGACCACCCCCGTCGAGCGAATGCCGAGGATGCGGGCGACGAGCGAGCTCAGGCTCATCCCTTCATTTTTACGCACATAGACGTGGTAGGCGATGGGCAGCACCGCCATGCAGTAAAGGCTCCAGGCGCTGATGCCCCAGTGGAAAAAGTTATACGCGAGCGACCACGAGTAGGCGGCGTCCGACTGCGGCTCGATGCCAAGCCCGGGCGTATTGTAGTAGAACGCCCATTCGATGAATGCCCAGTAGACGGTGGCCGAGCCCAGTCCCGCCGTGAGCATCATCGCAATCCAGCTTTTCGTGGTGAAGTCGGGCGGGCCGTCGCCCAGGCGAATTTCGCCGTAGCGGCTCAGCGCGATGGCGGTCAGAAAGACCACGCAGCCGAAGGTGAAAAGCATGACGGCAGAGCCGAACGTATTGGTCATGGTGCTGAATATTTTGTCGGCGACCGCGGTGCCCGCCTCAGGTGCGATGGCCAGGGCGATAATCAGCGCCACAATGACGCTCAGGCTGACAAGGATAAGCGCCGGGTCGAAGCTGTTGTTGACGTTTCTGGCAGTGTAGGTTTTTTTTGAACTCATGCAATCTCGTTGGATGTAAACCCCAGTAAGAAACCGGTCTCATCGGTGATGCGTGGGAGCGTTCTGCACTCAGTCACAGATAGTCAGCCATGAACGAACATTCATGGGCGATCTGTCATGGACGGTCAGTCGCGATAGTCGCTGTGCTCGGCTTGCAGCATCGCGTGGATTTCTGACCAGTGATTGTCTTCCAGGCCGGGGTAGTTTTCCCACTGATCGCGGGTGCGCCGGGCCGTTGCCTCATCCACGTACTTCAAGGGCCGGCCGGTCGACATCGCGAGCACCTGGCTTTCACAGGTTTTTTCCAGAAAGTAGAGCCGGTCAAAGGCTTCCGAGACCGTGTTACCGACCACGGTCACCCCGTGGTTGCCCATCAGCAGTACGGGCTTGTCCTGCAGCAGCGCGCAGATGCGGTCGGTTTCAGCGTCGTCCATTGCCATGCCGCCGAAATCGTCGTCGTAGGCAATACGCTCGTAGAATTTGAGCGCATTCTGGCTGATCGGCTCAACCCGGCCGTTTTCCACGCAGGTTAACGCGGTGGCGTAGGGCATGTGGGTGTGCAGCACGCAGCGGGCATTGGGCACCGAGCGGTGAATCGCCCCGTGCAGGCCCAGCGCCGTGGGGTCGACCACGCCCTGGCCGCCAACAACGTCATTGTTGGCATCAACCACCAGCAGGTCGCTGGCGCGCACCCGTGAAAAATGCTGACCGGCCTGCTGCACGAGAAATCTGGAACCCTGGGCGTCCAGCGCAAGGCTGAAATGGTTCGATACGGCTTCGTGAAGCCCGAGTCGCGCCGTCCAGCGGAATGCGGCGGCAAGATCCTCACGATCGCGCTGTTCTGTTTGGGTCATAAAAACTCGCTGATTGGCTGTAATCCTTTTCGCTAAAACAGGAAAGGATATATGAATATACCGTTTTAGCTTATGCGCGGGCATTGTTTCATATTGCGCTAGCCAGTTGTAGCGCCGGGTGGCATGCGCCACTGCGCGAAGCCAACCTGGCTCGCCGCGCGGCCGCTGAACAAAGACAACGCGCCTCAAAATCGGGATAATCGCGGCCATCGCAGTTATCTGCCCCCGTTCTTTTTTACGCTTCACCTTTGCCCACGCTCAACCGCCGGTGCCGACTCATGGAAATTCAGGTCAACTACCTCGACAACCTCCGCCTGGAGGCCAAGTTCGACGATTTTAGCGTTATCTCCGACCAGCCCATCCGCTACAAGGGCGAGGGCTCGGCCCCCGGGCCGTTCGACTACTTTCTGGTGTCGTCGGCCATGTGCGCGGCGTACTTCGTCAAGGTCTACTGCAACGCCCGGGACATCCCCACCGAGAACATTCGCCTCGCCCACAACAACATCGTCGACCCGGAAAACCGCTACAAGCAGACGTTCAAGATCCAGATCGAGCTGCCCGAAGAAATCTCGGAGAAGGACCGTCAAGGCATTCTGCGCTCCATCGACCGCTGCACGGTCAAGCGCGTGGTGCAAAACAACCCCGACTTCGACATCGAAGTGGTCGAAAGCCTCGAGGATAACGCCCAATCGCTGCTCACCGGCAAAGCCATGGGGGAAGCCGGCGAGCACACCTGGATTGAAGGCAAGGACCTGCCGCTGGAGCAGACCATCGCCAACCTCTCGGGCATCATCGCCGACCTTGGCATCAAGCTGGAAATCGCTTCCTGGCGCAACATCGTGCCCAACGTCTGGTCGCTGCACCTGCGCGACGCCGCCTCGCCGCAGTGCTTCACCAACGGCAAGGGGGCGACCAAGGAAAGCGCGCTGTGCTCGGCGCTCGGCGAGTTTATCGAGCGGACCAACTTCAACTTCTTCTACAACGACCAGTTCTTCGGCGAAGACATCGCCGCAAGCGACTTCGTCCACTACCCCAACGAGCGCTGGTTCCCGCTTACCGAAGACGACTCGGTGCCCGCTGGGCTGCTCGACGAACACTGCCTGGCGGTGTACGACCCCGAGGGCGAGCTGTGCGGCTCCAACCTCGTGGATACCAACTCCGGCCGGGTCGACCGCGGCATCGTCGCGCTGCCGTTTGTCCGCCACTCCGACGGCGAGACGGTCTATTTCCCCTCCAATCTGATCGAGAACCTGTACCTGAGCAACGGCATGAGCGCGGGCAACACCGTGGTTGAAGCCGAGGTGCAGTGCCTCTCGGAGATCATCGAGCGCGGGATCAAAAAGCGCATCATCGAAGACGAGCTGGCCCTGCCCGACATCCCCCGGGAAGTGCTGGCCAAATACCCGGCAATTCTCGAAGGCATCGACGCCCTGGAAGACAAGGGCTTCCCGCTGCTGGTGCGCGACGCCTCGCTCGGTGGCCAGTTCCCGGTGATCAGCATTACGCTGATGAACCCCAAAACCGGCGGCGCGTTCGCCTGCTTTGGCGCCCACCCAAGCTTTGAGGTGGCGCTCGAACGCACCCTCACCGAGCTGATGCAGGGCCGCAGCTTCGAAGGCTTCAACGACTTTCTGCCGCCCACCTTCAACTCCCACACCGTGGCCGAGCCCAACAACTACGTCGAACACTTCATCGACTCTTCCGGCGTGATGTCCTGGCGCTTTTTCAGCAACAAGCCCGACTTCGCGTTCGTCGAGTGGGACTTCGCCGGCACCACCGCAGAAGAAACCGACACCCTGTTCGGCATGTTCGACGCCATGGAGCTGGAAGCCTACGTCTCGGTGCGCGAAGAGCTGGGCGCGCCGGTGTGTCGCATTCTGGTGCCGGGCTTCTCCGAGGTCTACGAGGTCAGCGATCTGGTGTGGGACAACACCAACATGGCGCTGGACTACCGCGAAGACATCCTCAACCTTCACCGGCTGGATAAAGACGAACTGGCCGACCTGCTCGAACGGCTGGAAGAAAGCCAGCTCGACGAGCATCTGGATATCGTCACCCTGATCGGTATCGAGTTTGACGAAAACACCGTCTGGGGCCAGCTCACCATTCTCGAACTGCAGCTGATGCTCAACCTGGCGCTGGGCCAGCAGGAAGAGGCCCTTGAGCGGGTCGAGATGTTCCTCCAGTACAACGACAACACCGTCGAGCGCGAGCTGTTCTACCAGGCGGTGCAGGCGGTGCTCGAAGTCGAGCTGGATGACGAGCTTGCGCTGGATGACTTCGCGCCCAACCTGCAGCGCATGTTCGGCGACGCCACCATGGCAGAGGTTGTCGGTGCGGTGCAGGGCACGGCCAACTTCCCCGGTCTGGCGCCCACCAGCATGGCGCTTGAGGGGATTGAAAAGCACCAGCGGCTGCTGGAAAGCTACAAAAAACTCCACGCCGCCCGCGCCGAGCGCCACCATTGCTAGACAGCCGCCGCCCAGCCAGTTAGGATACGCAACCACTAAGCGCCCGTAGCTCAGCTGGATAGAGTATCGGCCTCCGAAGCCGAGGGTCGC
>JAKDRW010000062.1 GCA_030454225.1 Vreelandella subglaciescola | reverse complement strand
TGAGGGGGTAGTGACCTTACGGTCGTGCGGGTTCAAGTCCCGCCTTCGGCACCAATGCAAAACGCAGCAAAGCGTAAGACAGCAGTTGGCAAGATGCAGTAGGTAAGGCAGGGTGAGACGAAAGATTAGCTTGACGTAACATTTTCAAGCGTCTAAGATCGCCTTCTAGATTGATGCGGGGTGGAGCAGTCTGGTAGCTCGTCGGGCTCATAACCCGAAGGTCATCGGTTCAAATCCGGTCCCCGCTACCATATGTTGAAGACATCATTCAAACGCGGCATTACGACAAAATGTCAGTCAGCCGTTTGTACCAGGATGCTTCGGGCAGTTGCTACAGGACAAGCCGTTACCGGCGTCTTGATAGTCTAGCCAAGACAGTGGTGTTACAGGTTTCTTGCAAAAAGCCCCTTCCTGTGAAGGGGCTTTTTGTTAGCAGCCTTTTTATTAGCAGCCGTGTTGCACTGGCTGCCCGACCGGCCAGCGCGCCGGCGACAGCAGGCCGCTGCGCTGTTCGCCGCGTGCCGCCATGCGCGCAGGGCCAGTCACGCGAGCGATCACCAAGCACGACCTCACTAGCAGATGTCTACCGGGTTGCCGGAGGCACTTTTCCGGTTAACGCCAATCAGCCTCCTGGCTTTTTCATGACTCCTGGCCAGGCGCCTGATGCAACGGCTATAGGAGCTTTGTCTGTGGCCATAAAACACGCCGCGCTTCACGCGCTGATTGAACCTGTTGTTGCCGCCATGGGCTTTGAGCTGTGGGGTATCGACTATCTTTCCCAGGGCAAGCATTCGCGTCTGGTCATTTATATTGAGCGTGAAAGCGGCGTTAGCGTGGATGATTGCGCCGACATTAGCCGTCAGATCAGCGCCGTACTGGATGTGGAAGACCCGATTGCCGAGGCGTACCGCCTGGAGGTTTCCTCGCCGGGCATGGCGCGCTCCCTCTATACCCTCGATCACTTCAGCCGCTTTAAAGGCCATCAGGTTGCGCTCAAGCTGCGTACGCTGTTCGACGGGCGGCGAAAATTCAGTGGCCTGCTCGCCGGCATCGACGGCGATGAAGTGCTGCTGCAGCTTGACGGTGAAGAATACTGTTTTCCCATCGAGAGCATCGATCAGGCGAACATCGTGCCGCAGTTCAAGAACTGACCGGGCGGACGCAACCGGCGCTTGGCCGGCTTGAGCACATAAGGACAGGTTTTGGCGAGGCAAACGCATGAGTAAAGAAATTTTAATGGTCGTTGATGCGATCTCGAACGAAAAAGGCGTCCCCCGCGATGTGATCTTCGAAGCGGTCGAGGCGGCGCTGGCAAGCGCCTCGCGCAAGCGGTTTGATCGTGAAGAGGCAAGCGTGCGGGTGCACATTGATCGCAGCAGCGGGGAATACGACACCTTTCGTTTCTGGACGGTGGTCGAAGACGACGAGTTTGAAACCCCCGACTACGAAATCAAGCAGACGATTGCCGAGCAGCGCGATCCGCCGCTGGCGCTGGGCGATATTGTCGAACACCAGATTGATAACGCCGAGTTTGGCCGCATTGCTGCGCAAACCGCCAAGCAGGTCATCGTGCAGAAAGTGCGCGAGGCCGAGCGCGCCGAAGTCGTGCGTCAGTATGCCGACCGCGAAGGCGAGCTGGTGGCGGGGATCGTCAAGCGGACAACGCGCGACGGGCTGATTATTGATCTGGGCGACAACGCCGAGGCTTTTTTACCGCGCAGCGAAATGATTCACGGCGAGCGCTACCGCATGAACGAGCGGGTGCGCGGGCTGCTGGTCAAGGTCGACCCCGAGGCGCGTGGCGCCCAGCTGCAGCTGTCGCGTACCTGCCCCGAGCTGATCATTGAGCTGTTCAAGATTGAAGTGCCGGAAATTGCCGAGCAGCTGATCGAAATCAAGGGCGCGGCGCGTGACCCCGGTTCGCGGGCGAAGATCGCGGTGAAGACCAACGATCGGCGTATCGATCCGGTCGGCGCCTGCGTTGGCATGCGCGGTTCGCGCGTGCAGGCGGTGTCCAGCGAGCTTGAGAACGAGCGTGTGGATATCGTGCTGTGGGACGACAACCCCGCGCAGCTGGTCATCAATGCCATGGCCCCGGCCGACGTCGGCTCGATTGTGGTCGACGAAGACGCCGGCTCAATGGACGTTGCCGTCGCCGACGACAATCTCGCCCAGGCCATCGGCCGCAGCGGGCAGAACGTACGTCTGGCGTCGGAGCTGACCGGTTGGCACATTAACGTGATGACCGAAGAAGAAGCCGACTCCAAGCAGGAGCAGGAAATCGACAGCCTGGTTGACTCCTTTATCCAGCACCTTGACGTCGACGACGACGTCGCGCGCCTGCTGGTCGAAGAAGGCTTTACCACGCTTGAAGAAGTGGCCTACGTGCCGCTTGAAGAAATGCTGGAAATTGAAGAATTCGATGAAGAGCTCATCGATGCGCTACGCGCACGAGCAAAAGACGAGCTGCTGACGATGGCGATTGCCTCGGAAGAAGCGCTGGACGGCGCCCAGCCTGCCGAAGACTTGCTCAGCATGGACGGCATGGAACGCCACCTGGCCTTTACGCTGGCCAGCCGCGGCATTGTTACCATGGAAGACCTTGCCGAGCAGTCTGTCGACGATCTGGTCGATATCGAAGAGTTGGACGAAGCGCGCGCAGCGGCATTGATCATGACTGCCCGTGCGCCCTGGTTCGAAGACGAAGTCGAATCCGATTCGAACACACAGTAAACAGGTCACGGGCTGAGGAGGGTCAAGAATGTCAGACATGACAGTAAAGGATTTTGCAGCAAAGGTGGGCCGCGATGCGTCCCGCCTGCTCGATCAAATGAAAGCAGCCGGGCTTAAGCACGCCTCGGAAAACGACGCGGTGTCGGAAGACGACAAGCAAACCCTGCTGAATTCGCTGCAGAAAAATCACGGCGGAGATGAGGCCAATAAAAGCCGCATCACGCTGACGCGCAAAACTCGCAGCCGGATCAAGACCGGCGAGCGCGGTAAAACTATCGACGTGCAGGTGCGCAAGAAGCGTACCTACGTGACAAGCGCCGAAGACGACAAGCCCAAGGCGGCGGAGCCCAGTTACGAAGGCCCGCGCCAGCTGGTAGGCGACATGGCCGAAGCCGAAGCCGAGCGCAAGCTCGCCGCGGAAAAGGCCAAGAGCGCGGATATTCCCACCGAGCTGCAAATTCCGGTGCCCGACCTTGACAGCGGCAACGCCTCAGGCGACGACATGCCGCCGGCGCCGCCCAAGGAAGGCCGTACCGACCGTCGCAGCGCGCCGCCGAACAAAACCGCCGCCAAGAAAAAAGGCCGTCGGGACGAGAGCGATTCGCGCAACGACCGCGACGAGCGTCGCCGTGGCGGCAAGAAAGCCAAGCGCGCCGAGCGCCGTGGCGGCAGCCGCCGCGGTGGCAGTCAGGGCGGCGGCAAGCACGGCTTCCAGAAGCCGACGCAGCCGATCGTGCGCGAAGTCTCTATCCCTGAGTCGATCAGCGTCGCCGAGCTTGCCGACAAGATGTCGATCAAAGCCAACGAAGTGATCAAGGCCATGTTCACCATGGGCGCGGCGGTCACCATCAACCAGACTATCGACCAGGAGACCGCGGTGATCGTGGTCGAAGAAATGGGCCACAAGCCCAAGCTGGTCAAGGATGACGCGCTGGAAGTCGAAGTGCTCGACAGCGTGTCCTACGAAGGTGAAGCCATCACCCGTGCGCCGGTGGTGACCGTCATGGGTCACGTCGACCACGGTAAAACCTCGCTTTTGGACTACATCCGTAAGGCCAAGGTGGCGACTGGCGAAGCCGGCGGCATTACCCAGCACATTGGCGCCTACCACGTTGAAAGCGACAACGGCGGCGCTACCTTCCTGGATACACCCGGCCACGCGGCGTTTACCGCCATGCGTGCCCGCGGCGCCAAAGCCACCGACGTGGTGATTCTGGTGGTCGCCGCCGATGACGGCGTGATGCCGCAAACCATCGAGGCCATCGAGCACTCCAAGGCGGCCGAAGTGCCCATGGTCGTGGCGGTCAACAAGATCGACAAGCCGGCGGCGGATCCGGACCGGGTGAAGAACGAGCTCTCCCAGTACGGCGTGATTTCCGAAGAGTGGGGCGGCGATACCCAGTTCGTCCACGTCTCGGCGAAAAGCGGTGAAGGCATCGACGCGCTGATCGAAGCCGTGCAGCTGGCGTCCGAAGTGCTCGAGCTGACCGCCGTTCCCGAAGCGCCCGGCAAAGGTGTGGTCGTGGAATCGCGGTTGGACAAGGGGCGTGGTCCGGTCGCTACCGTGCTGGTACAGAACGGCACGCTGCGCCGCGGCGACATCGTGCTGGCCGGCCTGCACTACGGCCGCGTGCGCGCCCTGACCAACGAGCTGGGCAAGCAGGTTGAGACCGTAGGGCCGGCGATGCCCGTAGAGATCCAGGGGCTTGGCGGAACGCCGAACGCCGGCGACGAGTTCCTGGTCGTGGCTGACGACAAGAAGGCCCGCGAAGTGGCTAACTTCCGTCAGGGCAAATACCGCGAAGTGCGCCTGGCTCGCCAGCAGAAGTCCAAGCTGGAAAACATGTTCAGCCAGATGGAGAAGAGCGAGACCGCCAAGGTCAACGTCGTGCTCAAGGCTGACGTCCAGGGCTCGCTGGAAGCGATTCGTACCGCGCTGGAAGAGCTCTCGACCGATGAGGTTGAAGTGGCGGTAGTGTCTTCAGGCGTGGGCGGTATTACCGGTACCGATGCCAACCTGGCGCTTGCCAGCGAAGCGATCGTGGTCGGCTTTAACGTGCGTGCCGACGTCGCTGCGCGTGAGATTATCGAGCGCGAAGGGCTGGACCTGCGCTACTACAGCGTTATTTACCAGCTGATCGACGAAGTCAAACAGGCCATGAGCGGCAAACTTGCGCCGGACTGGAAAGAAGAAATCGTCGGCGTGGCCGAAGTCCGCGACGTGTTCCGCGCGCCGAAGATCGGTGCGGTGGCCGGCTGTATGGTGATCGAAGGTACCGTACACCGCCACAAGCGTATCCGCGTGCTGCGCGAGAACGTGGTGATTTACGAAGGCGAGCTTGAATCGCTGCGCCGCTTCAAGGACGACGTTCAGGAAGTGCGTAACGGCACCGAGTGCGGCATCGGCGTGAAGAACTATGATGACGTCCAGGTCGGCGACAAGATCGAAGTCTTTGACCAGGTGAAGGTCGAGCGCAGCCTTTAAGGCCGCCAGGAGTCAACATGCGCGAATTCAAGCGTACTGATCGAGTTTCCGATCAGCTGCAAAAAGAGCTGGCGGTGCTGATCCAGCGGGAGATCAAGGACCCGCGTCTGGGCATGGTCACGGTCAGCGGCGTGACCGTAAGCCGCGACCTTGGCTATGCCGATGTCTACGTCACGCTGCTCGGCGAACAGACGCCCGAGCGGGTAAAGGAAAACCTGCAGGTACTCAAACGCGCCGGCGGTTTTCTGCGCAGCCAGATTGCCCGCCGGGTAAAGCTGCGCCACGTGCCCGAGCTACGCTTTCACTTTGATGAAAGCGTAGCCCGCGGCCAGCGGCTGTCGTCGCTGATCGAAGACGCCGTGGCCAGCGACCGCGAGCGCAACGCCGCCGACGAGAACGAGGGCGAAAGCCGCGGTGGCGACGACGAGGAACGCAGCTAATGGCGCGCCGTCGTCGTGGGCTGCCGGTTAACGGCGTGCTGTTGCTGGACAAGCCCGCGGGCGTATCCAGCAACCACGCGCTGCAACGCGTGCGGCGCTTGTTTCAAGCGCAAAAAGCGGGGCATACCGGCACCCTCGATCCGCTGGCGACCGGCCTGTTGCCGATTTGCCTGGGCGAGGCGACCAAGTTTTCCTCCCAGCTGCTGGAGGCCGACAAGGTCTACCGTGCCCGGGTAGCGCTTGGCGTGATCACCGACACCGGCGACGCCGACGGCGAGGTGGTTGAACGCCGCGACGTGCCGGCGCTCGATCAGGCTAGCGTCGAAGAGGCAATAGCGCGCTTTCACGGCGAGATCGATCAAGTCCCGCCAATGTACTCGGCGCTCAAGCATCAGGGGCGCAAGCTTTACGAACTGGCGCGCGAAGGCCAGCACGTGGAGCGTGCAGCGCGGCGCATAACGGTGTATGATGCGCGCCTTACGGCGTTTGCTCAGGACGCCTTCGAACTTGAAGTCCGCTGCAGCAAAGGCACCTATATTCGCACGCTGGCAGAAGATATTGGCCTCGCACTGGGCTGCGGTGCCCATATTTCGGCGCTCAGGCGGCTTGCAACCGGGCCGTTTGACGCCGCCGGCATGTGGACGCTCGAAGCACTTGACGGATTGGCGGACCAGGCCGCAAGAGAAGCCGAACTGATGGCGCCAGACGTGCTGGTCGATCATCTGCCGGCACTGGCGCTCGATGAAGACGCCTATCAGCGACTGATTCATGGCCAGACGTTTTTACTCGACGTCGCCCCCCCCCCCCACCCCCAATGCCGGGCCGCGCCCGGGCCCCGGTAAATCGCCGGCCGCGTTTTTGGGGGGGGGGCGAAAGACGGGCCCGCCC